>URYI01000007.1 GCA_900552055.1 uncultured Eubacteriales bacterium | reverse complement strand
TTGCGGCCGGAACGGCCGCCGGACCGGCGCCGTAAGGCGCGGTCCGGACAGGCGCAGCCTGTCAAGAGCCGCCCCGCCCCCTTTATTATGCGCCCCTGCCGGAAAAACAGCTTTTTCTGCCGCATAGTCTTTTCAGGTATGGGTTGCTGTGTTATAATATTAATATATAGAATTTGTATCGACACGGAGGATGCAGATATGCCAAAGGGGATGTTTTTAATGCGTTCTGAAAGAGAAATGTATGATTTGATATTGGGCTTTGCACGCGCGGACGAGCGTGTCCGCGGGGTGATTTTAAACGGTTCGCGTGCAAATCCCAATGCCCCCAGGGATAAATATCAGGATTATGATATAGTATATGTTGTGCGTGATTTTAATTCATTTCTGGACGATCAGAGCTTTTTAGATATATTCGGGGAGCGCCTTATTATGCAGATGCCCGAAACCATGCGGGACCCTGACGGCAGCGGGCATTTTAACTGGCTTATGCTTTTTACCGACGGCAGCAGGCTGGATTTAACCATTATACCCATTGAAAAGCCGGAATTGATAAGCGGGGACAGCCAGAGCGTGCTTTTGCTGGATAAAGATAATTTTCTGCCTGAATTTCCCCCTGCAAGCGACAGGGATTATCTTATAAAGCCGCCCAGCGAATTGTTTTATTCCTCCTGCTGCAATAATTTCTGGTGGTGCCTGCAAAATGTTGCAAAGGGAATAGCCAGGGATGAATTGCCTTACGCTATGGAGATGTATAACGAGATTGTGCGTTCGGATTTAAAGGATATGATAAACTGGTATATAGGAGTAAAAAATGATTTTAAGGTTTCGGCAGGCAAACTGGGTAAATATTATAAGCGGCTGTTGCCTGCGGAGATATATCAAAAATATATGAGCACATATTCAGATGCGAGTTATGACCGTCTCTGGAAGGCGGTTTCTGCTGCCTGCGGTCTCTTTGGAGAGCTGGCGCGGGAGGTAGGGCTTTCTTTAGGCTATATTTATAACGGGCAGGACGAAACTAATATGCTGGCCTATCTTAAATGGGTAATGGAGGACTGGAAAAATGCTGCCGTTAAGCTATAAAGATGTGAAGATTACTTCGGGCTATTTAAAGAAAAAGCAGGATTTAAATCAAACGGTTACCATTAACGCAGTTTACGACCGATTTGCGGAGACAGGCCGCATAAAAGCCTTTGAATGCGCCTGGAAAGAAGGGGAGGAAAATAAGCCTCATTATTTCTGGGACAGCGACGTAGCCAAATGGATGGAAGGCGCCGCCTATATTCTTGCCGGCTGCCGGAATGAAGAATTGGAAAAGCGCGTAGAAAGCCTTATAGACTGCATAGAGGCAAACCAGGGTGAGGACGGCTATTTCAATATTTATTATACGGTATGCGAAAGCGGGCGTTTTACCGAGAGGAACAATCATGAGCTTTACTGTGCCGGCCATCTTTTTGAAGCGGCGGTTGCTTACGCCCAGGCTACGGGTAAAAAACGCTTTTTAAGGCTTATGGAAAAATATGCCCACTATATATACAAGGTGTTTGTGCTGGAAAAATCGGCAGGCTTTGCAACTCCTGGCCATGAGGAGATAGAATTAGCCCTGGTGAAGCTGTACAGATATACGGGCAATAAGGAATATTTGGATTTAGCTTGCTTTTTTATAGAACAGCGGGGCAGGCATGAAAAGTAAATTATGGCCTTTGGGAGCCGGGAATTGGCCGGTTACAATCAGACACATCTGCCCGTGCGGGAGCAGCATACGGCCGTGGGGCATGCTGTGCGCGCAATGTATCTTTACTGCGCTATGGCCGATTTGGCGTATGAATTAAAGGATGAGGGCTTAAAAAATGCCTGCATGGATTTATTTGAGGATATTATTGGCAGAAAAATGTATATAACGGGAGGAATAGGCTCATGCTACCTGGGCGAATGCTTTTCCCAGCCCTTTAACCTTCCCAACAGCCAGGCGTATAACGAAACCTGCGCCGCCATTGGACTGATGTTCTTCTGCTTTAGAATGCAGAGGCTGAATAACAATTCAATTTATGCTGACGTAATAGAACGGGCGCTGTATAACGGCGTGCTTTCATCGCTTTCGCTGGACGGACGCTCCTTCTTTTATGAAAATCCGCTTGAAATTACGCGTCAGGAGCATTTTGAGAGTATTTTCGGGTCTTTGAGATATCCTATTTTGACCCGTGCGCAGTCCTTTGAATGCTCCTGCTGTCCTCCCAATATAAACAGGCTGCTGCCTGTTCTGGGAGAATATATTTATGCCCGTGAGGGAAAAACACTGTATGTTAATCAATTTGCGCCCAGCGTGCTGGAAACCGGAGATATAACCTGTAAGCAGGAAACAATGTACCCGATTGAAGGGAAAATTTCTATAACGGCTCAGGGCGCCGATGCGGTCAAAGTCCGTATTCCTGCCTGGTGCGAAAAATTTTCTCTTAATAAGCCCTATACATTAAACGGCGGCTATGCGGAAATAATAAACGACGGCACGCCCATAGAAATAGAATTTGATATGGCGCCCTTTGCAGTCACATCAGACAGCAGGGTGGCGGCGGATGTAAATAAAATATGTATTCAGGCCGGGCCGGTTGTATACTGTGCTGAATCCATAGATAACATTGAAAATCTCCATGCGCTTTGCCTCAGCTCGGATTTTGAATATAGCATGGAATATAATGATAGCATAGGCCTTAACACGCTGACGGTTTCGGGCTATGCTGCGGTAAATCAAAATGGATTGTATTCGCGTGCCCGAAGAGAGCTTAAGAGGATAAAAATCCGTTTGATACCTTACAGCGCCTTTGCCAACAGGGGCCAGGCAGATATGCTTGTATGGTTCAGCGACGTTACCCTCAGTTTATAAGCAAGACGGTCAGAAGGCATAAAATATGCGTCCTGCTGGGCTGCTTTGACTCTAAGTACGCCCGGTAAATGTCGTTTAAAAGCGCGCTTTGCCTGACACAAATTTTATGCCCTCTGACTTTGAGAGCTCAAACGAAAAGAATTTCTTCATTTTCAAGGCAGACGAAGAAAGCGTACCGGGGAGTACGCTGATTGAGGATAACGCGGAAAATGGAGAAATTATTCTGTTTTGAGGCGTGTAGTTCCTTGTAAACTGAGGGTAGCCAAGTGAAAAATACAGCATGTCCTGAGTGGTTTCTGAATCTAATTGAATTATCGCTGTTTGTTTTTAGTGAGGCGTATGCTTTAATAGGCACGGTATTGTTTCTAATAGGCGGATTGCAGAATTTCAACCCTGGTTTGTGCATGAGCATGGTTGCCGGCAGTTCAATCGCCTGGGTGCACAGCAAGCGTCAGGTGTAAGGATATTGCCTACTGAAATTATTTAAATTGGATACCGGAAATTTCAGATATTTTTTAGCGGTTATAATTACAAGCGTGCCGCCAGAATCTGCCTACGGCCATTCTGTGCGCTTTATGGGAATTGTTTGCCGGCATATAAGGCTTAAAGACAGCGGTTTTAATACCGCTCTTTCTTTATTCCCAGCAGGAAATCTGCTGAAACATTAAAAAAACGGCAAAATGCTATGATATCCTCAATACTGGGTTCGTATTTCCCGCATTCAATATAGGATATTTTCCGTTGAGTCATATTAAGCGCCTGACCCAGCTGTGTTTGGTTCAGCTCCATATCTTCACGGAGACTGCGTATTTTTTCGCCAAAAGAAAGTTCCATTTTAGTCACCCTGGTTATTTTAAGCTAGAAAGAAACTTTCTATTGACTTTAGACATAAAACGTCTATAATCCTTATAACAAATAATAAAGGGGAGAGGATTTATGACGAATAAAATGGCTTATCTTGTTGTAATTCTGGGAGGTGTTATAGCGGGGTTCAGTTATTCCTTGGTAGGAGATTTCCCGCCTGTCATAATCAGCTTGGCCGGCGGCTTCCTGCTGGGTTTTTCTTTTATGCTTTTTACCTCTGTTTATTCGGGCAAAGTTTGGGGAATAAAAATAAACAGGTCGGGCATGGGGACTCTGCAAATAACAATAGGATTTATAGGCCTGGTTATAGGCGGATTTTCCATTGTTTACACGGGGCTGGTCCTGTTTACTTCTTTGTTTGCGGGTGAATTTGGTACTTTGCTTTTAAATCTAGTCGCATTTATAGCTGCTTTGGTTATTGGTCCGTTTATCGCAAAAATATTTCTGGAAAAGACCCTGGCTAAAGTGTAAATACCGCCGCGAGAGCCGCACTTGCACGGAGTTTTAGCCGCAGGCTGACGGAGTTTTAGCCGCATTGTCACGAACGATAGCCGCACATGAAATATTGACAATCAGACGGCAACGTGGTATCATAAGTATGCTTTTAGCTGTAACGGAGGACAGGGCAACGCTGAGGAGCGACCTGAGCGCCGTATACGGGGTTTAGCGGGAAGAGTGATACCATGCCGCACATGGGGATCGCTCTTCTTTTTTGTTGT
The DNA here is from genome assembly GCA_900552055.1 of uncultured Eubacteriales bacterium. Classification (GTDB taxonomy): domain Bacteria; phylum Bacillota; class Clostridia; order Christensenellales; family QALW01; genus Neochristensenella; species Neochristensenella gallicola. Next base: position 32,141 of record URYI01000007.1, on the reverse strand, counting down.
AACAAACATAACATCACTCTTCCCGGAAAACCCTTAAAGCGTTAAACCTCGGGGTTTGGGGCAGAGCCCCAATATCTCGTGGTCAGATCATTCTTCCGGATTAAGTCCGTGCCTTTCGCGCATGGATTTTTCTCCGTCGATCAGGACGTCATAAGCATTGTGCTTGATCCTGTCCATGATTGCTTCGGAGATGGGACTGTCACTCTCGGGATCCGGATTGATGCGTTTGTACCATCCCGCCACCTCAAATTGCGTACAGAAAATCGTTGCTCCGTGACTGCACCTTGCCTCAATAATCTCAAGCAGATCGTATGATTCATTCGGTGCAAGACAGCGGATGAGCCATTCGTCAAGGATCAGAAGGTCTACCTGCTGAAATTTTTTGACCGTTTTCTTAAAATCCCCACAGGCTCTTGCAACACTCAGTTCATCTAACAGCTCGGGCATACGGATATACCGAACCGTCTTGAACTTTCTGCAAGCAGCATTGCCGAGAGCGCAGGCAAGGTAGGTCTTTCCGTTGCCGGAGGCTCCTTTGAAGATAATATGGTGTCCTTCATCTATGTATTTACAGGTGGCTAAGCGTTGTATTTGAGCCTTGTCGAGATGCCGGTCTTCATAATACTCAATGTCTTCTATGACGGCACTCGGAATCGCTAACTTCGCGTTGTGAATATATTTCGTCAATTTGTTCGCTTGGCGACGCGCCCATTCTGCATCGACAAGTAATGCAATGCGCTCCTCAAACCCGAGGTTGCCATAAGTAACGGGATCTTCAAGCTGCTTTTTCAGCTCGCTTGCCATGGCACTTAATTTCATAGAACGCAAAAGCTCAAGTGTAGCGGAATCGATCATTTTGACGCACCACCCTTCTTGTAATACTCCACACCGCGAGTAATACCGTAACTGTTGGAGTAATCGGGCTTGTCCGTATGCTTGGTTTGCTTGTCCGGCGCGCTTTTCAGTACCGTAGTAATGATGCGTATTGACGGTGTCGAGGTGTATAAAAGAACCTTGCCGCAGGCTTCTTCAATTTTTTCTTTTCCGTATTTCTCCACCATCTTGTTAAGACTTACGCAAGCCTTAAAGCCTTGTTCCGCTTCTTTGCCCGAATTCAAGAAATATTTCACGACTTGTGTTGTTTTTGCACCGACCGCTGATGCCCACAACAGAAAGTCCTCTGTATTGTAATTCAAATATTTGCGGTGCTCCGGAGTCATATGCTCGGGATTGACAATAGGATCTCTCTGTGCGGTATGAGATCTTACATGAAGAGCCACTCTGTTTCCCCGGTAAAAGACCTCAACGGTATTTCTCGTTGTGCGTATATCTACTCTTTCCCCGATCAGGTCAAACGGAACCGAATATTTGTTAAGTCCGTCAGAGACCAAATAATCATATCCCACCTTCATGCTTGGTATCCAAATCGCCGGTTCATAGGAATGTGCAGGCAACGGCTTCAGGTAACTCCGTTCTTCTTCGAAAAAACTTGATCTTCTGCTGCCATTTCGATTTCTGTCGGTAAATGTACGGTCATTCAACTCCTCCAGCTTAAGCTTCACCGCTTCGGATGCTTCCTCAAGCGAAAAGAAGTGCTCGTTGCGAAGTGCTGCCAATATCCAAGTGGATGCGTATTTAACACCGCCCTCTGCATGGCTTTTGTCCTTCGGCGCTTCCACACGGCAAGGAACGATGGCTGTGTCATAATACTCTGCCAGCTCCTTGTAGCTACGGTTCAGCACCGTTTCATACCTTGTGTTCAAGGTAACACCGGTTTTCAGATTGTCCGGAACCAGTAGCCGTGTAACGCCACCGAAATAGTTGTATGCGTGCGCATGGCAATAGAGCCAACTCTCGCTCTTCATATCCGGGCATATTTCCGCGTATGTGTAACAACTGCAAGGTAATACTGCCACAAACAAGTACGCAAGCTTTACTTCGCCGGTTACGGAATCGTAAATCGGCAAGGTGTTACCCGCCCAATCCACTTCCATAACATCGCCGGGCTTGTGATGAATGCGCATGGTTGCCTTGGTGATTCGCGCCCATCTGCGATACTTGTCTCCAAACTGGGTGGACATGTACGGTCTCTTTCCGCACTCCTCACATTTGATGCGATACTCGTTCCAGAGCAGTGTCATTGTGACACCGGGCTTAGCAAGTTCTTTGTGGATATACTCATAATCCGGTTCGAGGAAGCAGCTGCTCGACTCGTACTTGTCCGGAAAGAGGATGCTCATGAGCATCTCGTTGCTGACAGTTTCCTCAAGCGGCCATTCAATACCCTTGAGTCTTGCAGTTTCCACCACTTCTTTTACGGTGTGATGCGAGCTTCCCACACTCGCGGCTATTTGCCTTTGACTGTTTCTCGGTTCCGATGCCAGTCTCAGGATTTCTCGGTAGTCTACCATTTCGGTATCCCTCCTGTAAATTTGTAGTCACACGTCCGTGTGCCACTAATATTATACAGGATTTTTGAGCCTTTTTCTCCGACTGCGGCTCACTCCGTGATGGTGCGGCTAAAACTCCGTGCAAGTGCGGCTCTCGCGGCGGTATTTACATAAAGGGACAAATGCGCAGGTCCTGGGGCAGATCCCGCTTTTTAAAATGATTGACGCTGATCTGGCCAAGGCGACTAATTTTGTTGTTGGATTTGAGGGAGTGGCACTGTATAGCAGCACTAATTACTGCTACGCAGTATATTTGTACGAGGACTATCAGCTGGGTACGCTGACCTCACCGCAGGAGGTTGCGCTTGTCGGAGCTTATTTCGTGCAGAAGTATAGTGATAAGTTTACATATAAGGTGGATATGGAGGTTATACCGGGAACACCGGGGCAGACGGTCGTGGCGGTCGGTGCGGGCGGCATTGGAATTGCGCGCATTAATGGAACGCCGGACAAGCGAATTTTCAGGAGCTATATTTTTAAGAGAAGATAGGCGGCGGCTTTTGTGACCTGGAGCTGATGGTTTTAAATGAAAATACGCCTGCCGGTTCTATGGAACCCTGCGGGTCTTAGAAAACCACGGTTTAACTGGATTTTGAAAAATCCTTGAGGATTAGAAAAACCGGCTCAAGGATAGGGCACCTCCGATAAGGAAGTATTTCTATAAAACAATACCCTAAATTGATAAGGGCATATACGGTCAGGACAGGGCTGTTTGAGTGTCCTGCCGTGCTGCTTTTCCCTCCGTGTACGTCCAGCACACGTCGTTCAGGCGCTTTGCAGGTTACTCAAACGGCCGCCGTCTGACTCTTCAGCCTCCAGCAGGTCTGATTCCGGCATTTTCAAGGAAGCGGAACGAGGCGCACTGAACGCGCACCCATTGACGATGACGCAGAAAATGCCGGAATCAGGCCGCTGGAGACGTGTATCCCCTTGTCAATTCAGGGTAAGCGTTTGCCGTGCAAATTCCCTGCTTACTGCGGTATAAGACAAAACCGCCCGAAGAAGAACCAAGGGATTCCTTTTCGAGCGGTATCTTATTTTATGAAGTTTCAAACCTTCGGTTTGAAGTGAAGCTGCAATAAATTACAGTAAAGTGTTTGTCAAATGTGAAGTTAAGTTTGCCGCAAGGCCATTACGCAGCAGGCTTCACTGCAAAGCAACTTCAACTGCCGCAGGGAAACTTTACTTGCCCGTCAGGGCAAGCGCCGTTTGGGCGCAGCACGGTGAATTATATATAATACTGTCTTATGCGGCTGCGTCAGATTTCCGCGGGCCTTTTAATATATTGAACTTTAAATTACCGTCTGGATTTTTTCTTTGATTGGACCGCCGTTAAACCCGCGGCGCCCGCCGCCAGAACAATAACCATCCAGCCCACAAGGCTGTCGCCGGTACCCGACGGGTCGGAAAGAGCCGGATCCTTTCGGCCGCACATGGAGCATATTCCGTCCACATAATCATGCTCCCCGGTAGGAGAAATTGCCGCCGGCTCGCTTATAGCATTTTTACCCTGAGCATCCGAAAACATCTGATTGCATACAGAGCATACCCAGTAAGCCTCAAAGCCCTTTGAAACGCAGGTAGGCGCTTTGCCTTCAACCGCCTCAAGGTCATGGTCCAGCATAGGAAGTTCTTCTCCGTCCGAAAGCTTTTTACCGCAATCAGCACAGTAAACCTCTCCGGTATAGCCCTTTGAAACGCAGGTAGCCGCCTGAGCGTTCCTGGTCTCGGTATTGCTGTGGTCGCAGACAAGGTATCCGCCTTCAGGATTTGATATAAGCTCCGCGCCCTCGGCAAAGTATTCTTCATTTACTTCAGTATCAAACTGGCCGCCGCTTATGACGGGAGTTCCATAGCTGCCTAAAAGCACCAGCGGCTTGCCGTTGGTAATAAAATTACCGCCGTTTATATTCAATTCAGAATCGGTCAGCGTCAATCCTAAAACAGCATTGCCGTTTGTCGCAAATTCGCCGCTTTCAATGGTAACATGGCCGTTTTCATCGCACCAGACGGCATAGTAATCAGTTCCGGTAACATTTACATCCCGCAGCACTACGTTGGTTGCATTATAAACGTTTATACCGCCGACAGCAGTTATGCCCTCTATTATAACATTATCCGTTTCACCATTATCTCCTATAAACAGCGCATAGGCGCCTCCTTTGGAATCAAAGGCGCCGTTTTTCAAAGTAAAATTTGTTCCTTCAAAAATCAATGTGAAATTATCAGCAGAAATGGTATTCCCGCCCAAATCTATTATCTTGCCGCTTACATTTACCACTCCGCTGCCCGTTGCGTCAAAGGAAGCATCCAGCCTTATATTAGTTACGCCGGGGTCATTAACAGCCTCCAGCAGCTGGCCGGCGTCCGAAACAACAGTAACCTCCTCCTCAGCAAGCGCTCCGGCCTGCAATGCCGGCATAAATAGTGAAAGCGTAAGAAATACAAGCAATATACGTTTTGCATTTTTCATGACAATCTCTCTCCTTAAACAAAATAAACAGCCCATCTTTTCAAATACTGTCCAGGCAGCGTTATTACTGTATTTGCCGCCCGTCCTGCATTTTTCAAGAATTAAATTTAAAATTAATTAATTTATATCACAAAAGCGCAAAAACGTCAATAATTCAGACATTCCTGCGCTCTGACAAATACTGCTTTATATGCGTTTCGGATAAGATTGATATTTAAAGGCAAAATACGGCGAAAAGGACTTAATTTGCCTTATGCCGCACTACCTTTGCTCCAAGCCGCTAAAAGCCGTCCCTTTTGCAACTTTTGAGGAGGGAAACCAGCGCATTTTGACTCTGCGCCCTCAGCCCCAGAAGCCAGTTTCCAAGACAAAGAGAGCTGGCGCACCGGACTCCGCTATTATAACATTATCCGTTTCACCATGCCGGCTGAGGTGAACGCGGGAAGCAGGCATATTTACAGAGAAAACGCGCGTTATCCCTTTAACCATAACGCTGAATAATACAATAATAACCTGCACAGCATACATTTCAGCGGCACGCGTGCGCACAGACAGTTTTTTAGGCTCATGCTAACGCCTGTTGCCCAGGATTTCAATCCCTGTTAAAAAGATTCCCTCCATGCGCGTCTATAGCGGTCACCAGCAGCATATTTTCCACCCGGAGCCTGTGCACAGCCTCGCTTTGCAGCTCTTTAAAGGCAATAACCTGACATTCCTTCACGCAGGAGGCCATATATGCGCCCGCACCGCCTGCCGCGGCCAGATATACCGCGCCGTACTTAACACAGCAACGGCACACCTCCTCACTGCGCGGCCCCTTGCCTATCATGGCCGCAAGCCCTAACTCTATCAGCCTAGGAGCATACGCGTCCATGCGGCCGCTGGTGGTAGGTCCGCAGGCGCCTATTGGGAAACCCTCCGGCGCAGGAGTGGGGCCGGTATAATAAATGGCCTGTCCTTTTAAAGGCAGGGGCAGCTCCTCCCCTTTTTCAATCAGCGCGCAGATTCTTTTATGGGCCGCATCCCGCGCCGTATAAATTATGCCCGAAACCATAACTTCATCCCCCGCCCTTAAATCAAGCAGAGTGTTTTTATCCGCCAGGGGAAAAACCAGTTCTTTCATTTGTCCTCCTCCTAAATACGAGCGGTCTTATGCCGCGCGCAGTGGCACTGCATATTAACCGCTACGGGCAAGCCTGCAATATGCGTAGGGTAACTCTCCATATGGACGGCCAGGGCAGTAGTTCTGCCCCCTAATCCCTGCGGGCCTATTCCCAAAAGATTTATTTCTTCCAAAAGTTCCTTTTCCATATCCGCAAGGGCTTTATCCTCCGCCTCTTCGCCCAGGGGCCTAAGAAGCGCATGTTTGGCCATAAGGGCGGCCTTTTCCATAGTGCCTCCTATACCTACGCCCACTACAACGGGCGGGCAGGGATTCCCTCCGGCATTTTTTACCGTTTCCACAATAAAGCGCTTGACCCCTTCAACGCCTTGAGAAGGCTTAAGCATTTTTAAAGCGCTCATATTTTCGCTTCCAAAGCCTTTGGGCGCGGCGCTCAGGATTATTTCTTCCCCCGCAATTAATTCAATATGTATAACGGCCGGCGTGTTATCCATTGTATTAATGCGCTCCAAAGGAGAAAGCACCGATTTGCGCATATCCGCATATGCCCGGCGCACCCCTTGGTTTACGGCGTCCTGAAAAAGCCCGCCCGTTATGTGCACGTCCTGTCCGATTTGGGCGAAAACTACAGCCATACCCGTATCCTGGCAAAGGGGCAGGCCGGTCTGCGCGGCTATATCAGCATTTTCTACCGCAAGCTTAAGAAAGCTTTGGGCGCGCTTTGTATCTTCAGCCTGCGCCGCTTGCTTAAGCGCAGGCAGCACTTCGGGAGGATATTCCCGGCAGGCGCTTTTAAACAGCTGTTCTATACAGTCAGTTATCTGATCTACATGTATTTCTCTCACAATATTTCCTCTTTTGCTTTTATTTTGTCACGGCTTTGGGGCCTTATTATTTTTGCACCGGCTTTAATCCTTATCCGCGCTGTGTACGGTAACGTCAAGCTGGTTGAAGGGAATTGTTATGCCCTCTCTGTCAAAGGCCAGCTTCACCTGTTCATTCATAAAGAAATAGACATTCCAGTAGTCGTCTTTCTTGCACCAGATGCGCGCTGTCAGCTTTATTGCGCTTGCATCCTGCGAAAGCACCGCCACAAGGGGAGCGGGATCCTTTAGCGCTCCTGGCGCCTCGTCAATCAGACCGCTTATAATCTCCCTTGCCTTAGCAATGCTGTCGTTATAGCCTATGGAAAAATTCATGTCCACACGGCGCAGCTCGTTATGCGAGTAATTGGTGACTATATTTCCGGCTAATACCGAATTGGGAATAACTATGCGCTTATTATCAGAGGAGTTAATTGTGGTATAAATTAAATCAACGCTGTCTATGCTTCCGGCGGCGCCGTCCTCCAATTCTATATAATCTCCCGACTTAAAATTTTTACTGGCAATAATGAGCATGCCACTGGCAATATTGGACAGGCTATCCTTAAGCGCAAGGCCTATGGCTACGCCGGCTGAGGCTAAAACGGCCAGCAGCGAGCCTGTATCCAGCCCCAAAGAACTTGCAGCCATAAGCACTACGACTATCCACAACAGAATTTTGACAGTAGAACGTATAAAGGCATGCATGGTTTTATCTATGCGATGCGCCAGCAGCTTATTGAGCCATTTAAGCAGCAGATACTGGATGAGAAGGCCCAAAAGCACAATAACTGCAGCTATGGCCAATCTGGGCAGAAAGGCTTTTATGGGTTCCCAGATATGTTCATTTAAAAATTTTCCCATGCATTTCCTCCGAATATTATCAATAGACTATTTTACGGCCGCAGGCATCTATTTCGCCATGACCAGATAAGACGGTAAAGGCACTGGCCCTTAGTAATCTGTTCGTCACTGAAAGGCCCAGTCCCTCCTGATTATCCCATACAACCACAACCAGTTCCTTTCCCAGGACGTCCGCTTCCCGCAGAAGCGCAAAAAGGCGCTGGGCGGCCTGCTCAGGATGCTGCCGGCTGTAAAGCACGGCTGAATCAGCCCCAGGCATGGCCTTAATCTGCGTATCGGACGCCAGCAGCCATGCATTTACTCCCTCCTGGGCAGCTTTATTATATACCCGCCGGGCGGTCTCCGGCTCCTTTGCTATTACTACGCGGGCACTGGGAGAATAATGCTTATATTTCATGCCGGGACTGGCCGCCTTATCCACAATGCCCTGATTAAGAACGCTTTTATGTACCTGAATATCGGGCAGCACACTTTTGAGCTGTTCCAGCGTTACGCCGCCCGGCCGCAGCAGCATAGGCACACTGCCGGCCAGAGAAAGCACAGTTGATTCTACCCCAACCGAGCATGGACCGCCGTCCAGAATTATTTCCACCTTGCCGTCTAAATCCGCCAATACATGCTGAGCGGTGGTGGGAGAAGGGCTGCCCGAACGATTAGCGCTGGGCGCAGCTATGGGGCGGCCTGCCGCATTAATAAAAGCACGCGCCGCAGGATGCAGCGGAATGCGCACTCCCACCGTATCCAGGCCCGCCGTTACCTCGTCCGGAATATTTGCGTTTCTTTTCAGCACCAGCGTTAAAGGGCCCGGCGTAAATCGTTTTAAAAGCATCTCGGCCTCAGGCGGGATTTCGCGTACAATTTCATGCAGCGTTTCAGCTGAGGCTATATGTACTATCAAGGGATTATCCCCCGGCCTGCCCTTTGCTTCAAATATCTTTTTCACAGCATCCGGACAAAGCGCATCTGCTCCCAGGCCATATACAGTTTCAGTAGGAAATGCTACTAAACCGCCTTCCCTTATTATAGTGCCGGCTCTATCAAGCGACTCCTGATTTACTTTCAGAATCTCCGTCCTCAAAATATCCCCTCGTATTTTACAATATTATAAATTATACACCGGCCGATAAAAACTTGCAAGCGGCGTAAAACAAGCAACGTGGCAAATCCCGCTTTATAAAGCGCAGCACACATTTGTTTAATCCTTCCAGTGGCAACCACAAGCGCTGCACAAAATGCGGCGAAGCCGCACGGGGCGCGGGCGGGAAGAAATATATTGCGGCCCGCAGGGCCGCGAGCGCCGCTGGAAATAATGAAGAATAGGAAAATAGGGCAAACAAAATAGCTGGTCTGAGAATGGACAGCTGCGGGCGCTCACATTGAGGGCGGGGCGCCCCACCCAAAATAGGAGTCCCCGCCTGCGGCGGGGACATATACCAAACCTCATAGCATCTTCAAACTAAACTTTTTCCCATTCTTTATTCCTTCTCCCCGACTTCGGCCCCATATTACACCCACCCGCGCCCCTAGCGCAGCCGCCGCTTCCGGCATATCGTCCATCCTTTTTCTGGCCACAGGAAAAAATAAAACGCGGTTTAAAGCCGCGTTCTACTTTACAAGCTTATTTTATTTGCACATTATCCTCGCATAGCCTTATAGCATTCGTCGCAGTAAACCGGACGATCCTCTTTGGGCTGGAAAGGCACCTGAGTAGCAGCTCCGCACTGAGCGCAAACAGCATCATACATCTGACGGGCGCCGCGCTGAGCGTTCTTTCTGTTCTGACGGCAGGTACGGCAGCGGCTGGGCTCATTCTTAAGCCCCTTCTCCTCATAAAACTCCTGTTCACCCGCGGTAAAAACAAATTCCTCGCCGCATTCCTTGCAAATTAAAGTCTTGTCCTGAAACATATTATTATGTCCCCCAATAAAAAAATATTTTGTTGTACGTATAGATTGGAAAAAGCTACCTCGGACAGGGAAACATAACCAGACAAAACATGCAAGCTAATCCACTCTCTAGCGGGTGCAAATCCTAATAATAAACGTCAACATTATCATTATATCCTATGTGAAGTCAAAAAGCAATACATTTTTTTGGAAAAATTAAATTATTTTTATGCGCTCCTAAATTATTTTCCGCCTGCCAGCGTCAGAACATATACCTTCTCCGCTCCGGCAGCTTTTAATTCTTCAGCGCACCCGTCCGCCGTACTTCCAGTAGTCAGCACATCATCTACAAGCAGCACGCAGCCATAAACATTTTTAACTGCTTTAAAGCATCCGCTCATACTCTTATGCTCTTTACTCAAACTTTGCTTGCGTGTGTAAACCGCCCGTTTCAGCAATTCATCATATTTTACATTTAATTTCTGAGCAATCCCTCTGGCCAGAATCTCCGACTGATTAAAACCTCTCTGCTTAAAGCGCCTCGGATGCAGCGGAACAGCCGTAACCGCCGTTAAATTTTCCGCTATCCGTTCGGGCAGCTTCTGGGCCATTATGTCAATAAAGCGCTCACCGTAATATTTCCGGCCGGAAAATTTATAACCCTTAATAATTTCCCTGATTGGCTCTTCATAAGAAAACACCACAAACGCCCTGTCAAAATGGTGCTGAGTATGCTCGCACAAAGAGCAAAGGTCGCCCTCCCTAGAAGCATGTCCGCATACCGGACACGCGCCGTCTATTTTTATCAGCTTTAACTTTTCCCTGCATTTATCGCATAGCCCGTTATCCCGAACCGCCTCGCTGCCGCAGCCCATACAAGGAAAATCCCGCGGGCACATCACCCGCGCTATACTAGCCAGAACCTCCTTAATTTTCATCGCCAAGCACCTTTGCCGCCGCCTTCAGCCGTTCATCCAGAGCCGAATAGCGCTCGCTTATCTGATTATTGTTCACCATATATCCCAGCACACTCCTGCTGCCCGTAAGCACCACTGCTTCTCTTGCTCTGGTAACTGCCGTATACAGCAAATTGCGGGTGTACAGCATTGGGTTGCCCTGCCATAACGGCATAACTACAACTTTAAACTCACAGCCCTGGCTCTTATGCACGCTGATAGCATATGCAGGCATAAGGTCGTTCAAAGCCGCCTGGTCATATTCGCATTCCCTGCCGTCTTCAAAGCGTACCGTCACGTCCCCGCGAGGCTCTATGCGTTCAATATAACCCATGTCGCCGTTAAAAACACCCTCCCCTTTTATAACAGCGCCATTTTCAGAAATACGCCTGAAAGCAAGCTGATAATTATTGCGAATATGCATTACTTTGTCTCCCTCGCGGAAAACATATTCACCTGAAATACGTTCATTTTTAAACGGAGCCGGCGGATTAAGCGCCTCCTGCAAAAGCGCGTTAAGCCTGTTTACGCCGCATTCTCCCCGCTTCTGCGGGCATAAAACCTGTATATCCCGCAAAGGGTCCGCCTTAAAATGCGCAGGCAGGCGCCTTTCGCAGAGAGCAACCACATTGCGGGCCGCCTCATACTCTTCCGTGCAGGTTTCAAAGAAAAAGTCCTTGCCCTTTACATTAAGAAGGGGCATTTCCCCCTTATTAATCCTGTGCGCGTTGACCACTATCATGCTCTCCATCGCCTGCCTGAAAATTTCAGTCAGCCTTACCACCGGCAGAGCTTCTGAAGAAATAATATCCCTCAGCACATTGCCTGCGCCTATGCTGGGCAGCTGGTCGGCGTCTCCCACCAGCACAAGGCAGCTTCCAGGCTTAAGCGCGTCCAAAAGACTCCTCATTAAAAAAATATCCACCATGCTGGTCTCATCTATTATGCAGACATCGCATTCTAAAGGCGATTCGGCATTTTTGGCAAATTTAAACCCCTCTTCGTCAGGCGAATATTCAAGCAGCCTGTGGATAGTGCGCGCCTCCCGGCCCGTGGCTTCGGTCATCCGCTTGGCCGCACGTCCCGTAGGCGCAGCCAGCTCCACCCGCTTGCCTTTTAAGGTGAAAAGCCTTATTATGCAGTTAATTGCCGTAGTTTTGCCCGTGCCCGGCCCGCCCGTAATAACGGCCACACCCTGACAAAGCGCCGCCTTAACGGCCTCGCGCTGTCCCTGGGCCAGTTCTATGCCTATTTCATCCTCGCACAGCCTGATATCTTCATCCACGTCCCCCGAAATGCTTTCGGCCGAATTCTTTAAAAGCATTAAAGCCGCCGAAACCTTGACTTCGGCATAATAATACGGAGCAAGATATACCGCTTCGACTCCCTTAACCTCGCGCATTATCAGCCTTCGCTCCAATATGCCGCTCTCCAGCGCGTCTTCAACGGCCTCCCTTTCAATTTCCAGCAGCCCTGCGCAGCGCTCCGCAAGCTCGCTGCGGGGCAGAAACATATTCCCGTCATTTCCCGCCTCTGAAAGGACATGCCTTATGCCGCAGGCGGTACGAAAGGCAGAATCGTGCTCCAGCCCAAGCTGGCGCGCTATTTTATCAGCGCTTTTAAAGCCTATTCCCTCTATATCGTCCACCAATTGATAGGGATTGGCCTTAATGCGCTCCATAGTCTGAGCGCCGTACTGCTTATAAATCCTGACGGCCATGCCAGTAGATACGCCCAGCTTCTGAAGAAACATTATGCCCTGACGCATGCCCGAAACATTTTTATAATTCTCGGCTATCTTGGCCGCGCGGGACTTGCCCAGGCCCGGTATCTCGCTGAGGCGCTCAGGAGTATACTCCAGAATATCCAGCGCCGCTTCTCCAAAAGCATCCACAATAGCTCTTGCTGTGCTGGGGCCAACTCCCTTAATGAGCCCGCTGGACAAATACGCCTCAATATCCTCTAAGGTTTCGGGACGGTCTATGCTGTAGGCAGAAGCCTTAAACTGCATTCCGTAATTTTTATGCTGCTGCCAGCAGCCTTCTACAGTTATATGCTCGCCCTCGCTGAGAACAGGAAAAGAGCCCATCACCGTTTCCAGCGTGGCTCCGCAGTTAAGGTCAAAGACCGTATATCCGTTTGAATCGTTCCGGAAGATTATGCTGTCCACTATCCCCGAAAGTTTGAGCGTCTTTTCCTGCATATTTTACGATTTCCTTATTCCAAGCTCCTGCCTCTCCAGAGTCTCTATATTAACCCTGAAGGGCTTGCTGTTCTCATTAGGGCTGATGTAATAAATATACCCCTCGGCGATTCCGTAGCCGTTATCCAGCGGCACTGCCGCCGACATAAGGCGTTTTTCCCCAGTTTCAGGGTCTAACTCATATATAAAGCCGTTGTCATCGTTGTTTATATAATACACTTTGCCGTTATAAAAGCTCAGCTGCTCGGCGTAATCGGTGCAAAGCTCCTCTTTTTCGCCGGTATTCATATTGGTGGCAACTATTCCAGGGTCGTCTTCGCTCTTAGCGCCGTAAGCAATCATATTCTCAAAATCAAAAGCAAATTCTTCATATGGAGTATAAACCATACCGTTGGATTTGCCTGTGGTTTTATTATATTTGCTCAGCCTGTTCCCGCTGTCATGCTGATAATATATATCGTCTCCCTCCGTCTTTACTATAAGGCACTCTTCGCTGACCAGGCGGGTGGTGTTCTCGCCGTTAAAGTCCATGCGGTAAAGCCCAGCCTCCACAGCGCCGACATAGGTATAATAGATATATTGGGTGTCAAATGCGGCGCTGGTTATATCCAGCCTGCATATGACCCGCTTGTCATGCCCTTCGGGAGACATGCGGTACATTATATTGCCGTCCAGCACAAACAGATAGCCGCCGGCATATTGTATGGAGCCCGAACTGATAGTGGTAACGCTTTTATAATTGCTGCCGTCCAGATTGCATACGCCTACCTCATAGCCCTCGCTGTCCTTAAGCACGCTCACTGTATAAATGCGGTCGCCCGCAATCTGATAAGCGCCTATGCACATGGGCACTATTATCTGCCTGAAGGAGCCGTCCTTTTTCATGCGGCAGAGTGCGCCTGAGGCAACATCGTAATTATCCGCTATCATGGAGGGATAGCCTCCGCCGTTTATGTAATATATATAGTCGCCGCTGACCAAGGTATAGCCTATTTCTCCTATGATGTCGTCCTGCGGCGCGCAGGAGGACAGGCCGAATAAAAGCGCAATGCCTAAAAACAGGCATATTAATTTTTTCACTTGCTATCTCCCTTTAATAATTAATTATCCAGAAGGTTCTGGGCCTCGCCGCCCTCAACTGGCACCCGCCATACCTCGCCTCCGTTTTGCTGCTTAAAGAAATACAGCCACCCGTCCGCTTCGTCCATATAATAATCCGGGCCGGTTTCCCCTGGGCCTGCAACGGCAGGCTGATTGCACAGCAGAGTAAGATTTTCGCCGCTATAGTCCACTCTGTAAATACTGCTGTCTGACGGCATGGAAAAATAAAGATATTTTTCACCGGCAAGCACGGCAGAGGGCATCTCATCCGTCACCTTAACTCTGGCCGAACCGTCCAGGGCCATAACATACAAACCCGTGCTGCCCTCGTCTGAAGAAACGCCCGCCATAGCCGAAGCGTCGGGAGCCAGCAACAAAAGATCGTAAACCGAATTGGAAAGGGTCTCCCCCTCAGGATATGTGCCGTTGACAAAATTCTCCGGAGCTATGCTGAAGCGCGTGAGGTTGTCGTCCGCCCGCTCATAATAGAGATAATTGTCAAACACGCCGTAGATGTGCCCGTTGCGGTTGGTCATAACCACCGGCTCCTTGGATAAATCCGATAAATCCAGCTGACGTATTCCCGCTTTGCTGACAATATAATAATAGATATGGTCGGAAGTCATGTATATCTGCCTTATATTGCCGCTGTCCTCCTCAGCAAGCTCCAGATTGGTAATATTATTGCTTTCTATCTCAATAACGCTGATGGAGGAATCCTTTTCTACCGCTATGGCGTTTTCCCCCAGATAATAGGTGTCCCCGTTGCCTATCCTTATAATCTCCCTGGGACTGCCCCCCGTTATTTTAGTCATATAAAGCGCAAGCTCATTCTGGGAAAGAGGGGCGATAAAATATATCAGCTCGCCGTATATCCTAAAATCATACGCGGCTTTATTGGTTATGCGCTCGGCGTTACCCTCGCTGTCCAGCCGGTAAATGGCCGCCTGCTTGCCGCCCGAAAGAGCGTCTGAAAGCATTGCGGGCATAGAGCCGTTTATATAATAGACGTAATCCCCCTGCACGGCGGCAATTCCGCCGTTAGACAAAACCTCGGCATCCGGCTGTCCTCCGCTGACGCTGGGCGCACAGCCCGAAAGAGCCATGCAGGCCGCGGCAGCCAGAACCAAGAGCGCCTTCCATTTCTTGTTCAACAATATATCTCATCCTTTCATATTTGGACTTCAGCCGCAATATACGCCTGGAGCCCTGCTGCATTATTTAAGCTGCAAAAATATCCCTAATCTATGGAGCATATGGAGCGGATACGGTTCTATGTTCTATGTTCTATGTTCTATGCACCTGCGCGGCAATTTTTCAGTCCCGCGCCGCAGTTTTATTAACTTTTCAGCCCCGCCGCAGCTGTAAGCGCCCCTCTGCTCACGCCGCAGCTTTAAGCGTCCTTCTGCTTTGGCCACAGCTTTAAGCGTCTTTCTGCTTCTGACGGGGCGTTGTAAGCCCTTTGGCTTCAGCCGCCGATCACGCCCGAAACCTCATATTCAACGCATTCATATTGCAAGGTTTCCAGATTAATCCTGTATATGCGCCCCTCGTCCGAATCAGAGAAATAATATAAATAGCCGTCCAGCAAATCGGGCACGTCCAATTCGGATACGGCGTCTGGACAAATGCTCTCCCTGTCCGTGCCGTCCGGCCTGATGCGGTACAATTCATACATTTCGGAGAGATTGATATAATAGATGTAGCCGTCATAATATATCATCCTTTCGGCGCGGTCCTCGGATATCTTGACTCTTTCACCGCCCTCTATGGGCATGACGTACATCCCCTCTTCCGAGGAGATATAAGAACCTACCAAAAAGCCCTCCTCAGGCACAAACAGAAATTCCTCATAGCCGCCCATTGCTATCGCTTCGGCCTTATCCGCCTCTTCGTCATAGCAATAGCAGTATCCCGTGGCCAGCGCATAATAATATGCCCGGCCCTCTCCCGCCTCCAGCAGGAAAGCCGGAACCATTGTAAGCTGCTCAGGCTCCGTCTGGTCATGGGCCGCCTTATATAATTCTCCCGGCTCGCCCTCGTTATTTACTGTATAATACACATACCGCGAGCTGACCCGCAGATTGTAGATGTCGTGCGTCCCTATCCTCTCGCTTTTAAGGGTGGCTTTATCAAGGCGGTAAAGCCCTCCGTCCTTGACGTAGTATATAACGTCCTGCATATAGGCGTAGCCGCCCCAGTCGTAAACGCTGTCAAAACGAAGTATTTCTTTCTTCTCGGTGCGGTCGCTTTTAATGCGGCAGAGCACGCTTTGGCCGTCGTCATAGGCCACATACCAGATATATTCTCCGTCTATGTTGAACAGGGAAACATCTTCGGCCACTACCACGTCCTGCATTGAGCGGTCCTGCTTCATACGGCAGAGCGCGCCCCGGTAGTCATGTATGCGCACGCCCTCGTCCCGGACGTAATTGTCTCCGTTTATGTAATAAATCCAGTCGCCCTGGCGCGCCGCCCAAAGCCCGTCGGACACCACCGCCTCATCAGGCTGGGCGCCCGTTAAAGGCTCAGCGCTATCCGCACAGCCCGACAGAAGAACTACAGCGCATACCAAAGCCAGGGAAAATAATTTTCTCATTCTTACAGCCCTTTCAGTTTATTTCCCCCGTTTTTTAAAACACCCTTTGGCACTATTATATATAAAAAGCACGGATATTTCAATTACTTTTTGAGAAAGAGTTTTAAACGGGATATTAATTTATTTTCCGCATGCCGGTAAGCCCCCGGTTTTCTGCGGCCTGATTTAAGAGCCGCATTGCCGCCGCGCTTTACCAGAACAGCCGGGTTCAGGCGCGGAGCATCGGGAGCTCCACGGCCTTAATGCCGTAAAAACGGGCGCGGCCAAGACGCAAAACGCCTAGCCAACGCCCCGCCTTGACCGGGGGACGGCAGCGCCTCCCGCGGCCAAGGCGGTAATAGCGCGCTTCCGCCCATACGCAGAAAACCGGCTCAAAATAAATGCATCCTCAATATAAGAAACCATTATTCATAGCCCTGTATTAATCTGCTTTCCCCATTATTCTAAGCCGGAACAAAACCGGACACGCTTTACGCCCCCGCACCCGGACAGAGATTCCCAAGGTCTAAAACCGCAGAGCCAAAATGCCCCCTTATCTGAACAGCAGATACCCATTCTATTCAGAGTAAAAGCAAGTAATAAAACAAGGCCGCCAATTCGGCCATTTTAAGTGATATTATCCATTGCATGCCGACTCTAATACACAGATAAAGCAGATAAAAACATTAAGTATGCGGGAAATAAGGCAAATTTATATTGATTTGAACATACGAATATGCTATACTGAAAAAAACAATTATCCGCGGTTAATCCGCTGAAAATATCATAGGTAAAAATAATGTCTGATAAAATATGCTATATAATAGGCGCAGGCGAATGCGCGCCTTTAAAATTTCATCCGGAACGCGAGGATTTGGTAATAGCGGCTGACGGCGGCCTGGAATATTTAAATGCGGCCGGAATACGCCCTGATTTGATACTGGGAGATTTTGATTCCCTCTCATATGCTCCCGAAGGGGAAGATGTAATCAGGCTCAGGCCCGAAAAGGACGATACCGACACCTATCACGCCGCGCGCATAGCCCTGGAATACGGGTACAGGCATTTTTACATTTACGGCGGACTGGGCGGACGGCTGGCCCACACCATAGCCAACATCCAGCTTCTGGAGCACATTGCCGAGCAGGGCGGACGCGCTTATCTCGTCGGCACGGGCGAAACCCTTACGGTGCTGCGGAACGGCCGGCTGGAATTTCTGCCCGAAGCAAAGGGATACATATCCATTTTCGCCGTTAACGGCCCTGCGTACGGCGTTACTCTCACCGGTCTGAAATATCCCCTGGATAAATATGACATGCTCGGCTCATATCCAATAGGGGTAAGCAACGAATTTACGGGGCAGCCGTCCAGCGCAGAAACGGCGGAAGGCTCACTGCTCATCATTTTCCATTCAAACAACGGCGTCCTGCCCATAGCAAACCCATTTTAAGTATTCATTATAAATTCTAAAGCCCATGAAGCTAATTTTATTCGTACTAAATTAAAATTAATAACGGGAGGTTCTTGGAATGAAAAAGCTGTTTATAAGCATCATAGCCCTGCTTCTTCTGAGCGTGCCCGCAAGCTATGCAGACGATCGTGCAAACATCCTTTTAAGAGATAAATCTTCCAAAATGTTTTTTGGGGAACTGGCGGAGAACCAGGGCGATTCAGTCGTTATAAAACCTATATACAATGTAAAAGGGGAATTTGACCCGGACACGCTGATACAGGTGCCCATCGACTGCTGCGATGTTATTAGCGGCCGAACCGCCGAAACAGGCAAATTATATCTCTGCGGCTTATCGGGCAGTTCTGTAGGCATCAATCTCTGCAACTTATCCGAGGATACGGCAAATGCCGACTTTGACCGCAACGCCTTAATTGGCGATTCAGTAAACCTCTATCTCTGGGAATTTGACACCATGGATACATCTACTATCAAGCTCAACGCCTCCGACAGCTTTTCCATGGAAATTCAGGAATATCTCAACCAGGGCCTTTTTGACAAAGCCGAACAGGACCGCCTGTACCAGATTCATTTGCAAAGCCGCCCCAAAGTTTCCGCCGCCGCGCCTGCGCAGTCAAACGAAACGGTAATTTTACCCTCCCAATCTGCGCAAAAGCAGCTAAAAACTCTGGCCTGGCCCTGGGCGGCTGGACTATGCGCCGCCGTCACCGCCGCGGCTGTAATATTATATATAAAAAGACGCTGATTTTACGGCGGCCGCAGCAGCGAAAACAGCCGGCGCGCATTAATAGATACTGGCAAAACGAATATTTCCCCCAAAGCAAAATCCTTTGAGGGCGTAATTAAGGCTTTAAAAAGGGAAGCCCGCTTAGAGAATAAAGCGGTTGGGTAAATTGCAGAAACGCATATGGTTTTAAGGGTTAATATTCTGATATTAGGAGGTTTTAAGATGAAAAAGCTGTTTTTTATACTGATTGCCCTGACGCTGCTCTGCGTTCCCGTCAGCTATGCCGGCGATGTGCCCGAAAGCCTCTTAAATGATCCTGCTTCCAAAGTGTTTTTCGGCAAGGTAATAGAATGTGAGGGCAGGCATGTAGTTGTTGAACAGATAAAGAACATTAAAGGGGAATTCCAGGAGGGCAGCCTTATAACCCACGACCACTGCACGGCCATAGATACGCGCTACGCCATAGTGGGAAAAACCTACCTCTGCGGGCTGAGCGGCCAATACAGCTTCTACCTTTGGGAGGCCGACAGCATGGACACCGCAACATTAAAGCTTACCGATATGGGCAACGTTTCTCAAAGAATGCAGAAATACTTAAACCAAGGGCGTTTTGAAGAAAAAGAGCAGGAGCGTTTAGACGCCCTGGAAAGCGCCGCCCAAACCAGGCCCCCGGCGTTAAATACTCCACCCTCCGGGCAGGCTGAGCAAGCCGAGCAGTCCGGGCAGACAGCTATTTCCTCGCCTTCCGCAGAAAATAATCCCGGCGCAGCCGTTTGGCCATATGCCGCGGCAATCGGCGCGGCCGCGGCCATTGCCGTTATAGTTATTATAATTATTAAAAAACGATAGTGTCTGGTCTGACCATGCATAAGAATTGGTTGAATATGGTGAGAAAATATTTTCAAGGCCGTTTAAGAGCTAAGAGTAAAAATATCTATATCATTTTAATCCGGCTTTTGCCGTGTAACCGTGTAACGGGAGCGATTACACGCTCCCCCGTTGAATATAATCACATTGCGCCAGCACCATGCAGATAGGGATAGTAAGAAGAAATATTCGTGATACCCGTATGTTGTAAGCTATGGATAAGGCGTGAAATTCGGATATTATAAGGCAAACAAACATTTAACAATTATGTTATGGCTGTATGGAATAAATACTGCAATCAGCCCAAACAGAGGTCATACCATACGGCTCATAACGGGCCCCTTTATGCCGAAAAATAAGCCGCCTAAATAATATGCAAGCTGTAATTATAAATAAAAAGGCCGCTGTTTTTTAAAGCGCACATACTTAAAAAACAACTGCCAGCTACGGCGAATTCGCATCAGTGGAGGAAATGGATTGTGGTCTGAATGATATTGGTTTTTGGATGTATATATCTATGGAATCTGTTCGTTTGATACGGACCGGAGCCTGAACGTCCTGCCTGCAATTAAAAAACCAGCCGCCCCAAACGGACGGCTGAAAATATAAGCATAAGGAGAACATTCTTTTTATGGAAAAGATACATACAAGTCAAAAGGAACAAGCACGCGCAGAAGCGTATTTTAACGAGCTGTTTTCGGATATGTCCGCCCTTCCCTTTTCCTTTAAATACGACGGCCGGTCTTACCGCGGCCTGGACGGGGATTTTTCAGCCGCTTGGGAGGAGGGCTGCCTTATAGGGCGGCTGCCCGACGGGCTGGAGGTGCGCGCGGAAATAAAGCGCAATTTTGAATACGCCTCCTTTGAATGGACGCTGTATTTTAAAAACACCTCTGAAAAGGAAAGCGGAGTGCTCAGCGATATAATGGGCGCAGATTTTACTATAAACAAGCCAGATCCTGAGCTGTTCTATTTTATCGGGGACGACGCAATGGATCCATACGCCTATGCTCCCATGCGCGTGCCTATGCGTGCGGGCACGTTTTTGGAATTCCAGCCTGTAGGCGGGCGCCCCACCAGTTTCATGACCCCCTATTACAGATACGAATACCAAGATGAGGGCATATATTTAACGGTGGGCTGGCCGGGCCAATGGCGCACCCGCTTTGACGCGCGGCATATTGAAAACTATTCTTATCCCAACGACTTTACCGTCCGCTTTACGGCGGATACGCAGATAAACGGTCGGCTTAAGCCGGGAGAAATTATACGCGCGCCCCTTATATCTGTTCTGATGTATGAGAAGCAGAGCGAAATACGCACTATTAACCTCTGGCGGCGCTGGTTCATGGACTGCAATATGCCCCGGCAGAACGGCGCATTAATGCAGCCGGGCATTTTCACCTCCACCAGCTGGGTATACAACGAAATGGGGCAGGCGACCGACCAGAACCAGATAGAAGCTTTAAAATGGTACAGGGACGCAGGAATAAAAACAGACTGGCACTGGATGGACGCCGGCTGGTATTTTATCAACGGGCAGACCTCCATTACCGACTGGGGCTGGCAGACCGGAAGCTGGGAGGTAGATACCAAGCGCTTCCCCAGTGAATTCCGCGCAATATCCGAATACGCCGCTCAAGAGGGAACCAGAACCCTCTTATGGTTCGAGCCTGAACGGGTGCAGCCTGACACATTTCTCTGGGATACGCCCTGGTGCCTGGAAATTCCGGGCGCAGGCTCCAAGCTGGCCGATTTCGGCAATCCGGATTTCCGCCAGTGGCTGTTAAAAAGAGTAACCAGCGTATTAACAAGGGGCGGCATTTCTCTGTACCGCCAGGATTTTAATATCGACCCGCTGCCCTTCTGGAAACACCAGGACCAAAAAGAAGGCAGGACAGGCTTTGCCGAAAACAGATATGTCCAGGGATATCTGGAATATTTTGATACGCTCCTGGAGCGCATACCCGGCCTTATCATTGATTCCTGCGCTTCGGGCGGAAGACGCAACGATCTTGAAACCATGCGCCGGGCAATTCCTCTGCACAAGAGCGATTCTCCCTATTCGGACCACACAAAAAAGCAGGCCATGCACTGGTCCCTTTATCAGCTGTTCCCCTATTTTACCGCCATGACCGCCCAAAGGGGAGATATCGGTCATGCGGATGAATACGCCGCCCGCTCTTCCTTTGCGCCGGGTTTCGTCATGCTCTACGACGTTACGAGCAATGATGAAAATTTCAAGGCCCAGATACGCAGGCACTGTGAGCAGTGGCGGAAAATAAGCGGGTATTTCGATAAGGAATATGTTCCGCTGACAAAGTGGAGCAACGACAACACCAAATGGATAGCCTGGCAGTTTATGGACGTGGAAAAGGGCGAAGGACTTATTCAGGCATACAGAAGGGAGAATTGCCCGCAGCCCCATTTGACGGTAAAGCTCTACGGAATTGAGCCTGAAGGCATTTACGAATTGGATGATTTAAACTGCAAGCGCCGCTTTCTGGGCAGCGAACTGGAAAATTTCACTATAACCTTAGAGCCCAGAGCCTCGGCCCAGATTATTATAAAAAGAATACTATAGTTCCCTTTGCGCAGAAAAGGGCATATTTGCTAAAGGGCGTGCCCAAAAAGGATTGTTTAGGGCAGCTAATTAATGGGGAACGGTTCCCCTTTTAAACGGGCGCAAAAGCAATACTGCGCCCAAGAGGCGGTCTAAGCGCCAAAGCCACCATTGAATTTGGCGCTTATGCGGCTTTATGCGGCTGTTACCTCAATAAAACGTGGAGATGCGCAGGCTTAAGTTTGGCGCTTATGCGGCTGTTACCTTCAGTTTACAAGGAACTGCACGCCTCAAAGTGATAATTACTTCATTTACTGCGTTATCCTCAATCAGCGTACTCCCCGCTTCCTTCGTCTGCCTTGAAAATGAAGGAATTCTCTCCGTTTGAGGTCTCCAGAGTCAGAAGGCATAAAATTTGTGCCAGGTGAAGCGCGCTTTTAAACGACATGTACCGGGCGTACATGGAGTCAAAGCAACACAGCAGGACGCATATTTCATACCTTCTTACCGTCTTGCTTATAAACTGAGGGTATAGGCTGCACCAAAACCACCGTTTTAAGAAACCAAACAGCTCTTATAATATTAGATTTACCGTTATCAATTTTATTTACTATCTGCTTGCGCCTTAACATATAATAATTTTAGATCAGTTTTGTACAACAAGAGGTTAGTTTTGTCTATTCAGTTCAGGGCTTATATATGTTTTAATAAATAAAAATCTACCCTAAATTAACAAGGGCATATACGGTCAGGGCAGCGGCCGCCGTCCGACTCGTTAACCTCCAGCAGGTTTGATTCCGGCATTTTCAAGGAAGGGGGAACAAGGCGTACTGAACGTACTGAACGCACACCCATTGACGATGACGCAGAAAATGCCGGAATCAGACCGCCGGAGGCGTGTATCCCCTGGTCAATTTAGGGTAATGGAAGGAAATATATATGAAAAAAGCAGCAGGGTTGATATTATGCGTTTGTATGCTTACTGTCCTGGCGCTGGGATGCGCTAAGGAGCCTGCCCCGTCAGGCGGGGCTTCAGGCTCCTCGGCCGCTCCGCCGTCCGCAGCCGCATCAGAGGGAACATATCGGCCCCCAGTGGAGGATGAAACAGGAATGTATGTACAGCAGCCGGATATCACTGATTTTACTTATATGTGGCTCCCCCAGGGCAATGGAGGCATGTATCAGGAAACTTACATGATGAGCGGCAACTACGGCCTTTCAGTCAGCAGCGGCACGGGTGGAATAACACGTTTCGGCGCATTTCCAGCCCCAATGGATTATGGCGCAGCAATGGTGGAGGACAGCAGTTTAATAAGGGAGCTTCCCGCCGTTAAAATGGAATATTCCATGCGTTACGGGGAGGAGAATTATTCGTTTGATATAGTGGAGGCTATGGAAGACTCCGGAATCAGCACCCGCATGCTGGAAAGCGGCAGATATTTGCAGCGTTTGGACGTCATGTGCTTAAAAACAGCAGGAAACTCCGATTGGTACGGCCGCATGGAAGTAATGGCGCTTCCGGAATATTTCACTATTGCCTTTGAGGTCTTTCCGCAGTTACAGACCTGCCGGGATGCAGAACTGCAATTTTCCCTTAAGTATGCCTCGGATTATGTCGGGTTTGAAGAAAGTCTCAACGGAAGAGCAGTTACCGTTACCGATATAAAGGGCATGGGTTTTACCGTTGTTGCGCCTCAGGGCGTCTCCATTAAGCAGGAGGATTCAGCGCTTGTTTTTACCGCATCAGGGCTTACATTATATCCGGGAGGCTTTAACGGCTTCAACATAGCGGTTATTCCCTCGGCCTCTGCCGTTCCGGCAGACGCTGAACGTTATGCCGCCAGAGAACAGCTAACGGTAAGCGCGCAAAGGCTTTCCCCCCAGGCAGGAACAGAGCGGAAAGCAGATTACAGTGAACTGGGCTATTACTCATTTGATTTAAACGGAATGTTTTCCGTTCGTGAGGGAGAATATACCGAGACCCAGCTTGATACTTATGACCGTATAAAGTTTACCATTGACAATCCCACTCAGCACACCATTAAAGTGCCTTTGCAGTTTATTAAAGAAGAGCCTCTCAGCGTTACCGGCCTGTCCCCCATGCTCCGCGATGCTACTACGTTAGAGCCCATCGGCATACAGGTACAGATTACGCGCAACTGGCATTATTACAGCACAGATCCCAACGGGGCGTATACTTATGCAGCGCAAAATTCGCCGTACCGCAACTGGGAGGGCAGATGGTACCACGGCTATACTGTTATTGAGGTTCCGGCAGGCCAAAGCGTAACCTATGAATATACCTGTGCTTTTGCGCGCTGGGGAGGCGTAGAAAGCGTAACCCATTCACAGCTGTGTCTTGTAGGCTGGGGCGGCCATCAGCAGTGGGAATCTGCAAGCCTTGGTTCGTATGGGGAAAGCTTCTGCTATGATATTTCCCGTTCATGGACCTGGTGCGTTATGGGGGATATTTGCCCGTTCGGGCTTTATTCCCGTGTGAACGGTGAAAAGTATAATTGGACAACTAATACCGGCGGCGTAGATTTTCTTTTAGCATATGACCCTTCAGGCAGAGCTATAGACTACCGCGGCTTTAAAACCTTCTTTAAAAAGCAGGGTCCTAATATCACTGAAGTGATTTACAGGGGAATGCTTGGAAACGACCTCGCATGCTTGGAAATTTCCGCGCAGATGGGCCGCACTGACGACGTTTCCCGCGCCACGCAGACCTTCCGTTACACATTCCTTGAGGATGTGCCCTATTCCCGCATGGCATTTTACCAGTTCGGATCAGACAGCTATAACTACGATTATTGGGACACTATGGCTGTTGGGAATGACGACGGGCTTATATCCTTTACCCTTGCGGGGCAGACCTATAACGGGCTTATGGAGGTTCCCAAAAGCAGCCAGAGCGATTATCTGGGCGGGCAGGGAATGAACTGTGCGGAGGTTCCGGGCAGCGGCGCCTGGTTCGCGTTCCTCGGCGCGCCGGCAAATGAATCCAAAGGAAACAAAATGATCAGCGTGAGGGAGTATCGGGCGGACATTAATGGAAAAACATATACTCAGCCCTGCTTCAGCGTGCGCACCACAAACGTGCTCCAGTGGCAGAGCGCCGGATTTGAGCTTAACCCGCCCAAAGAAGCAGGCAACTTAATTAAAGCCGGCAGCACGGTATCCTTTGTAATAGAGTATGTCAACCTTCCGGCGCACAAGCAGGATTATTACGGAACCAGCACTGTGCTGGAGGAAATACCCGCACAGGATTATGAAAGCTGGAAGCTTGCATATACCTATGCGGTGCAAAGCAATGTAAGCGTGCAGGCGTCGGTAGGCACAGCTGTCGGGAATCTGCCGCCCGTTATTCAAGCGGCGGACGTCTCAGAGGGTACAGCGGCACAATTCACCATTACAAAGGGCATAGGATATGTGCCTGTCACAATTAAAAATGTAAAAGGGTTCAGCGGGTGGCGGCTGCAAAAAAAGGTGGACGGCAGCTGGCAGACGGTTGACCAATCTGTGCACGGCAATGACTATTGGCAGGCCTGGTATGATTCCCAAACCGGAACCTATGAGCTGACTTTCAACGTTCATCATAATGGCAAAAACGACGTAGGCGAATACAGATTGGTTAAAGAAAAGGCATAGATAATACATTCAGAGCACAATGCGCCTTGGTAGGGGCGCATTGCTCTGTTTTGCCGGTGCTGCCGTCCTTTAAAATACTCAGCAGGTATTTCTGTGCTCAGCCGCCTTGCAAAGCCGGAAAATCCCATTTTCCTCTGCGGTCTGAGATTTTTACATAGATACCAGTTGACAGCCGTGCGGCGCGCGGGGTACAGACATGCCCGGCTCATTCCAGGAGCGCGCAACAAAACAAAAGCGGCGGGCATCCTATGCAAAAACGCATTGCATTCTATATTGTTTAAACAAGTCAAAAGATAGGCTGCAAAGCATGATAAGCGCAGCCTGTTTTATTCTGTGCCCTTTTTTACAGCAGGGCCAGATTAATAAAAGCCTAAGCGGCGTTAGGAACATAAATCTCCATCAAGCATAAGCCAGCCCCAAAGGGGGCGGCTCTTGAGGCCGCTTCGCGGCCTCCGGACCGAGCTTCGCTCGGCCGGGGCAGGCGCCGGCGCCTGCCCAAGAGCCGCCCCCTTTGGGACTGGCTTATGCTTGATGGAGATTAATCCCAGAAAACCTATTCCCTCACCAGCTTATATTCGTATATTGCGTCAGGCTCTCCGCTGTGAAGCACATTAAAAGTAATTTCATATCTCCCCGTTTCGCTGTCAAACCACGTCTGATAATAATCATTTCCATGCACAGACTGATCCACCTTTTCCCAGCCCGATTCAGTCTTTTTCAAAAGGCTGTAGCCTGAATATGAGGGAAGATTTGTAAAAGTAACGGGCACATAGCCCAGCCCTCCTTTTATGCTTATAGCAGCCGTTCCGTCCTCCGACGCTTTAACTGTAATAGGATATAATTGCGTCACCTCCCCGTCTGAAGCAGTAACTTCATGCTTTTCTCCTCTTGAAATGAAATGCGCCAGCCGCCATGAATCAAACATTTCTGCGGGCAGGTTGCCCAGCGTCTCATTGCCGCCGTAGTACCATTCCTTAAAATTGGGCAGGTTTATATACTGTACGGTGCCCGTTACGCAGCTGCCCGCCTCTATAGTATTGCCCACGGCCTCGGACGGCCCCAGCTCTGCCGAGAGAGAATATACATTTTTCTGATTATAACTGTCGTACTGATAAGTGTATCTGAGATTAAGCGCCGGCTTATTATACTCCTGACCGTTAATAGTTCCCGAAAAGGAGAGCAGATTCAGCATGCGGTTGCTGGGCGTGCCGTAGCGCTCGGTTATGGTTTCAGCTTTAGACATGGCCACCCAAAGCCCCTCGCCTTCCACCTCTATCCTCTGCATGTCCCCGCCCCCGATATATTGGCCGCTCTGGGGATATTCGGGCGTAATTATGCCGTTATAAAGAGTATCGCCCATGGTAAAATCACACAGTCCGTCATGGTTGCCCACAGCCAGCTCATGCCACAGCCCGGTATTATAATTATCACTGCCTATTGAATAATAGGCCAGGCGGCTGAAAGAAACGTCCTCCAAAAATTTATAGGTAAAAGTATGCGTATTTTTAGCAAAATCGTCCGTTCTGCCCAGATTCACCTTATATTCAACCTGGATTGCGCCGTCGTCGGTTATGCCCGTATATATGACCTCAGTCAGGCAGGGCCCCTGTTTTTTGAACCAGGTGCGCACCTGCTTAAGCCCCACCCGGCTGCCCAAAGAATTGTAATAGATTAAGAAATTGCCGCCGCTCGCCCCGTTTGACCAGTTATATTTCACGCCGCTGCCGTCTATGCCCCCTAATGTGGCAAAAGGCAGCGCATCATTTATAAACGCCCCGGTGCCGTGGGCCATTTCGGCGTCATAGCACATATTTTCCCCTGAAGAGCCAAGGGCGCTGGTCTCCCATTTCTGCAGATTGCCGCCCCAGCCCGCCAGGCAGAGCTGGGCATGGCTGGCCGAATAGGTCTCCCCCCACTGGCTGTATGCTATTGTCAGATCGTAGCTCACTTGGCTGTTTGCGGGCACCTCTATAAGCGTGTAGCCGTGGTACCAGATTCCCTCCAGATACCTTTTTACATCATTTTCCGGCACATCCGAGCCGTATTGGTGCCAATTCTTTGAGGTCTGCACCTGCACCCCTATAGGCTCAAGCGTGTTTACGTCCCTGAGCATTCCCACCATGCCCTCTACGCCAAATTCTCCCTTTTCCTTTGAAAAGAGCAGAGGCACCTTGACCGCGCTGCCTGAGCTGTTTTTTACGGTGAAAACAAGACGGTCATAATCGTTGCGCCGCGCCTCTACGGCAAAATCAGTCAGGCGGCCGGAGCTCATGCCCGAAATATCTATTACATATATGCCCCGCTCGCTGTCATAGGTTACGTCATGCTCCCTGCCTTCACGGGGAGCCAGCTGCTGCGCGGTAATTTCCAGATTTGCCAAATTGCCGCGGTAAGCCTCGGCCTCAGCCAGGATCTGCCCGCTCAAGGGCAGGAACACCACCCCGAAGCCGGTAAAATTACCAGCTTCAATGGGGGCGGGCGCGCATTCAAAAATCATGGAAGTATTTTCAGCCTTTGCCGTTACATCCCCGCGTTCGGGCAGCAGCGCAGCCAGGCCCTCCCCTTGGGCTGTACGCAGAATAAGCACTCTTCCGTCCGCGCTTTGTTCAATTAAAGAATATTCCTCAGGCAGATTAAGCCGGAAGCTCAGGCCTGTTTCGGGCAGCCGGCTGGAAGAATGCACGGAAAATTGAAGAGAAAAATGCCGCGGCTGGGCCTTTATCTCCACTCTCCCGCTTACCGAACTGTCCAGGCCGTCAAAGCGCATGCTCATAATATCTATGCTCTGCATATACCTGCCCGATTCTATTATACGGGAACCGACATTATCCACCGGCTCCAGCCGGGTAAAAGTAAAGCTTTCCCCCTCCTGGCTCAAAGCATAATTCATGCTGATTTCAGGCATGCTTTTTATTATCTCCGGGTCCTGGGTCATAGCCCCGCTTTCAGTTATAACCTCGTTTATAACTCCAAGATTTGTTATTGCGGCCTTAAGAACATTGACCTTCATGCCGTAATAGCCCGTCTGGAAAAGCACGGCCTTTTCTCCCTTTAAAAAGCCGTCCTGCCACCACATATGCGCATAATCCCGCACTGACGGAGCCTGTATTATTTCTCCCCCGCCGCCTTCAGGCTCCGGCCGCTCATATTCCTCAAAGCCGTTTTCATACTGCGCCGTTGGAGACGCTTCCGCCCCCGAAGAAACAGCAGCATCCGGCTCGCCGCATCCGGCGCAGGCAATAGCCAGGCAAACGCAGACCAAAGCGCATATCCATCCTTTAATTTTCACCATTATCCCTCCGCTCTGTATCCTCAGTCCATCTAAAGCGCCATATTTACCGTAATGATAAAACAAGGGCTTTCTTTTTTCCATACACAATATTAATAATATCCAGCATAAAACTAACCTGTTGTTATTGATAATGCCCAGCGGATATAAGAAGCGTGCTGTAAATTAAGAATTTATCGCAATATAAAAGTAATAAAAAAGTAATAATTAAAGAAAATTTGAGAAAATCAAAGTTCATAGCTCTTA
Source organism: uncultured Eubacteriales bacterium (assembly GCA_900552055.1). Lineage (GTDB taxonomy): Bacteria > Bacillota > Clostridia > Christensenellales > QALW01 > Neochristensenella > Neochristensenella gallicola. Next base: position 2,830 of record URYI01000007.1, on the reverse strand, counting down.
TTTCCCTCTTATCGCGCAAAACCGGCTTTGCAAAGCGAGATATAATTTGTTAAAGTATAATGGGAAATAAAATTAGGCTGCATGCAGACTGATTTTTTCAACAATTTCAGCAGCTGCGCGGATTTTGTGCAATTAAGGGTTGCAGTCTAAATATAATGTGTGATAATATATATAAGAAGTTTTAATTAAAGTATTATGCCTCTTTTATTACAATTTTATTAAAAGGAAAGGGTAACGATGAAACGCGGCAAAAAAATTATAAGCGTTATAGCTGTAATGATAATGGTTCTGGGGCTGTGCTTCGGACTGATTTCAATAAATCCCATAATTTCCAGCGCGGCAGGCAACTGCATTGTGCGGGTAAAGCTGGATTCATTAGGAAGGGTTTCAACGGTGAGCCTCCGCATCAACGGTTCCTACACCCTGCCCAACGGTACATATCTGGATCCGGGCTCATATACCGTCTATCAAACGGGCGGCAAGGTAGCCCTGCGCACCAGCTCAGGCAGCAACGTCTATACCTCCGATTCGGGCTATATAAAGCTCACAAAGCGGGACACCCAGGATTCGGGAATAAAAATAGGCAATTATGAATATCTGGGCGATTTTGTGTTTGCCAAAAACGGCTCCTATATCAACGTGATCAACCACGTTGACATGGAAACCTACCTTATAGGCGTAGTACCTTACGAGATAGGCGAGAATTACAACATAAACGCTCTTAAGGCACAGGCAGTATGCGCGCGTTCTTATTCCTACGACAGGCTCAGCGGCAGCACTTCCATCACCAGCTATGATATAGGGGATACTTCAAGCGACCAGGTTTACCGCGGCTATAACTCCAGCTATACCAACTGCATCCAGGCAGTTATGGAAACGGCCGGCCAGGTGCTCACATACAACGGCAGCGTTATTTCCACCCTCTATTCAGCCTCAAACGGCGGCATGACCTCCAGCAACTACTACCGCTGGGGTTCCTCCCGTCTGCCCTATTTCCAGGTTAAAATAGATGAATATGATTTAGAAGCCAGCTTTGAGAGCAGTTCCTACAACACCAAATTCAATCTGCCCAAGGTAGGCTCAAGCACAGAACTGAACAATTATGTATACAAAACCATGCTGCCTGAGCTATTGATACAGCTCTACGAGCAGGGCTACAGCGCAGATGAAGATAATTTTGAAATACTGGGCTTCGACAACCTAACTCTGCATACTCCGCGTTTCTCGGATGAGAACTGCATTATGTACCTCTATTTGCAGGCTGACGTTATCCTGAACGCCTTTAAGGGCGCGCAGGGAGCTTCGCCCGAACCCTCGGACAGCGCGGACCAATACATGCAGGTATCAAACACCGGTTATTCGGGCCGCTGCTCGCTCTACGAAGGGCCGGGCAGCCAGTACAGCGTGCTGGCCTCTCCGCGCGAGGGTTCATATGTGCAGATACTTTCAAAATCGGGCAATTATTATGAAGTACTTGCGGCAAACGGGGACCGCGGCTATATAAGCTCCAGCTATCTTTCAAACAGCGGATATACAGAGGAAACAGCCATTGCTCAGGACGCCGCCCAGGAACAGATAACCCTTACCCTCAATATTCCCATGGAGGGCCTGAAATACACCGCTACCTGTGCGGGCGGGTTTTCCTTCTCGGCTATGAACAATAAGCTCATACCCCACGTCCGGGAGCAGAGCAATTACTGGCAGCTCAGCATAAACGGGAACGGCCACGGCGTCGGCCTGAGCCAGATCGGCGCGCGCGCACGCGCCGAGGCGGGCCAGACCTATCAGGAAATCCTGGCCTTCTATTTTGACAATACGCAGGTAACTACTTTAGACTATGAAATACTCGGCCCCGGTTCCAATCCTGATCTGGATCCGAACAAATGGTACGGCGTAGTCACTCTTACTGACCATTCAAGCAATCTGAACGTACGCACCGCCCCCAGCGCCAGCGCCGGGAAATTAGGCAAGCTCCGCCACGGAGCATATGTGGAATTGGTCCAGAAGCTGGACAGCGGCTGGTACCAGATTGTATTCAACGGAACTACCGGCTATGTTTCGGCAGATTATATAACCGAGCTTGAGAAGCCTTCCGCGACCTCCTCCGCCTCGGCTACAGCCCCCACAGAACCCGAAATATGGACGGGAGTTGTAACTTTAAAATACTCAGACAGCCGCCTTTATGTCAGAGAAACTCCCTCAAGCAGCGGGGCTCCTTTGGATTCGCTGTATCACGGCGACGAAGTGGAGCTTTTAAGCGAACATGACGGCTGGTTCAGAATAAGATATTATAAAAACGGCGAAGAAAGAACAGGCTACGTCAGCGCAAGCTATATAGTGGCAGGGCCAAAGCCCGGAGACGATACTCCCAGCACGCCTACCGCCACTGTCTACCCCTCCCCCTCGGCAGGCGACACCCCTCTTTATATAGGAACAGTTACCGGCACCGACCAGCTCCGCATAAGGGAGGAAGCCAATGCAGACGCTGAAACACTGGCCACGGCGCTTCCGGGCGAGACCCTGACCATACTGGACAGCAGCAATGAAGAATGGTACCTGGTGCAGAATGCTTCGGGCATTCAAGGCTATTGCAGCGCCAATTACCTTAAAATAAACCGGTTGTTTACCTATGAGCCTGTTCAGGGCACCATGGTATTAGGAACAGTTATAGATATGGATCTTAACGTGCGGGCCGAGCCCAGTTCCACCTCCCTGCTCCTGACCACCATCAGCCTCGGCTCAAATGTAAGGGTCCTGGCCATAGCTGATAACGGCTGGTACTATATCCAGCTCCCGGACGGCTCCAGAGGCTATGTATCCTACCGTTACC
>URYI01000006.1 GCA_900552055.1 uncultured Eubacteriales bacterium | reverse complement strand
ACAGTTTGGAAAATAACAGCTCTTTGCAGAGCGGTACGCTTGTCAGAGCGACAGACTTCACCACTTCGGATACAAGAAAATGGGAGCTTGTGGCTGTTAATGGCAGCGTTACAATAAAAGACCCGACCAGCAGTTCTATCGGATATATACGGAATTATCATGATTATTTTAAAAGTCATCCTAATTGTGGCTTGGTAGAAGCGCAAAATGCCGAGCTTACCAGCATCATACTGGATTTGAACAGCCCTTATTCATCCAAACAAAAAAGCGTGACTTTGCAAGCAGAACTTACTCCTTCGGGCAGTTCGGGAAACATTGTATGGTCGTCCAGCAATACTAATGTAGCGACTGTTAATTCAAATACCGGTTTGGTAACAGCAGTAGGACACGGATGGGCAACCATTACGGCGCGTTACAGCTTCAATAATGCGTTAGCTGATTCCATTGTCGTGATTGTCCCAGATACACTAATGGATGTTAATTTGGATTTACAGGTTAAGACCCAATGGTGCTGGGTAACGAGCGTGCGGATGATTATGAAGTATTATTTCCCGGAAATTACTGCGTCTCAGGAGCAAGGCGTAAGAAATTCCCATGAGGATATTGATGCAAATACACCCGAATCTCAAATAAATTTACCGGGAAATGTTTATGAAGCTGCGGCTGCTGCTACATATTATTCCAATGGCAGAGTAGAAGAACATATAAAGGCTTTCCCAAGCGAAAGCGAATTGCGAGCCATTTTAGATGGAGGGAATCCGGTCTATTTAACTGAACATTGGGCTAACGGAAGCAAAACGCCTAAATCAGGAGGTCATGCCCGCGTCATATACGGATATTACGAATATGAACCGGGCGATTATGTATATTTGATTCATGATCCCTTTCAATATAGAAGTGATAACATAATTATTAAAACACAAATGTCCTATGCTAATATGTTGGATGAAACCGATGAAGGCATTGAAGGCATAGATAAAAAACCGAGCAACCAAGCGGAATGGGAGCCGGGGGACATAATATATTGGACAGTCAAACCGTAAGGAGGTGCGACACAATGCATATATGCAAATATTTAACCTGTTTCTGCTGCGCGGGGCTTATGATTCTGACTGGCTGTACTGCTGACAATGGGCAGGCGGAAACGTCCAATACGGCGGCAAATACTGCCAATACAAATATTGCAGCAGTTCAGCCTGCTTCATCCAACACTTTGGAAAACACATCAACACCTGTTAAGCCTACCGCCGCTTATACAAGCCGAGAGCCGCAGTATACCTTTAATCCGGCAACGCCTGCGCCTACGCGTCCTCTTCCGGTTATAGCGGGAGCGGAATTTGTGCGGCCCAGCGATAAGGAGATAGCCGAATTGAAAGAAGCATATGAAGCAGAGTTTCAGGAACTGGATTATGATGAACGTATGTACTTAAATAACGCAGGAGCCGTCGCATCCTATGAAAACGCTTGTGTTGGCTATGATTTTCGCAACTATGTGCTGAGAGATTATGACTGGGAGAAAGGCATGCCGTCTGTTGAAGATGTATTGAACAATGGTGAGGTGATTTTTACAAATTATACGGTGCCTATTTATTCAAGGTATTATAACTTGATTGGGCGTATGTATCAAAGTTTACGGCGCAGTAAGAAAAGTTCTTTCATTAGCCATCTTGCCAAAGATAGTTGCTGGGATGGAACAAAATTTATTTATCCTAAAAATGATTATTGGGAGGAGGCAGCTTACGATGCTGTATTACCTCTGCATATGAAAGCGCACTATGCTTATGAAGCGGTACAGGAAGCGCGGCTTGGTAATATTCAGAATATGATTTTGTTTACCGAGGATACCAATTATGCATATTGTTTAATAGAAACAAATAAGGGGTCATATGTTTATACTTTTCCATATGAAAACGGCGAAGGTATAAGAATTCATGATAAGGCACAAAGGGGAATATTGTATACTGACGCAGAGGAATTTCGCCAGCTTTATACAGAACGAATGAATAACCCCCATTTCGTTGAAGGAGGACTGGTAGTGGAGCCTATTGAACCAGAAAAATAAACTGATTGGGTGGAAACCCGCGTTTTATTAACGGTGGTGCGGAATAGTTTTTTGAAAACAAGCTTAATAGCTGCGGAAAGCAAAAATTAGAAAATTTACGGCTGGTTTTTGATTATATCAGATGCTTAAGCGTTAAAAACTTTTTTAAAGGGATATAAAAGTTTTTTGGCGGGTAATTATTGGCTGAACGGATAGCCTAATAAAATATTATTTTAAATAATATGGGAAATCATTGTAGGTGTAGTATTCTTCGCTCTGCGGCTGATAATCTGCGCACACATCGCAGTAATGCCTGGAGCGTTTATTTCGTTCAGCTTCATCTTCTGTGTAAAAATACAAGTCGCTTTTTTGAGATATTATAATATTTTTAGTGCAGAATAATTCGTCAGGCTTGTTGCCGACGGGACACATATTGCCATATCTGCAAGTTAAGCAGCATTTTAAATTTACCCCTTCGGGCAGTTGGTTCTGTATATGGGCAAAAGCATCGACCCACAAAAAATCCTCCCCATGTCCGAAAATTTCCTTGCCGGCATACATTAAAATTATATTTATATCGGGCGTGTGTTTTGTATTATTATAAGTTTCTTCATTGCAGTTTATTATAATTTTCGCATGTTCTTCTCCTTTTGGTGAAGTTAAGGTAATTTCATATTGATATCTCTTTTGTAATTCATACCAGGCTTTCTTTTTGTATTTGTCCCACTCCACAATTACATTGTCAAAGCAAAATTCCATTACAAAAAATGCTTGTATTCCGCAGCCGTCAATGAAATAACGGGAACCGTCTATACTGTCAAAATCGTATACTGTTATTTGATTTTCCAATTCTTCAAATATTTTTTCTTGGGCTTCCTGTCCGCTAATTATTTTGAAAGGAAATGAGGGAGGATTGCAGTCTGTAGTCTCCGTACTTGCGTATTTATAAGAAAGTGCGCGGAAATTTGTAAAGGTTATTTGCGCATAATCTATTTCCATGTCATAATTAAAAGGATTTTGCCGGGTGTTTTTATGAATATTTAAGTATTCGGCAGAAATAATCAGTTTTTCTCTGTCCAAGCTTACAGGCGAAAAAAGGGCATCATGGAATTCAAAGAGTTCTAATTGATTTTCGACGCGGTAGTTCATGATTGTCTCCTTATCAGGAATATATTGCACCACTGGTAAAACGAAGTATGGCTGTTTTGGCGGGAAAAGGATAAGAGGGAGGAAAAAGAGAGTTTATAAAAATCGGAACTGACAGTGCTCGTTCCTAAATGCCTAGGATTTGCAAAAGAGGTACACTTAGGACGTATGCTGTTCCGCCGAATCAGGATAAAACAAAACAGTTTATTGCAAAGTTTTATAAAATTTTATTTTTTCATCTTTCTCAAAAACCTGAAACCCGCATTTCAAGTAACAGTTTTGTGCAGGCAAATTGTCTTTGTCTGTTTGAACTGCAATAATGGTTAATCCTTTAGATTTTACATATTCCTCAGCATATTTTATGGCAAAAGAACCAATTCCCTTACGCTGAAAATTTTTAGAAACAAATAACATGGATATCCATGCTTTATCTGTGTTTTCAAGTCCGTTTATTTTCATGTATGCAATAGGCACATTGCCCATCCATACAAGAAAATGCCTTTCGTCCTCGTCCTGGGCAGAAAGCAGTTCTTTCCATTTGTCCAAACTTATGTTGCCGGTGTGCAGAGCTTCCTGGTTTTGTGCATATAATATCTCTACAAAGTGTGCTTCATTTTCTGTAGCGGGAATTATTGTAAGCTTATTTGAAATACTAGATTTGTACATTATTTTACCATCACTTATAGAGTTCTTAAAAGTCTCAAAAGACTTTTTTAAATATCCAACGGATAATTGAAGATTTCGGCTTGGAATAATAATAATTTTATATACTGCAGTGAATGATTGTCTCCATGACGGGGCAGTTGGTTCCCATTGTTTTGGAAAAACCTTTTCCGCAAGCTCATTTGTTAAAAATCTGCTTGTTGAATTGCGATAATTCCATCAATAGGATACTTCTTTCATGAAAAATGAAATGCTTTTGGCAAAGCAAGGGCGTTTGGCCCCAGGACGCAATCCATGTTTTAAGCAATGGGCAAAATGACCGTTGATTTATCAATATTAAGTCTGGTTTACCCGCCTTGCTTTCGTTGCTTAATAAAAATAGTATAGTGCAGATGTTCATAAATGTCAATATCCGCGAGAAAAAACAAATCAAAATGTTTCGATAGGTAAAAGGTTTGGGTTTGAATGCGTTGCAAAGAGACAGCGAAAAAGATACCTGCGAAAAATTTTAAAATAGACTCAAATCCGCAAAAAGGTAATCACGACAGGGAACCGCTGCGAGAGCGTACAACCGAGCAGGGGAACCAAGCGAGACTTTTTGCGGAAGAGGAGGAGCAGTGAAGCAGGTGACTAATTTTTATAAAATAAAAATCTGAACGGGCATAATTTGTTCCGACGTGTGTTAAGACGTCGACAGTGGATATCATCCCCCTTACTTTTTCATTATATTATACTTTGACATGTTTGCACCAATTTTTTCTGGGCCAAAAGAATAATTACATGCGGCTCATTTATTGTGTCATATGGATGTATAGTTCAGCAAGATAAACCGCATCATCCCGTCGTCCATCTCATTGCTTGGAGTTAAACAACGGGAAAGCGGCAGAACAACACAGAACTTCCATAACAAGTGGAAACGACGCTATCTCCTTTCAGGGGATGCCAACGCCCGTACGGGTGCGGGATCTTTGCCGGAAAATAAATGATGCTTGTTATTTGCCCCGCAATTCTTTTAAATGGCTGATTTGCCACTTCATTTCTTCTTCCATAAGTTCTATGACATTTTCTCTATTTTGGTTAAGATATTTGATAGCAGAAACAACATACATTGCTGTCCCTTCAGCGTGAGTCGGAACATGGCAGGTTGCCAAACAATGGCTCGTTGCTCTAATTATTCGGCAACACACTTTGTCTTCTTTTTCTAATTTTCTTGCTAATTCCAATATGGTCCAACAATATTTTCTGGCATCCCACATTGCTATTCTACCGTTCATCCAGTCATACAATATACTGATAGCTGTTTCTGGGACTTTTTCATCTGGATATTTTTCTTCAAAGATATAAAGTATTCTGTTCAGGCAATCTATTGCCCACTGAGCTAATATTTTCTGTTCAGTTTTCGATATTAAATCTTGTATCTCTGGATCATGTTTTGCTAAAGAGAAATTTTTCATATCTATCATAAATTTTCTCCAATTCAACTATAAACTCAGCTTTGCCGCATTAATTATACCATAGTTATTTTTGAATTCAACAGCGATTAGCAAAGGTACTGATATCTGATTATTGCCTATCTCAAAATAAAAAATAGCCGGTCAAAATGGGCGCAGCCTGTTCATCTTGTCATTTCTGCTGATAATCATGCACACAATTTTGGTGCATAGTTCGTCTCTCTGTGCGCCTCACAATAATATAAATTAGTGCAAAAAAGCGGGACACCGCTATGTTTTCCATAGTGACATCCTAATATGTGAGAGGCACATGAAAAAGATATTTTCGGCATTTCGGCGGGGGATTTGCACACTCGTAGCTCGCAGAAAGGTTGGCGACACATCCAAGCGTCCGCGGTGCGGGATACAGAGAGGATTTGTTGGCACGGCGGTCGGCGATTGGCAAGGCGGTTGGTTTATTCGCTGCAACCGGAGCCGGGCATCTCAAGAGGAAACGACTGTGAGCCGTTGTGAGAGCGTTTACAATCGAACCGGTGAGCTAAGCGTGCTCCTGTAACGAAAGACATTGCCCCTTATGATGCTTTAGTGAATTATATCATCTTCCAAAACTTTAACAAGTTTATTCATCATACCCATACGCATGCCTTTTAAAGAAGTAATATGTATAAAAACTGTATTTAGTTTTTTCTTGAGCATATGATAATACGCTGCATTGCATAAATAATGCGTAGGTTTATAAGATACGGTGTAAAAAATATTTCCGTCTCTAAACCTGTTTCTTAAAGTACATATATCGAATTTTGTATAGACCATTTCTTCATTGTAATTTGCATAGGCTTCAATTCGGATTTTGTCCATCAAGGTCTTATCAACACCAAACATATACACGATACTATCATCACTGTAAATGGAAGAAATACCTTTTTCTATACCTTGGAAGCTATTGGTTAACAAGATATAATTTGCACCCAATGGATCGACTAATTGAAAAGAAGTATTGTGTATGCCTTTAAAGGCAGTAAAAAGAGTTTTCATTTGTTTTCCTTTGCGGTATTTAGGGATACAATCAGCATTCGTTTGATCTCTTGCGCCAATGATAATAGTTCATCAAAATTATAATCCATTAGCTTTGTTCTTTTTAAGAGCGTATGCCAATAAATGCTTTTGCTCGTTTCTTTCAGTGAAATATGAAGTTTAGATATAAAATCAGCTTTGCTGTTACCGTAAACGGCTTCGTTTATATTTGCTTCGATACTCGTTGCTGAACGAAGTAATTGTTTTACGATAGTTGTATCTTTTCTTGTTTTAGAAAATTCCTCATAAAACAAAACAATCTATGTTGCAAAATCAAGAGATTTATCGAGTAACGGGCTGTTCATCAGTATCACCCCTACACGAATTATACAATAATTCTTTTTTATAATCAATGCTTTGCGTAGTAAAGCTACATTTACTTTTATCTATTATTTATTATCTTGTATCTGGAAACGGCAATTTTAGAGAAAAGAGAATAATAAAAAGTGAATAGAGCAAAGAACAAAAAGAAACGACAATCGAAAATTGCCGTTTCTTTTTGTCTAAGGACTATAAAAAAGATATTTTCGGCTTTTGGGAAATGGGATTCGAACTCTCTATCAAAAGGTTTATCGCGGGTTTCACTATTTACTTATTCTTTTTAACAGGTCTTTACATGTTTGAACATGAATGCAGTTCCTTTACAAAGGTGTATCCTTTTCGCTTTAAGCCATCACCTGTTGTGCATTCATCGTGTTCCGTAATGGTATATCCACATTTCTTATATAAATTTTGTGCTGGGGTATTGTCATCGGTCGTATGAATGCCAATTTTTAAAAAGCCTTTTGAACGGATAAAATCTTCTGCAAATTTTACAGCATATGTGCCAATACCCTGATGCTGCATTTTCGGTTCTACTGCAAGCATACTAATCCAAGCAGTATCTGTGTTTTGTAAGCCGTTGATTTTCAGCCATGCGCAAGGCATAGCTCCTTTGTGTATTAAAAAATGTGCTTCATCCGGATCATTTTTAGATAACAATTTTTCCCACTCATCAAAAATAATCGTGTTGCCATGAAGAATATCCTTATTCTTTCCGTAAATCATAGTTATAAAGCGAGCGTCATTTGCCGTTGCAGGGAACACAGAATATACTGACAACTCTTTTTCAAGCATAAGCTCTCCTTCGTTCAATAAATTATCAAATACCTCATACGGCTTTTCAGAGAACCCGAAAGAGGCTTGTAATTTCAGAGAGGCAATATTTTCAGGTTCTACATAGGTGCGTAAAACGGAGCATCCTCTGCTTATCAGAGATTCAATCGCTGCAGCAAGCATTTTACTTGCAATATGCTGCCTGCGATATTTCGGACAAACGGCTAGGTCTCCATAATACCACAGGCTAGGTTGCAACTGATTCTTTAGACAAAACATCCGACCGATTACTTCTCCGACAGCGTTAATTGCGATAACATTAAAGCAATCGCTGTGTGTTTTTCCGTCATAAATCAGATGCTTAACGGAATTTGTAAACTGCGGTTCGCTTGAATGCCATTGCATAAGTGTAATCTTTTCTACCAGTTGATTGGAAAGAAAATCACTGATTGTAATCGTAATAATTTCTTTTGGATTTTCTACTGCTTTCTCATAAATCATTAGTCTGTTTTCGGGCGAAATTTCTCCTGTGGCGACAAATCCAAGAGTTTCCCAAAACGGTTTTCCTGTTACCGGATCCGCTGTCAAATACATCTGTTTTGTCCCATGTGATGCAAACAGTTGCTCCAGCCGTTGAAACATGGCTTTTCCGTATCCCATGCGGCGGTATTCGGCCTTAACATATAATTCCATAATATAACCATATTCAGGCTTGATAAAACCTTTATGTTCTTTGTGATCCACTTTCCCATATAGAAAACCAATAAGAATATTTCCATCATAACAAAGCTCAAGATGCCGATCTGATGCTCCTTGCATATTTACCATACCGCGGGTAATTTTTTGAATAAATTCTCTTGGAGTTTGCCGGTTGTGATGACAATCAATTTCGATGTTGTAGGGAATCATCAGACTTTCAAGCAAATGGTAATGTTCTTCGTTGTCTTTTAGCAATTGAATAAAATTAAGTTTTTTCATTTGACTACCTCTTTCATTATAATTTTGGATACAAAAATCGCCTCTGATAAAATCAGCGGCGACAATTTAATCCGTATGAAAAAAGATAGGCTGAATAAATCAGTTCTTAATTAGCGGACAAAACGGCATTTGATTTTATCAGTACAATATTTGTCATTTTGTCCACCTCACTTTCACTCCAAAGTAATTGTAGTGTACCATAAACGAGATTAATTGTAAAGATATTTTAGTAACATTGATTTATTTTTTGTATAAAAATTCTGATAGTATCTGCATAATCAGGGTATTCTAAATAAAAGGTATTGTTAATTGCTTTGCGCAGGAAGTTTAGTGAGTATTTTTAAATTAGACATGTGAGTTAGAATCTGTCTGCCGCTAGATTTTTACACTATGCGCTTCACAATAATAAAAGTAAATATTAGTGGTTTTGCAACTCTGTTCGGCTTTTTATTGATAGCCATAACCCGCAAATTAGTATATTTAAAACTTGTTATATAAACGAACAAAATAAAAAACGACCTGATTTTCATTAAAATCAAGCCGTTATCAATGCCATTATTCTATTTTTCACCTATTTAAGGATAAAAGAAGAGACAAACCTGCTCTAAAACAAGTTTGTCTCTTTTTGGTGCGAGTGGAGGGACTTGAACCCTCACGCTGTCTCCAACCCGGGATTTTCATGCTACTCTATGTTGCCATAGCCGCTTAGTTATCAAGCGTTGTAGTCTGGACTATACCTTCGCCCGGCCTTTTTCTATCAGGCTGTGGGCGCGCGCCGTCTAGTCTCTACACATTCCCTTTTCTCAAGGGCTTTGCTCGGTATTGTCCCATTGGGGAGTTCCACCGAATTTGACGCGATTCACGCTGAGGATTTCGCCTCAGGTGCTCAAATTTTAAGTCCCGTGCGTCTGCCGGTTCCGCCACACTCGCATACAGCGCTTAATTATAATAGCATGCTTCGGGTTTTTGGGCAAGCGTTTTTTAGAGTAACGGTAAAAATAAAAAGGGATGAGCTGCTTTTAGATAGCGGGGGGAGAAATTCAATTATGTTTGCAGGCTAATTTTGCAAAACATTTAAGTTACCGCAGGGGTTATGGAGATAAGCTGCCTTAATATAATGCTGCAACAGTGCGCAAGAGATAACATTCAGTTGAATTTTTCAGTCCTTCTGCGGCAACTTCCATCGGTATTGCGATAACCTCAATCGGTATTGCGGCAACTTATATCGGCATTGCGACAACCTCAAGAGGAATTCGTTTTTGGATGTCCTTATTGTTCCGCTTCAAAGACGGGTAAATTTAAATGAACTGAGGTTATATAGTAAAATCACGCTGATTGCGCCTGTGCAAGGCAAACTTGGGCATGCGCACCGGGAGGGTAAGCAGAACAGTCCGTGACGCAAATTCGGCTATTTATGATTGTATTATTCTTTACGGACAAACCATTTTTTTTATTCAATACGCGAAAGTGCTTATTGCGGATTGCTAAAGGGAGGGGGAGGCGGATTAAAATTGAATAAAACCGGATTTGGACAGGAAAAATGCGCGATTTCGCTTTTTTTGGTTGACAGGCGGGCGTTTATATGGTAAAGTTATAAAGCATTTGAGAAAAATGCTTTTATTTTGTGTGCTTAAAAGTCGGAGGTGTTAAAGAAATGGCTGCCGGACAGAGAAACAATGTTACTCTTGCGTGCGTTGATTGCAAGAATAGAAATTATATTACCAGCAAGAACAAGAAAAATGATCCTGACCGTCTTGAAATCAAGAAATATTGCCCCGTTTGCAAATCCCATACCGCTCATAAGGAGACTAAATAAGCGGCTGGACCTTATTATTTAAGGATGTGAAAAAAGAAAAATGGCAGACAAGATTGAAAAGGAAGCCAAGCAGAAGCCCGTTAAGGCTAAAAAAGAAAAAAAGAAGCGCTCCAATCCAATCAAGGATATGGTGCACGAACTGAAAAAGGTGACATGGCCTTCCCGCCAGGAGCTTAAGAATTACTCTATAGGCGTGTTTGTATTTGTTATTGTAATGGCTATTGTAACCGGTGTTATGGATTATGGCGTCAGCAAGCTTTTGTCGCTGCTTACTGATAATTTTGCGGCGCTGTTTCAGTAAAAAGGGAGCTTCCTAATGAGTGAAGGAACGGTAAATGAGCCGAAGTGGTATGTAATTCATACCTATTCGGGTTATGAGAATAAGGTCATGACCAGCCTGCTGAACATGGTGGAAAACATGCAGCTGCAGGATTATATTGTGGATGTAAAAATCCCTGTGGAAGAGGTCATGGAAATAAAGAATGACAAGAAAAAGCTTGTTGAGCGCAAGCTTTATCCCGGCTATGTCATGATTAAAATGATTATGAACCAGCATACCTGGTATGCCGTGAGGAATACGCGCGGCGTAACGGGCTTTGTCGGGCCGGGTTCCAAGCAGCCCATTCCTTTGAGCGATGAGGAAGTGCGCAGGATGGGCGTAGAAAATGTCTCCATTAAGCTGGATATTAAAAAGGGAGACTATGTCAGGATTGTTTCGGGGCCGCTGGACGGCTTTCCCGGAGTTGTTGAAGAGATTGATCCGGCTAAACAGAAGCTTAAAGTCATTGTTTCCATGTTCGGCCGGGATACGCCTGTAGAAGTGGATTTTGTACAGGTTCAGGTATTATAGGCTTAATTTTAAGCCTGTGATATATATGCGCCTTTGGGCGCGGTGGGAGGACGTTTGTTCGCTATCACCACATTATATAACGAGGAGGTGTTTTAATTATGGCTAAAAAGATAACAGGTATGGTTAAGCTGCAGATTGCAGCCGGTAAGGCTACTCCGGCGCCTCCTGTCGGTTCGGTGCTCGGCCCTCATGGTATAAATATTATGGGCTTCTGCAAGGAATTTAATGAGCGTACCGCCAAACAGGCCGGTATGATTATCCCGGTGGTTATTACCATTTATCAGGATCGCTCTTTTTCCTTTATTACCAAGACCCCGCCTGCGGCCGTGCTGATTAAGAAGGCCTGCGGGATTGACAGCGGTTCGGGCGCTCCTAATAAGACCAAGGTTGCCAAGATAACCAAAGCGCAGCTCAAGGAAATTGCAGAGCTTAAAATGCCTGACCTTAACGCTGTTGACCTGGACGGAGCTATAAGCATGATAGCCGGAACAGCTCGCAGCATGGGCGTTACAGTCGAGGAATAAGCTTTATTTAAGTGGGAGGGGCATTTTATTCTGCACCGCTATAACCACGAGGAGGAAAAAGATGAAACACGGAAAAAAATATTTAGAGAGCCTGAAATTAGTGGATGCTCAAAAGTTATATGATACAGAAGAGGCTGTTGAGCTGGTGCTTCAGACGGCTAAGGCTAAATTCGATGAAACGGTAGAGCTGTCCATTAAGCTGGGCGTTGACCCGCGTCATGCAGACCAGCAGGTTCGCGGCGTGGTTGTGCTGCCTAACGGTACCGGCAAGAAGGTGCGCATACTTGCTATTGCTAAGGGCGACAAGGCGGCTGAAGCCGAAGCTGCGGGAGCTGATTATGTAGGCGCTGAGGAAATGGTTTCCAAGATCCAGAATGAGAACTGGTTCGATTATGATGTGATTGTCACCACGCCTGATATGATGGGTCTGGTAGGCCGTTTAGGTAAGCTGCTTGGTCCTAAAGGCTTAATGCCTAACCCCAAGAGCGGTACGGTTGCGGCGGATATTTCCCGTGCTATAAATGACATTAAAGCCGGTAAGGTAGAATACCGCGTGGATAAAACCGCTATTGTGCATGTGCCTATAGGAAAGGCCAGCTTTGGCAAGGATAAGCTTATTGAGAATCTTAACGTGCTTATGGAGGCCATTAATAAGGCCAAGCCTGCGGCCGCTAAGGGAACCTATCTTAAGAGCGTAGCCATTTCCACCACAATGGGCCCCGGTATCCGTCTGAATGCGGCTAAATTTTAAGGTGTAAGCCGTATAGCAGCACATGGGGAACTTGTATTTTTAAAGTTATTGCTTTATTAACGGTTCGGTTATTCCGGACCGTTTTTTTATTTCTCCTATTTAAGCCTGAAGAAGGTATATGGCAGCAGCGGGCTGCTGAGTTTTTCCGCTGTGTTTTTTATTGCTTACATACATTATAATTTTAGGGCAGAGAAGTAATTAGAAGAATATCTGCCAGCGCCACCTTTTATCCTTATTTTATAGCCTAAGGATAATATGGGTTAGGATGTATGAATTTGCGTTCCTGCCGTGCTGGTTTCAGTTCTCCAGATTGCGGTGCGTGTCCTTCAGGCACATTGCCAGTATATATCGCAGCATTTTAACTTTGAGGCTAAACCTTTTGAAAATGCCTCCGTTTTCATGATTGATGGCAATGGGCATCAGTTGAGGATAACATAGCAAACAGATACATTTATATGACTGAGGCGTATCATCTTTATGCATTGACGCCAGCAGTTTGCAAATAGCATTTTTAAATATATCCGGCGGTAATTTATCAGGCAGAGTTTGCATTTTGAGCCTGGGCTGTATTGTTCCATTTTATCTTGTCAATAATATATTTCATAATTACGCCAGTTTAAAATATCTTACGGGAGTGTAAGCATGGAATACATTGTGTTGACAATTTTGCTGCTAGCGGCTATTTCAGTAATCGTATACGAAGCTAAAAAGAAGCGGACATACGCCGCTTTAAGTGATGGCGGAAGCTTTAAGCATATTGCGGATCAGCCCGATTTGAGCTCGGTTCGGCTCAAAAAAGTAAAAAAAGCCCTTCCAAACCCCGCTTTTATGCAGTCTGCTTTGGAGGAATGCGTAACAAGGCTTGAGGAACTGATGCCCGAAGAATTTGAGCTGGGACTGAAATGGCTGGCAGATAATAAAAACCGGCTTTTCAGCGAAGCGGAACAGATATGCGCGCAGCAGGCCAATCTTTCCATGAAACTGCCTGTGAATAAAGCGGGGAACCTCAGAATTTATGAGGTGGCTGGGCATTTTATAATGAAAAACGGGGGCAGCTTTAACCAGGAGGATTTAACCGCCTATATTGGGGAGATAAATCAGATACGGGACTTGCAGCTGGAGGAGGGCTTTTTATTGCCCTTCTGCCTTAAGTTATGTCTTTTGGAGCAGATAACTCAGTCTGCTCTAAGTATGCTTAATTCGGCCGGCAATTATGAAAAGATGGCGCGGCTGGCAAGGGAAAACCGCAGCGAAGTCATTCTGCGCGAATTAAATCAGGATAACAGCGGAGAGAGCTTTTATAATTTCATGCTCATTTTATCCAGGCTGGATTCTAAAACCGAGCTGGCGGTTTTATGTGAACGCGCCCTGAGCCGCAGGGGACTGGACAGGGAATCTCTGCTTAAGGAAATACGTCTTTTGCATTCCCGCCTTTCGGCTGCGGAGGCCGCTTCTGTCAAACGGCTTATAACTATAGGAGATATAGAAACTGAAGAGGTTATTAAGGAAACCTTTAAAGCTGAACGTATGCTGCTGGAAGAGGAATCGGGGACATACGCGCGTTCCAATAAGGCCACAAAAAGCGCCTGCCGGGTGTCGCTGGCCAGGATGAGCCGGAGGTACGGCGCCGGGGAAACTGAAATATTGGAAACGGCATTAACGCTGGCGCGCGAAGATACTTCTCTGCCGGGAGGAATATGCGCTTTCCTTATTGGTTCGGAGCGGGAAAGGCTTATAGACAGGCTGTTTAAAGAAAGCAAAATAAAGAGCAGAAAGCGCTTTTTATCTAAAAAATATATGGGCATATATTATTTCTGCGCGCTGGGGATAATTACTGTTTTTATGCTGGCGCCCCTGGTTATATATGCAGTAAGCGCCGCTCAGTCTTTAAAATGGCTCTATGGCCTTATAACCGCGGTTGTGGGTATAGCGCCTGCGTATGTAATGACTGAAATACTGCTTAACAGCATGATAAATATTTTTGTTAAGCCAATAATTGTGCCGGGACTTAAGGAGGAAGAGTGCGATACGCCTCAGAACCGCACGGCGGTGGTTATACCCGCGCTGCTGAGCAGTAAAAAGCGCGCCGATGATGTATGCGCGCAGCTGGAAAGGCATTATCTCTCCAACAGATGCGAAAACGCGGTTTATGTGCTTTTGGGCGATTATAAGGACGGACCCAATCTGGAGGAAGAGCAGGATGCTGGGATATTTGAGGAGGCCTCCCGCCGGATTGAGGCGCTTAATAAAAAATATCCTCAGGCGCAGTTTGTATATCTGCACCGTCAGCGCAGCTATGTAGCGAGGGATAAAAAATATATGGGTTATGAGCGCAAGAGAGGGGCGCTCTTACAGCTGGTTAAGGTGTGTTCGGGCGAGGATAACCATTATTTTCAGGGGGACGTTGCTTGCCTTGCGAATGTAAAATATATTCTGACCGTAGATGCGGATACCCGATTGGCGCCCGGTGCGCTTTTGAGCCTTGTTTCGCGCGCGGCACATCCTCTGAACAGGCCGGTATACAGCCGGGAAAAAAGGCGGATTGTCAAGGGGTTCGGTATTATCCAGCCGGGCATGGGTACCACTATATCTTCCCTCAAAACCTATTTTGCGCGCTTTTTCTCGCCTAAGGGCGGCCTGGACGCATATTCGGGACTGGTGAGCGATGTATATCAGGACATTTTTAACTGTGCGAGCTTTGGCGGCAAGGGAATTATAGACGTAAACGCTTTCCAGACGGCGATAGGGGACAGAATTCCAGAAAATACCGTGCTCAGCCACGATCTGCTTGAAGGCTCTTTTCTCAGGTGCGCTACTGCCGGAGACGTTAAATTTTTTGACAGCTTTCCGGGCGAGGCGCTGTCCTATTATAAGCGCGCGCACCGCTGGACGCGCGGGGACTGGCAGCTGGCCCGCTGGGTATTTAAGAAGGAGCTTTCTCCTTTAGCCCGCTTTAAAATATTCGCCAATATGTTCAGGACGCTGTTCCCCGGTTCGGTACTGCTTCTTCTTTTGCTTTCGGTATCCGTTCTTCCGGGCAATATGCTTACCTATTTTGCCTTTGCGCTCCAGGCGGTATTCTATCCATTGGGGCTGGAGGTATTTTCTAAGGCCGTAGGAGTTTACAGGGCTATAAAGCGTAAATATACACTGCGCGACGCTCTGCCGGACATATGGGCCGTAATAGTGCGGCTGGCCCTTAGCTTTGTATTTCTGCCCTATGAAGCGTATATATACGCGGATGCCAAAATCCGCGCGCTGTACCGCATGCTTATAAGCAAGAAGCGGATGCTGGAATGGGTGACTGCGGCGGACAGCGAAAAAGGACGGGCGACGGGCAACACTTATGCGGCGGCTATGTGGCCCTGCGCGGTTTTCGGCGCGGTATATTTCCTGATTGCCGCTGCTTTTGGACGGTACTTGTTTCTGCCTCTTATTTTGGGGCTGGCCTGGGCGTTTGCGCCTTATATAGCATACCGCTTGTCTTTTAGTGCGGAAGTGAAAAAGGACAGGCTGCTGCCTGAACAGCTTTATGCGCTGCGAATGCTGGCTGCCCGCACCTTCAGGTTCTTTTATGAGGGGATGAATAAGGATACGCATTATCTGCCTCCTGACAATTTTCAGCAGCGGCCTTTTATAGGCTTTGCGGACAGAACCAGCGCCACCAATATAGGCTTCGGAGCGCTGGCCCCTCTCTGCGCTGCATATATGCGGCTTATTTCGCCGTCTGAGGCTTTAAAAATGCTGGATAATACTCTTGCAACTATAGAAGGCCTGGACAAATGGTACGGCAATTTATATAACTGGTATAAAATATCTGATTTAAGCCCTATGGAACCTAAATATATTTCCAGCGTGGACAGCGGCAATTTTCTTTGCTGCCTTTTGGCCTGCCGGGGCATGCTGTCAGATTTATTCAGGCATTCGCTTATGGACGGCCGGATAAAAGAGGGGATGCGCACCCTTTTAATGAGCGTTGTGGATGAAAAGCGGCTGGATAAGGATATATACGATAATATAAAGCAGTATGACGGCGCGCTGGCCGGAGCTGAAAATATATCCACCTTGTGCGCTGTGCTTAACGGGGTTATAAATGATGGGAGCCTAGATTCAGTTAAGGGTATAAAGTTTGTCAGGGAGCTGTATAATGGGTTTGTTCAGATGTATGAAGGCTTGGGCATTAAAGGGGTGTGCAGCGCGAGCCTGCATGAAATAAGCATAAATCCGGACAGTTATTTTAATGATGCGGCTTTAAAAAGAACTGCCCTGGATTATATATCTTCATTAAATACCGCTGCGGCGCAGTTTCAGCGCAGAATAGATAATCTGCTGGAAAACTGCGAGCTTTATAGATTGTATGACGCAAAGAAAAAGCTGTTTTCTATAGGCTGGGACGCGCAGGAGGACAAAATGAGCAGTCATTATTATGACCTTCTGGCCTCTGAAAGCAGATTGTGCAGCTATTATGCCGTAGCTTCGGGCATGGTTCCGGCTGAACACTGGTTCGCGCTGGGCAGGCCCATTTCCAGGATTGACAACGAGCCCGTTCTGCTTTCCTGGAGCGGAACTATGTTTGAATACCTGATGCCTGAAATATTCTTTGATACGCATAGAGATACTTTATTGGGCAGGAGCGTTGACGGAGCGGTCAGAGCGCAGATTGCATACGGAAGATGGGAGAATATCCCCTGGGGTATCAGCGAATCGGCATATTATGCGCTGGACAGGCACAGGGAATATAAATACAAGGCATTCGGCGTATATGAAACGGCCCTAAGCTCCTGTCCCAGAGAGAGGGTAGTTTCTCCCTATTCCACCATTTTGGCAATGGAACGCTTTCCCCGCGAGAGCATGGAAAATCTGGTGAAGCTTGTGCAGCGCGGCTGCGCCGGCAGCCTGGGCATGTTTGAGGCTATAGATTTCACGCACAGCCGCGGGGCTATGGAGAATTATAATGCCGGCGAACTGGCCGCTACCTATATGGCTCATCATAACGGCATGTCTTTGTGCGCCCTTTGCAATCTGCTGGAAAATTCGGCGGTCAGAGCGGGCTTTATGGAAAACGATATGATAAAGGCTGCGGCGCTGCTTTTGGAAGAGAAGCCTCCCGAAGGCGCTTCACCGCGGAAAGTGCGCGAGGAGGTCAAGGTTAAGAGCCTTAATATTACTCCGGCAAAGGCGGCGCCCGGCAGAGTACAGGCGCTCTCTAACGGCAGCTTGCGGGGAGTATATTTTGCTGATGGTACGGGCGCGCTTTGGTTTAAGGATTTGGCGCTGACTTTGCCTTCCTTTAACGGAGGAATTTTCAGAGGCGGGTCCAGCCTTTATATAAAGGATGAATCAGAGCAGTCTGTTATATGGCCGGGCGCGCTTGAAGGCATGTTCCGGGAGGATAAATGCGTATTTTCTTATACGGGGAAACACTTTAAAATTAGTGAAGAGATAATTTTGAGTGCGGATAAAAACGTGGAAATACGCACAATCGAATTGGAAAATCTTTCAATGCAGCCCAGGGAGGCAATTATTACCCTGGCGCATGACGCCGTGCTTTGCCCGCCCAATGATTATTATGCGCACAGGGTGTTTAATAAGCTGTTTGTCAGCGCTCAAAAGCTCTCGGACGCAGTTATATTAAAACGGCGGGGCAAGCGGGGAGAGACGGACGGCTGCATAGCGTTATCGGCGGCGGGAGAATTTGAAGCGCAGTGGTACTGCACCGACCGCTTTGCCTTCTATGGCCGGACAAACACAGGGCTGCCCGATATGGTTGCCTGCGCCGAGGAACGGCCGGGTGATTTTAAGGAAGTGCCCATTGAGCCTATGCTGGCGCAGAGCGTACGAATAAAATTGAAGCCTAACCAGCGTTCAAGCGTAACTTTTTATACTTCCGCTTCTCTTAACGAGGGGGAAATGGAACAGCTTTTAACGGGCCTTAAAGCTTGTGAAAGCAAAAAAGAGGCCGAGCTTGCCTGCGCCCAGGCGGTAGCGCGCATGAACTATTATAATATAGGCGCTAACCAGATTATTTTGGCGGGCAGGGCCATATATAACGCTCTGAGAGACGCAAAGGCGGGTATAAGCGAAAACGGGAAAAGGGATTTGCTCTGGAGCATGGGCATTTCAGGGGATAATCCTATAATGCTTGTCCACTGCCCGGCGCAATTCAGCTCGGAGAGCTTAAAAAGTGTGATAAGCGCATACCGCTATATATGTTTTGCGGGCTTTAAAATGGATCTTTTAGTGCTGGATTTCAGCGAGCAGGATTATATGCAGGCGGATTATAACCGGGTGGAAAACCTTCTTGCTTCTATTGAAAGAGGGGAAAACGAGGTGGTTCACCATAAGTGCCGATACGAAAGCCCAGATATGCTCCAGGCGCTTAAGAGTATGTCCTGCATATATATAGACCTTGCGCATTCTGAGCAGAATGAGCGCAGCCAGGGCCCTGAGCCTGAAAAGCTGGAGATTATTCCCTCGGATTATCCGCCCTCTAAAATTACTGCGCAGAGCCTGGAATTATTCAACGGGCTGGGCGGCTTTACCGAGGACGGAAGGGAATATGTTATATTAATCCGCAGGGGAAGAGGCACGCTTCTGCCTTGGAGCAACGTAATTTCGACAGGGAATTTGGGTACGGTAGTTTGTGAAAACGGCGGAGGCTATACCTGGCATGCCAACAGCGGCCTGGAAAAGCTTACTGATTTCCAAAATGATCCCGTTATCAATATTCCTAACGAGTATATCTATATAAGGGATGAAGAAAACGGCCGGTTCTGGACTATAACTTCTTCGCCTATAAACCTGGGAGACGAATATAAAGCAGTTCACGGCCAGGGCTACAGTTATTTTGAATATAACGGCTTTGGCCTGGAGCAGAGGCAGACGGTATTTGTCCATAGAGAACTGCCTGTGAAGATTTACAGCATGCATTTTTTAAACAGAAGCGGTAAAACACGAAAATTAAGTGTTACCGCATGTATAGAAGCGGCGCTGGGCCGGGACAGGAAGGAAAGCGTTAAGTTTCTTTCCTGCGGCCGGGGAGAAGGCTTTATATATGTTAAGCGGGATAATAAATATGCCTATTTGTATTTGTCCGGGGAATTTGAAAGCTGCCTGGACAGAGACGCTTTTTTCGGAGAAGGAGATATTACTCAGCCCCTGGGAATGCGCCTGAAAAATCTGCCTGAGGGCGAAGGGATTAACCCCTTCCTTGCCGGACGCATGTTTTTTGAAGTAGGCAATGAAACGGAGGTATGGGGTGCGCTGGGCTATGCCGAGAGCCTGGAAGAAGCCGCGCGGCATATAGAGAGGATAAAAGCGCAGGGCGTTTTTGAATGCCTGGAGGATATAAAGAGCTTTTGGGACGAGCGTTTGGACGTTATTAAGGTTGATACGCCCGATAAGGCATTTGATTTTATGTTTAACCGCTGGCTGCTTTATCAGAGCTACAGCTCCCGTTTTTACGGGCGCACAGGCTTTTATCAGGTGGGCGGGGCCTTTGGTTTCCGTGATCAGCTTCAGGACTGTCTTGCCCTGGTTTACACCCAGCCCGCATTGGTGCGCGCGCATATTCTTGAATGTGCGGGACATCAGTTTAATGAAGGGGACGTCCAGCACTGGTGGCATGCTCCGCGCAGAGGCGTGCGTACAAAAATAAGCGACGATTTGCTGTTTTTGCCTTATGTGGCCTGCCGGTATGCGGAAATTACGGGGGATTACGCTATATTTGACGAAAAAGCGCCTTACCTTTCAGGCCGCGCGCCCTCTCAGGGGGAAAAGGATGTATATGAGGAACCTGCATTGAGCGGTGAAGGTATCCTTTACGAGCACTGCCTGCGCGCGCTGCGCCGCGCGGCGCGTACCGGAGAAAACGGCCTGCCTTTAATGGGTACGGGGGACTGGAACGACGGAATGGACGAACTGGGCGCTAAGGGCCGGGGAGAAAGCGTATGGCTGGGCTGGTTCCTTTTAAGCGTCATAAGCGAATTTATTCCTGTGGCGCGCATGAGAAAGGATGAAAATACTGCGGCTGAGCTTATGGAATTTGCCGCCCGACTGCGGGCAGCGGTTGAAAGGGCGTGGGATGGACGCTGGTACCTGCGCGCCATAAGCGACGACGGGCAAAAAATAGGTTCAAATCAGTCGGACGAATGCCGCATAGATGTCATTTCGCAGGCGTGGGTGGTTATTTCGGGCATGGGAGACGCTCAAAGACAGCAAACGGCCGTGCGCTCGGTTATGGATTTGCTGGTTGAACAGGGCACGGGCATTGTCCGCCTGCTGTGGCCGCCGTTTGATAAGCACCAGCCCTTTGCCGGCTATATCCAGAGATATCTGGGCGGCCTGCGGGAGAACGGCGGGCAGTATACTCATGCGGCCGTATGGTTCTTAAAGGCGCTGGCTATGCTGGGAGAGGCGGATAGGGCAGGCGAGGTGCTGAATATGCTGAATCCTGTCAATCATGCGCTGACCTCCCAGCAGGCGTCAGTATATAAGGGAGAGCCTTATGTAGTGGCCGGCGATGTCTATTCCTGCGGCTCAAATGCGGGAAGAAGCGGCTGGACGTGGTATACAGGCGCGGCAGCCTGGATGTATACGGTATATCTTGAGGATATTCTGGGTATTAAGCTTCAAGGAGAAAAGCTGATCTTTGAACCGTGTCTTCCGCCCGGCTGGGATAAGGTGTCGGTTGAGCTTTTGCATGGGGAAAGTCTCTATAAAATTGAGCTGTTTAATCCGGAGGGCAGGGGCACTGGAGCCAGAAGCCTGCTCCTGGACGGAAAAGCTTGCAGTGAAATTGTGCTTAAAGACGATAAAAACACGCATTATATTAAGGTCGTCATCTAAGCCCGGACCCTGAGCACAGCAGGCCAGAAAATAATAAGGTTGCGCCAAATGGCAAACGGGTGATATACTAATTTTGTTTAAAGCGAAAGGAAGTTATATTATGCCGTTTTTGCCTGTAAATAAAGCTGAAATGCTTGCCAGAGGCTGGGACAGGCCGGATTTTGTTTATGTGTCGGGGGACGCATATGTGGACCATCCCAGCTTTGGCCATGCAATTATAACCAGAATGCTGGAAAGCAGGGGATATAAGGTGGCCATGCTGGCTCAGCCCGACTGGAAGAATATAAAGGCGTTTAAGGAATTCGGGCGGCCGCGGCTGGGATTTTTAGTGTCGTCGGGCAATATTGATTCCATGGTGAATGCATATACGGCGGCTAAAAAGCCCAGGAGCAGGGATGTATATTCTCCCGGCGGCAGAGCGGGCCTGAGGCCCAACCGGGCGGATATTGTTTATACCAACTGTATTAGGCAGGCATATAAAAATATGCCTGTAATTTTGGGCGGAGTGGAGGCGAGCCTGCGCCGCATGGCTCATTACGACTATTGGGAGGACAGGGTGCGCGCTTCCATACTCGTGGACAGCGGAGCGGATTTGCTGCTTTTCGGAATGGGGGAAAGAAGCATAATAGAATTGGCTGACGCTCTTGAGTCGGGCATACCCATAAAGGAAATCACATACATAAACGGCTCGGCGTATATAGCGGACAATCTGGATAATGTATATGATTATGAAATTATAGAAAGCTTTGAAGAGGTCAGACAGGATAAAAGGGCGTATGCCAGCGCTTTTATGAAGCAGTACGTTCAGCAAAGCCCTCAGGGCAAAAGGCTTGTCCAGAAGCACGGCAAGGCCTATGTAGTATGCAATCCGCCTCAGGAGGCGCTTTCCCAAGCGGAGATGGACGAAACTTACGCTCTGCCGTATGAGCGGACTTATCATCCCATGTATCAAAGCGCAGGCGGGGTTCCTGCCATTGAAGAGGTTAAATACAGCATAACCAGCAGCCGCGGCTGTTTCGGCGGCTGCAATTTCTGCGCGCTGACCTTTCATCAGGGGAGAAAAGTAACCTCGCGCAGCCATGCTTCCATTCTTGAGGAAGCGCGCATTATAATTGGAGACAGGGATTTTAAGGGATATATACACGACGTGGGCGGGCCTACGGCCAATTTCAGGTTCCCTGCCTGCGCAAAGCAGGAAAAGAGCGGCCCGTGTCCCAATAAGCAATGTCTTTTTCCTTCCCCCTGCGCCAATTTAAAGGCCGACCATTCGGATTATATTGAGCTGCTGGAAAAGCTTAGAAAGCTGCCGGGCGTGAAAAAGGTTTTTGTGCGGTCAGGAATACGGTTTGACTACGTTTTGGCCGATAAAAAGAACGGAATGCGCTTTATGAACGAATTGTGCAAATACCATGTAAGCGGACAGCTGAAAGTCGCCCCTGAACATGTCGCCCCTGGAGCGCTGGCGGCCATGGGCAAGCCCGAACATAAAATATATGAAAAATTCCGGGATAAATTTTATGAAATAAATGAGAGAATAGGCAAGGAGCAGTATCTGGTGCCCTATTTAATGTCCTCCCATCCGGGCTGTACCCTCAGGGATGCGGTTGAGCTGGCCGAATATTTGAGGGATATAAACCATATGCCCGAACAGGTGCAGGATTTTTATCCTACTCCGGGCACTATGAGCACATGCATGTTCTATACCGGACTGGACCCTAGAACCATGCAGAGCATATATGTGCCTAAGTCGCCCCTTGAAAAGGCTATGCAGCGGGCGTTAATTCAATATAGAAAGCCGGAAAACTATGAGCTTGTAAAAAAGGCCCTCATTGCTGCGGGCCGTCAGGATCTTATTGGCTTTGACAAAAAATGTCTCATAAAGCCCCGGCTGGTTAAATCAGCACAGGCCCATAATAGGCGAGGGAATGAAAGGTCTCAAAATCGCAGCCGGTAACTCCGGCAATTCCGCAGTAATATCTGAGAGCCAGCTTATACTGCTCAAAGGTGGACGCTTTTATTATAAGGGGCCTGTGGAGCCGTTTTTCTAAAAGAGGCATTAGCTGAATTATGGTTTTTTCGGGCAAGGCGGAAATATCAATATAAAAGTCGCCGCTGTCCGCTCTTTTTATCGCCTCGGAGCATATTTCACTTGCTGTTTGGCCGCCTGCGGGCGCAAACGGCTGGTCAAGCTGATAATTTATCTGGTAAAGCTTTTTGCTGTCCGAAAGCATATACGGCCGGTCCAGCTCCCTTTTATTATTTCCGGGAGGGGTAATTGAACCTAGAGCGCGGATGTGTTCGGGTGTTGAACCGCGCCCTCCGCCTATATGAACAGCTCCTGCGTCAACCAGAGGCTGGAGAGCTTTTTTAAATTCTTCGGGAGCAAGCTTTATGTCCTTGCCGGTATCTGGGCGGACCAGAACAGGAAGGGAAGAGCCGGTGTTGAAATCCCTTAATGCGCCCAGCAGGGAAAGGGGATTATCCCGGCAGTTCAGGCCCAGGCAGTCGGCGCCCATGGACTGGAATATGCCGGCGCATACCGAGGCGGGCGTACCGTCCGGGAGCTGGCCGTTTTCCATTTGAAAGGAGACTATAACGGGAAGAGAGCAGATTTCACGCACTGCCGTATAGGCGGCCCTGGCCTGGACTATATCAGCCATTTCCTCCAGAATAATTCCGTCCAGCTTGCAGTCGGATGCAGCTTTTATCTGCGGTTCATAGGCTTGATATATTTGGTCAAAGGTCAATTCCCGAATGCTTATTGGGGCAAGCGCCATCAGGGTAAATGCGTTCCCGCTCCCTTCTTTGGCATTTTGGGCGGCGGCGCAGCATATGTCATAGCTGCTTTGCTCAATTCCGTTCGCTTCCAGGGTTACAGCGTCCGCTCCACGGCTTGCGGCGGTTATTACTTCCGCGCCTGCAAGCGTGTATGCTGCGTACCCGGCTTTTATAATTTCTGGATTGGTTAAATTGCATAAAGGCAGATTGGCTTCGGGCGCAATGCCGCTTTTTTGCAGAAAGGAATATATAGCGCCGTCAAAAAGCAGATTATCAGTTTTCAGCGCCTGCTCGAAAGTCAAAGCATTCCCTCCTAACAATATAGAATATCCGAACCTAAGACGGGTCTGTTATATTATACGCGCGTTTAATCAATATTACGCATACTTTTAGCCGGTATACAGGCCTTCCTGCCTGATTTTCCCGACAAAAATAAAAATTCTATAAACAATTTATTATTAATATAATAACATCAATTAAACGGAATATCAAGTACTATTTATAAATCATTTTTACTCTAAAATAATTTGCAGGCAGCAGGGGGAATATTATTATAAATGAGACGCTTGACTATTTGATAGGTCTGCGAATTTAAATTGTAATGAGCGATTTTTAAAACAGGATGCGCTTTTAAAATATTTTTTTGATGAGAATAGGCATTTTCATAGTTGACAAGCGTATAAAATAGTGTAATATAAGATAAACTGCTGATTATATTAAAAAGGAGTTGAAGAGATGTCGGCGATTTTGGAATGCATTAACCTGTCTAAGAATTTTAACGGCTTAATGGCGGTAAGCAATCTTAATCTTAAGCTGGAAAGCGGCCGGATCATAGGCCTGCTCGGGCCTAATGGCAGCGGCAAGACTACTCTTATTAAAATGATTTCGGGCCTTCTGACGCCTGCAAGCGGCAGTCTGCTTATAAACGGCATGGAACCTGGGGTGGAGACTAAAAAAATAGTCAGCTATTTGCCTGAACGGACTTATTTTAATAATGCAATGAAGGTATCTGAAATATTGAAGCTTTTCAGTGATTTTTATGAGGATTTTGACAGGGTAAAGGCTGAGGATATGCTCAGGAGGCTGGACGTAAATCCTGCGTTTAAATTTAAAACCCTTTCCAAAGGCACTAAGGAAAAGGTACAGCTGGTTATGGTTATGGCGCGCAGGGCCAAATTATATCTTCTGGATGAACCTATAGGGGGAGTAGACCCCGCGGCGCGGGAATATATATTGGATACTGTGATATCTAACTACGCAGAGGGCGCTTCAGTTCTGATTTCCACCCATCTGATATCTGATGTTGAACGGGTGCTTAATGATTTTATATTTTTAAGATACGGCCAGCTTATAATGCAGGGGAACGTACAGCAAGTGTGCTCAGAACAGGGCAAGAGTCTGGACGAAATATTCAGGGAGGTATTCAGATGTTAGGCAAGCTTATTAAATATGAATTTAAGGCGCTTTACAAAAAGGTTTTGCTGTGTGTTGCCGGCGGGCTGCTCATTTCCATTCTTACTTTGCTCATGTTCCAGCTGACTGCGGCTTCGGACGGCAATAATATTATGCTGCAGCTTTTTTTGAGCAGCGGCATGATTTTTTCAATTCTGGCCATGCTGGCTGTGAGTATTCTAACGCTGGTATTTATTATCCATCGCTTTTATACCAATCTCTACAATGATGAGGGGTACCTTACCTTTACTTTGCCGGTCTCTTCTTCACAGCTGCTTTGGTCCAAGCTGATTTCGGGAGCTGTATGGACAATCATTGCCGGCATAGGCGTTATTGCCTCCTTTGGCATCCTGTTTGTAGGCATATTAGAAACTGCGGGCAATTATGTTGGAGAGGATTTATTATTATATATTAATATTACAATCAACTATTATTTTTCGTTAACCGGCATTGAACCGGGCTTGTTTATAGCTGAGACTATAATAAGCATGCTGGTCAATGTTTTTTACAGCATGATGATTATATATCTCTGCATAACTCTGGGCAGCGCCATTGCGGCTAAGCACAAGGTGCTTATAGCGATACTTCTTTATTTTGCCATAACCATAGGTATTTCCTGGGTTACTGGCTTTGTAAATATAATTGTTACGGGTATTTCAGCAAACAGCTTCATGGGCTCAGATGATGCTTACCATATTGTAACGATTATAAATACGGTGCTATATATCTGTATTTTCGGCGCGGCTTTTGGCATTTGCAAAAGCATAATGAATAAAAGGCTTAATCTGGCATAGCCGTGCTTTAACAATTCAGCCTGCTGCGCTGTTGAGGCGGCAGGCTTTTTTCCGGACATTTTCCGGACCGGACTTTTTAACAAAAGGCTTTAATCACGGGCATAAAATTTGAGGCTGTTTTGATTTTTACTGCGGAGGGATTGGATGCTTTTAAAAGACGCTCAGATAGGGCGCACCTACATAGTAGAGAATATAAGCCTGCCGTTTGAAATGGAGCGCAGGCTGGAGGCTTTAGGGATGACTCAGAAAACTCCCGTTTCAGTTTTGAACCGCAAGGGTAAGGGTATTCTTATCATCAAGCTGAGGGGGACCCGTTTTGCACTGGGATATAACATTACAAAAAATATCGAAATAAAGGAAGACGGGAAAAATGAATAACGAAATGACTATAGGGTTTATCGGCAATCCCAACTGCGGCAAAACCACCCTTTTCAACGCATATACAGGCGCTAATCTGAAGGTGGCAAACTGGCCGGGCGTTACTGTGGAAAAGGTAGAAGGCGCAATAAAGGATCACGGCCTTAATATACATCTGGTGGATTTGCCCGGCACATACAGCCTTACATCCTATACCATGGAGGAAACGGTTTCCAGGCAGTTTATTTTAAGCGGGGAAGTGGATGTAATTATTAATGTTGCGGACGCTTCGGCGTTGGAACGCAGCCTTTATCTTACCCTGCAATTATTGGAACTGGGCAAGCCGGTTGTGCTGGCCCTTAATATGATGGATATTGTGGAAAAGCGGGGCATGGAAATAGATATGCACCGCTTGCCCGAAATGCTGGGCATACCAGTTATTCCGGTTTCGGCGCGCAAGCGGAGGGGGCTGGATACGCTGCTTCATGCCGCGGCCCATCATAAGGACAGCGCTAATCCTGATTGCCTCATTCATAATCATAAGGATGTTTCCCAGCACCAGCATGACCATCATGCGGAATTTACCATGGTGTATTCGGACGACATTGAGGACAGGATAGATAAAATAATGCCTGAGCTTCATAAGCTTTATCCTGATTTAGAGAATCTTCGCTGGCACGCCATCAAGCTGCTGGAAGGGGATAAGGAGATACTGGAAAAATACCCTGTGAATCTGCCTGATGTGCTTGACCGCAGCTATGAATCGGATATTATAAATCAGAAATATGATTTTATCAGCGAAATAATAGACGAAGTAGTGCTGCATAAGCAGAAGCAGGATATTTTTACCGAGCGGGTGGACAAGCTTTTGACAAGCAAAATCTGGAGCATACCTCTTTTCCTTGTCATTATGGCAGTTACCTTTTTTCTGACCTTTACGGTTGGAGACTGGATTAAAGGCTTTTTTGAAGCGGGCATAGACTGGCTTTCGGGCACTGTAGAATCAGGGCTGGCGGCTGTAAACGCCGGTACGGTTATAACCTCGCTGGTGGTGGACGGCATTATTGCGGGCGTGGGTACTATAATTACCTTTCTGCCCAATATACTTATACTTTTTCTATGTCTTGCGCTTTTGGAAGACAGCGGATATATGGCCAGAGTAGCTTATGTCATGGAAGGCATTATGAGCAAGCTGGGGCTGTCAGGCAAGGCGTTTATACCCATGCTGCTGGGCTTTGGCTGCACAGTCCCAGCCATTATGGCTTCTCGCGCCCTGGAAAATAAGCGGGACAGATTTAAGGTTATGCTGGTAACGCCGTTTATGAGCTGCAATGCCCGGCTTACCATATATATTCTCTTTGCTGAGATGTTTTTTGCCGAGAACGCAATGCTGGTAGCCTATTCAATGTATTTGATAGGTATTGTGGTTGCCATTTTGGTTTCGGCAGTAATACATCTTTTTGACAGGAAAAAGAGCGTCAATTATCTGATGATTGAACTGCCTGAATATAAGCTGCCCGACGCACGGACGGTAGCGATATATGTCTGGGAAAAAATAAAGGATTATCTTGGGAAGGCGGGAACGACCATTTTCCTGGCTACCATTATAATCTGGGCGCTGCTTAATTTCGGTCCCCAAGGCTATGTGGAGGATATGACTAACAGCTTCGGAGCAATATTGGGCAGATGGATAACCCCTTTCTTTGTGCCTATCGGCCTGGGCTTCTGGCAGATAGCCGTAGCGCTTATTGCCGGAATATCAGCAAAGGAAGTTGTTGTATCCAGCTGCGCCGTGCTGTTTGGCATAGTAAATGCCAGCTCTCCTGACGGAATGGCCTCTTTTGCAGCGGCATTGCAGGGCATAGGCTTCGGCCAGATTAATGCTTTCTGCCTGATGGTATTCTGCCTGCTTTATATTCCGTGCGCGGCGGCGCTGGCGGCTATACGCAAGGAGTCGCACAGCTGGGCCTGGATGGGCTTTACGGCACTTTTCCAGCTGATGGTGGCTTGGCTGGTTACTTTCGCAGTATATCATATAGCTCTGTTGTTTGTATAAGGATTAATGATCAGCCCGTTAAGGGTACAGGGCGGATGTTAGATAACGGTACAAGCGTATATTATAAGCGGAGTTTGAAAAAAATGGATGTTATAATAATTTCGTGTTTGCTGATTTATACAATTTGGGCTGTGCGCTGTATATATTTGCGCAGGAAAAAGGGAAGAAGGGAATGCGGCGGCTGTATGGCGGGCTGCAAAAATGCATGCGGCAAATGCGCCCGGCATTGATATACTATTTTGATATGCTTATTTATTGCGGCTGTTTAAGCGGGAGTGTGAAATTAAAAAGGCGGCGGCAATCGGGCATCTCCGATAAGGAAGTATTTCTATAAAAGAATAAAAATTTGCCGTGCAAATTCCCTGCCTGCTGCTGCGGTATAAAATAAAACCACTCGAAGAAGAACCAAAGAATTCTTTTTCGAGTGGTATCTTATTTTATGAAGTTTCAAACCTTTAGTTTGAAGTGAAGCTGAAATAAATTACAGTGAAGTATTTATTGAATGTGAAGTTAAGTTTGCCGCAAAGCCATTGCGCAACAAACTTCACTGCAAAGCAGCCTCAATGCCGCAAGGTAACTTAACTTGTCCGCCAGTGGGAGCGTCGTTTGGGCACAGCGCGGTGCATTGCACAAAATACTGCCTTATGTGTCTGTGCCCATTGCCGCCTTCATTTTTATTTTATATCTTTTTCCTTGCCTTCTTCCTGCCCATCGGGATCTAAATTGGAAACGGCGTAATTCAAGCACTGAATCACCAGCTGATTTAATGATAATTTATTTTGAGCGGCTAATTTTTCCAGCTGCTCTATTAATTCAACGGGCAGTCTGAAGGTTTTGCTTTCGCTGTCATAGCCTTTTTGTATTTTAAACATGTGCATGCACTCCTTTTAGAATTATTATGCATGTATTGTTTAATAAAATATAGAATTTTATTGCAAGATAAAATACTTGCAAATATATTGCAAAACTGGTATAATGAATTTAGCCAAACGGATGGGCAAATATTTGGATAAGATGCCGTTTTTATTTTATATGTGGTAAAGGAGGAATGTGAATGTGATTATGATAGTATTGCTGCTGGCTGTGGGGGAAATTGGTTTTGATTTAGAAATAGTTACGGATACAGCCGTTGCTTTATTCATTTTAATATCTATAGTTTGGGCTGTAATCGCATGGAGCATGTTTGATATAGCGCGTCAAAAAGGCCATCTTAAAAAGAGCGTGCTTTTTCTTACCTTTTTCCTGGGATTTGCGGGTATTCTTTATACCATTCTTCTTCCCGACCTTGTTCGGAGAAAGCAGAATGAGGATTTAATAGCCGCGCTCCGCAGGGGCGCAAAACCACCGGAAAAATAGCGGCTGTTTATAAAACCGGGATAGCATTTGCTATCCCGGTTAAGCGGGTGGAAAAAGTCGACACGCTTTTAGTCGGAAATGACGTTCGCTCGGAAATTCAAGATTTCCGAACGGTACTTAATCCCTGCTTATACCCCCCAGTGTTCTTGTGAAACCGCTTATAAAGCGGTTTTTCGCTTATAAGGAGTTTTTCCGCAGTACTTTGCCGACAGAAAAGAAAATGCGGCTAAATGCCGCAAAAAACTAAATTCCAGGTTTATGGACGGTCTAAACTGAAATAGCTTTAGCTATAGCTAGCCCGTTTGCCATTCTTAAATAACCTCCGTAGTATAAAGCTGTCCGATTAATTAAGAACGGCAATTACCAAAAGACAGTATGGGCATTATTTTATTTTTTATATGGTAACCACCGCCCTTGGCAATGTTTCTGCCTTAGGTATAATTTCCGCCGCTGATAATTTTATGGGATTTTTCCCAAATCCCTTTGACTCTGTCCCGGCTTTTGCCGTTTTGGAACGGAAACCGACGTTATGCCAAAGAATATAAAAACAGCTGGTAATAATAAAGTGAAATTGAACCCAAAGATGATAAACTTTAGAGATAACTTTTTTATATGGCTGCTGATTGCAGCCGCACGTTAAACGCGAGGTACG
This sequence comes from uncultured Eubacteriales bacterium, assembly GCA_900552055.1. Classification (GTDB taxonomy): domain Bacteria; phylum Bacillota; class Clostridia; order Christensenellales; family QALW01; genus Neochristensenella; species Neochristensenella gallicola. Next base: position 7,232 of record URYI01000006.1, on the reverse strand, counting down.
CAGTAAGCCCATAGAGGGTATATTACTTGCAAGCGTATTCCGCACAGAATAAACCTGCCCAATGCCATTGCTTTTACAGGCCGCCGCATAGCTGGCTGTTTTATCCAGCTAAAGCTCTATAAAAAGTATATGCTGCCGTTAGGGCAGCATATACCTGATATACCTTAATAATATTTATTTGAAGCAAGCGGTCCGGCAAGCCCTTGAAAGCGCGGCCGTGGCGGGCTTCGTCTTGAATAAATGGCGATAAAATTGCCTGGAATCAAGGCTTTTGAGGTTTGAGTCTTCAGAATCACATTTTTACCGCCCCCAAAACTATTGTAGCGGCACAATGTAAGATTTATCTTCCTGTTCGCTGCCTTTCAATGTAATTTCTACTGTATCGCTTTGCCAAACGACAGTCCAATTAGATTTTCTGAGAGTAGCGCCATCATCGTTAATAGAAGCGTCAATAACCTCTAACTGTTTGTTGCTGTCCACTTCCTTTACGGTAACTTTAACAGTGGTAGCGCCAAAAGGCCATTCAGGTTGACCCACCATTTGAAAAAGTACAGAGTACTTACCGTCGGGTGAAATTTCTGTACCGACATCAGTAAGTTTATAATTGTTACTGTAAATAAAAGAAAAAATAAAATAGCGAGTCGCTGAAAAAACTAGTATAAAAATCAGTATAAAAATTAATATAGAAGTAGAAACAACAGCAATTATAGTTTTCTTTTTTACTGAAAGATTCATGAAAATTTCCTCCCCAAAAGCAAAAAAGATATGCTACCGTTATGATAGCATATCTTCGTGAGTTTTGCTATTAGATTTTATTTGAAGTAGCGGTCCAGCAAGCCCTTGAAAGCGCGGCCGTGGCGTGCCTCGTCCCTGGCCATCTCATGCACGCTGTCGTGTATGGCGTCCAGACCGGCTTTTTTAGCCATAGCGGCAAGCTCGGTTTTGCCAGCGGTGGCGCCGTGCTCGGCGTCTACGCGCATCGAAAGGTTCTTTTTGGTGTCAGCGCATACAACTTCGCCCAGCATTTCAGCGAATTTGGCGGCATGCTCCGCCTCTTCAAAGGCAATGCGCTTGTAAGCCTCGGCCACTTCGGGATAGCCTTCCCTGTCTGCCTGTCTGCTCATAGCAAGGTACATGCCTACTTCGGTGCATTCACCGGTAAAGTTTTCGCGCAGACCCTGTACGATTTCAGCGTCCACTCCGTCAATGATGCCGATCTGATGCTCCGCCGCAAAGGTCATTTCGCCCTGCTCAACTTTATTGAATTTGGAAGCGGGAGCATTGCACTGGGGACATTTTTCAGGGGGATTGGGTCCCTCAAAGGTGTAGCCGCAAACTGAACATACCCATTTTATCATAACAATTACCTCCGTTATTTTTATTTTTTGTTTGTGTATATATAATAGCATAAAACCGGCAGTATGGGAATACCGCTCAGGCACATTTAACAAATTGTTAATAATTTTAAGAATATTCTGAAAATTCAAAATATAATAAATCAGCAGTCCTCCAGAAATCAGCAGCTCTCCAGCGCTTTGCGCAAAAATGGATTTTTAAGCACCGACCAGGCCGCGACACCTGTTAAAAATCCGCAGATTATGCCGAGCGCAAGCAGCAGGGGAAAATAATATAATATCTGCGCGGTTCCCGCAAGCAGCAGGGCGGCGGCAAGCTGGCCTATATTATGCAGGGCTCCTCCTGCGGCGCTTAATCCGATAACCCCCAGGAAACCGGCTTTCTGGCAGACAAACATTGCCGCAAAGGAAAACAGTGCTCCGGCTAGGCTCATGGCAAAGCCGGAAAACCCGGAAAAGAGCAGCGAAGCCAGAATTACGCGAACCAGGGACAACGCTATGGCGTTTTTATAGCGGGATACGCAGATGAGCAGGAGTATTCCTATATTGGCAAGGCCAAGCTTGACGCCGGGCAGAGGTATGGCGGCGCTGACGAGACTGTCTATATATGACAGCACCAGGGAAAGAGCCAATAGAATCCCAAGGGTTGAAAGCCTTTTGGCCATCATTAATAAAATCCTTCCATAATGATTTATAGCCGGCGTTGATATGCAGGAATAACGGGATCGGCCCGCCCAACCTGCTTATTGCCATTATTCTCATCCGTAACGCTCCGGATGCGTGCTTTTACCGGCTTAAAAACAGTGCGTTTATTAGCCGCTGAGGCCGCGGCCGTAAGTATGCCGTTTGGGTCTATGCAAAGGCGCTTGACCGGCATGCAAGGGGCGCGTGTAAAGCAAAACAGTACGGCGGGGACGCAAACTTGTTCTTTTGGGAAGTATTGTTCCTTGCGCGCTGAGGAAAATTAAATGCCGCCGTAGGGTTTATTCGGGTTGAAAATTCCGTTTCGTTTAGAGATAAAAGGGTTATGGGGCAATTAATTTATATTATATGTTTTTTGCCCGTGTCTGACAAGGGCTGAGAAAAATATGGTATATTAGCGTGGCGCCGGCCCGCGGGCCGGCGTCGACAGATTGTAGATAAAGCTTCAATTTACTTTTTTGCGGCGTTTCGCCGCATTTTGTTTTTCGCCGGCAGGTTCTGCGGGAAAACTCCTTATAAGCGGTTTTCCAAGGACACTGGGTGGTATTGCGGGGAATAGAATGCAGTCCGGAAATTTTTTATTTTCGAGCTAGCGGCATTCCCGGCTAAAAGCATATCGGCTTTTCTGCACGCGCACGGCTCCGGCCCGCGGGCCGGAGCCACGCTAAAAATTCTTTTTTTATTTATCTGTTTCCTTCCATTTGTATTTTTTAAGCATAAGGGAAAATATCAGGCAAATGATTACTCCGGCTGCGCCTATTACAAAAAACAGCATAGCTGCGCCCGCTCCCTTGCCTTGGCCGAAAAGAGAGGATAAGAGGCCGCTTGCAGGCTGCGCTGCCATAAGGGGTTCAAAAACCTTGTCTGTCAGCAGCCCGCCTAAAAGATAGCCGATGGGTATTGTAAAAAACTGCAGCGCGTTGCGGCACGAATATACCCGGCCCTGCATTTCAACGGGGATGGTGCTCCGAAAAATCACATCCATATTTGCGTTCATAACCGGTATGAACAGCCAGCCTAAAACTGCTCCGGTACACCAAATCAGCGGCGTGTTCCCAAAGGCCAGAATAAAATTTTCTGTGCTCATGGAGAAAAACAGGGCCAAACAAATTGCTTTTACCCGGTTTTTAGGATGGGGGAGCAGTGCGGCAAGCAGGCTGCCGGCGAGGGTTGAGAGGCCTGCGCAGGCGTTTACCCAACCCAGGACGGTTTGCCCTCCGTTGGCTTTGGACAGCAGCATAGCGGGCAGGACAGAGTTATATGCCGAAGCCACCAGATTAATAGACGCTAAGAACAGAATAAGCTTTAATATCAGCGGATTTCTCTTTATCCAGCCGAGACCGCGCCCTGCTTCAGAAAGGAAGGGTTCTTTAGGCGCTTGGGACGCGGACGATTTAGGAATGCGTATAAACAGCAGCAGAGTGAAAAACGCCAGCGCGAAGGTGGCTAAATCGGCTGCTATTACCCATTCTATGCCCGCGAATGAAAACAGCGCCGTTGCTAAAATGGGGGTTAAAATAGAATTTAACGACTGAGAAAATGAGCGCAGGCCGCTTGTTTTCTGATAAAGGGCTTTGGGTACCAGCAGAGTACACGCAACCTCGCTTGCCGGCTGCTGCACGGTGTTCATAAGGCCGCTTATAGCGTTTAAGACATATAAATGCCAGACATCCAGCGCGTTAAGCTTAATCAGCGCAAATACGGCGACAGTGCCGGCGGCAGCGGCTAAATCGCAGACTAGCATAGTGCGCTTTTTATCCCACCTGTCGCTGAGTGCTCCCGCAAAAACACTCATCAGTATATAAGGCGCGTATGAGCAGATGGATAAAAGAGAGGTTTGCAGCGCCGAGCCGGTGCACATATACAGCCATAGTACCAGAGTATAGCTGGTCATGCCGCTGCCTAAGGAAGAGAGAGTCTGCGTTCCCCAAAGCAGCAGATATGTTCTAAGATTATATTTGTTTTTCATAAAGACTTTGCTCCTTTGATTTAATTAAATAATCAAAATGCCAAGCCTGAGGATTACGCTTAATTATCCTCCATGCGGTTTCCTCAAACCTTGCATGGAGCTAAATCAATGCAAATAGGCATTTTAAAGGAACTCCTTCGGGGTGATTTTAATAATAATTGCCCTCAGTTTACAAGGAACTACACGCCTCAAAACGGGATAATTTCTTCATTTTCTGCGTTATCCTCAATCAGCGTACTCCCAGTACGCCTTCTTCGTCTGCCTTGAAAATGAAGAAATTCTCTCCGTTTGAGGTCTCCAGAGTCAGAAGGCATAAAATTTGTGCCAGGTAAAGCGCGCAGAAACGACATGTACCGGGCGTACATGGAATCAAAGCAACGCAGCAGGACGCATATTTTATGCCTTCTGACCGTCTTCCTTGTAAACTGAGGGTACAGGCGATATAAATATTTAAGGTTAGAAAAAGGGAGACAGCTATATAAAAAGCGTCTCCCTGAACAGCTCTTTTTTAGATTATATTACTGAAGAGTGGTCAGCTTGCGAAGAACAGGACCAGAATGGTAAAGTCTTTGTATTGGCCGTCCTGCACAATTCCGCTGGCAGCGCCGACGCTGTTATATCTTCCCTCAGTAACACGGCTGATGAAATAATCCTGGGAGGCTTCGGCACGGTTTAAAAGCATGTTTACCGTGTCGCCGCTGGTGGGATAATCGTGGAACCAGTAGCTGTATGTATAATGCCCGCTGAACCCAAGGGAGCGGAGATAATCTGTCATGGACGTTCCATCGGGCAGCACGGAGAAATCACCGGCATCCCGGTATTCTTCGCCGGCAGAATATATTACTTCGGCTATAGCCTGAGCAATTTCATTAAGCTGCTGGGTATTGTTCATTTCATTAAGGCCGTTCTGCGTGCGCAGCTGCTGAACCATGGATATCAGTCCCGTTTCCCCAACGCTTTCAAATTCAAGGGTGCCCTCAACCGGGGCAGGGGTTGAAGTGCTGGGGGACTGGCTGGGCTGCTGGGTCGCCGTATCGGACGGAGAAGGCTCGGCGGTTTCAGAGGGTGAAGGGGTTGGAGTAGGAGTGGGCGTCGGTGTAGGCGTCGCTTCAGCCGAAGGGGTATTTTCAGGTGTAGGCGAGGGTGTTGCTTCGGGCGACGGAGTATTTTCCGGAACCGCGGTTTGAGTAGCCGTTTGGTTTACGGTAGTATCCCCCTGACAGGAAACAAGGGCAAACAGCATTACTGCGCATAGGCACAGTGCACATATTTTAACTAATCTTTTCATAACAGGCTCCTTTTCTCGTTTTGTGTAAACGTGGAAAATAAGAAATAATAAAAGCTTAAACGGCTGCACGCCGATATTAATTATAGTTTACCATTATTTAAATTTATGTCAATGATATTGCGGTTAAAAAAGTATGGCATTTCTATTAAGATATTTAGCGTATGGCGTTAAAAATTTGCCTGCTTATTATATTTCTCTGAGGATTCAGCAGCCTTAACCCATATTAACGCGCTTTGCTTTTTATTTATATTTGGCCTATATTGACAAAATTAACCGCTGTTATTATAATTATAATCAACGATATAAAGGCCATATAAAAGGCAAATTTTAAATATAGTGAGGTGTTTTTTTTACTATGGATAAGAAAGTTTATGAACTGCTTAACGCACAAATTAACAAAGAGCTATATTCTGCATATTTATATTTAGATATGGCGAATTTTTATACGTCAAAAGGCCTGGACGGTTTTGCCAACTGGTTTGAAATACAGGCTAAGGAGGAGCAGGACCATGCAATGCTCTTCTATAAATATCTGCATAATAACAACCAGGCTGTTACCCTGGAGGCGGTGGCTAAGCCGGATAAGCCGTTTGACAGCCTGAAATCTCCTTTAACAGCGGCGCTTGAGCATGAAGAATATGTAACCTCCCTGATAAACGCAATATATGCTGCGGCTAGGGATGCGCAGGATTTCCGCACGGTACAGTTTTTGGACTGGTTCATAAAGGAACAGGGGGAGGAAGAAAAGAACACTACCGACCTTATAACCAAAATGGAACTTTTCGGCGGGGACCCCAAGAGCCTTTATATGCTTAACAGCGAGCTGGCGGCAAGGGTTTATTCGGCGCCTTCCCTCGTGCTTTAAGATTAAAGCCTGCCGGGCCGTTTTATGCGTGCCCGGCTCATTTTTTACTGATATTAATTACGCTTTTTACTTGTTTTTTGTTAATTAAATTCTTATTGTTTTTTGGGCAGTTTAATAGGGGTGTATAAGGAGAAATGCTATGAGAAAGCTGATATTTATCGCCGGATTCATATTTGCATTTATCAGTACAGGAGCTTATGGGGCGGATATAAATTGGTGGGATGAGCAAGTCGGTATCCAGGTGGCTGAAACTTTTAATTCCCGTCCTGATCAAGTCTGGGATGTTACAAATTGGCAGGAAAACGGCGCTAACGGCACGGGTTACGCCATATATGAGGTAAAGGAACATCGGCTTCATATCCGACGCGCGCCGTCTGAAAATATGAGTAATGATATAAAACAGGATTGGCCCATGTTTAATATTCCGTCCTTCGAGCCTTATTCTAAAGATGCCGAGGGATTTGGATACTATCTGGAAGTCCGCCAGGAACGGGATCTGCTTTTAACCCATCAGGTATGGATCAATATGGGTAACTATCTGGGCGCATACGCAATAGATTTTACTCTAACCACATTGGAGGGAAAACAGATTAAGCCTGAGTTTACAGAGGGATTGCCCAATCAGTTTGACTATGCTATCATCCCCGCAGGCTTTAAGGGCTTTGTAACAGTCAGCTTTGAAAAAGTAATTTATAATGCGTTTTCCGGGGAACGTAGGGGACAGATTTACGATCCTAATGAAGCGCCCATTGGCAAATTTGGACTAATTATATCTAATCTGGACCGCGACGGTTTTATCATGGATGATTTTTTCACTTTCAGTACAAATCCTGATTTTGAGGACAAGGGGGAGGCGGACAGGATAAGGGAAATGGTTCAAAATGATAGCGCTGACGAGAAGGAAACGGCAGATAATAGTGTTTGGGCCATTTATATTGCGTGTGCGATAATAGGAGGCGGAGCGCTGGCGGTTATGCGCAAATATACAATCTGAGAGATTATAGAATGTAAGCCGGCTTCTGCACGGCGGCTTTTTTGGCGCGCTTCGCGCGC
>URYI01000005.1 GCA_900552055.1 uncultured Eubacteriales bacterium | reverse complement strand
TCCATAGACAAAACTCTTTCGCTTTTTCCGGTCTCACATCATTGACAAACGAACAAATATTATTATTAAATCTTTTATACCATTGTAAATCTAATTACAGCTATAGAACATCAATATAACTCCACTAAAACATACTTATTCAATCCAATTTTAATCATAATATGAAATAAATCTTGGTTTTTCTGGCTCTGACGATAACTTCTTAGCCGAAGATTTAATTTTTCTTTTATAGCTTTTCTCACCGCATTCAGCATATAAGCAGCCGTCATTTATAGTAAGCCGCTGTGGAATTTCATTTTGCGGAAGAGGCAGAATAATATCAATAAGCCCATAAGATCGAATACATTGAACGCCCATTTCTGTAGCTGCAAACACTCTGTCATTGCAGTCAACGCAAATATCGTATGCGCCTGGATTTGTAAAATCAGTAGACATATGCAGAACGGCAAAAATTTTAATATCCCTAAGACTGCCATACTCACAGATTGCAGCGGCATAAATGCAGCCTTTGGATGAATCTGCTATATATAATCTCCATAAATCGGAGGAAACCTCAATAGCGGACAAAGATACGAAGCCTTCGGCCACTGTTTTTTCCTCTCCGCAGCTGCAGAATATTATTTTATTTTCTTTTATCTTATATATACCTGATTTTGCAGCCGCCTCCTTTTAGGCAGATAACTTAAAACTGCATTCCTTCCAGGGTTCATCCTGAAATATAACGGCTTCAGCTCTTGTTGATAATCTCTTTACTCTGACAGGAACCTTATCCCAATCCTTCCAGAGAAAACGCAATATTTGCTCGGCAGTTGTTACATCGTTTATCCGGCTGCAATGTCCTTCTCCAGGGTAAAATGCCCATTGATAATCATATCCCGCAAATTGAAGCGCATAATGACCCTCAAGCGCCGCGCAATAAGAACTGCCAAAATAGTCATCAGGTTCATTTTCAGAATAATCAATAAAAACTCTTATAGGCTTGGTTTCATACAGCCTCATAAAAACCGGAGCCATATTCCCTCTGGCCATTGCCGAAAAGGTCGGACTGCTTAAATATGCTCTGCGAAAATAATCATTTCTGAACCAAACGCCGTTCCACGAAGAAAGGCCGCCCGACGAGCCTCCGCTTATCATATGCATATTGGGGTTGTCAGATAAATTCAAAGAATATTTTTCTTTTATGTACGGAATAAATTCGTCCACAATAAAATCAACATACTCAGAGGAAAAAATATCATAATCGTTTAACCTCATATCTCTTGGCATACCGCCCGATACTGAAGGGTACATTATGCCCGGTGATAAACCCATAATAACGCACGGAGGCGCTTCTTTACTCTCATATAATCTTTTCATTGCCGCAGCTTCCGCTTCATTTAATCCGTCATGCGTAATAAGGACAGCTAATTCCATATCGTCAGAAACATTTGGTATAAAAATACGAAATGGATACACAGTGCCGCTGCGAATGCTTACGCTGGAGTATTGACCGCTGTATTCCCTATAATTCATAAAGCCCTTCTCCCTATATATTTTCAAATAATTTACGATGAAATAAAACAAAACGCCCGAAAAATTCGGGCGTCAAAATAAATTGTGATTCTCAGGCACCGGCCGTTATGGAATTATCCACTATAATTTTAACCTCAGTAACATGCAAGCCGACCATATTCTCTATGTTGTCCCGCACGGTCTGCTGTACATTCGCCGTTACCTCAGGAATAACCGCTTCATTAATTACCGCAGCCCTTATACGCACCTGCACTCCGTCAGCTATTACCGATGTGCTCACTCTCACGTCGCGTATGCCAGAAACTGAGCGGCTGTATTTTACCGCCAGCGCGGTCAGCGTAGCCAGAGTTATATGTATTGTACCGTTATCCGTCACTTTAATAAGCGCTTCCATCGGTTCAGGCGCCTTAGATGCAACAAACATCATGCAGAACGCATAAACCACTATAAACGCGCCTAAAACAGTGACAATTATATTTGCCCATATATTATCGGTCAAATATTGCAGTGCCGAAGAAATATCACTAGGAGTTACAGCGCCCCAGCAGCATAAAAGCACTGTGACTATAACCGCTATAAGAATCAGGGAAAGCAAAACTATAAGCGTTCTCTGGCCAGCCTTTAATTTCATCTCCAGCTCCGTTTCCGCGGCGCAAATCATAAGTAAATTTTAATATTCCCCGGCATCCCGCGCCGCACGGTTTAATTATGCCGGCTAATTCCCGTCTTATTTCAGCCTGGGAACATCCTTCGGCTCCTGAGCCACGTTTACGCCCTGCACATAAACATTTACTTCCACAACATGCAGGCCGGTCATGTTTTCAACCGCCTTCTTAACATTCTCCTGCACCTCAAAGGCAACCTTATGAATCTGCACGCCGTAATCCACTATTACGTTAAGGTCTATGGCCGTCTCTTCAGTGCCTACCTCCACCTTAACGCCCTTGGTCAGGTTCTTGCGGCCCAGCAGTTCAGCTATGCCGCTGGAAATTCCGCCGCTCATGCCAGCTATTCCGGCAATTTCGGTAGCAGCTAACCCGGCTATTATGGCTATAACATCGTTGGCATAGGAAATAGTGCCGGCTTTGTTTGTAGCTTCTTCAATATAGTTAATTTCGTTGTTCTCAGACATGCGCTATCACCTCATTTTATTTATTACGCTTATTCTATCAGATTTTATTAAAAATTTCAACGTATTTATATAAATTTTTTAGAACAAGCAGGGCCCGCGCCCAGGCCGAATATATTATAGCCCAAAAGGCGCAGGTCCAATCGCTTATTCTCTGCAAAAAAGCTTCTTAAGTATTCCGCGAAGAAAGATAGGCGCCCTGAAACAGTAAATCCTCAATTAGTCCACCTCCTAGCCGCGCACAAGCACGACGCCGAAAACTATTAGAGCGATTCCCAGCAGGGTAAGCCACATCCATACGGGAACACAGCAGATTACTATAATCACACCCAGCAGTATCAAGAGGAGGCTGATTATCTTTCCTGCATTTCCCCCGCAGAAGCTTGCCACAATTATCCCCTGCCTTTCCAATACATAGGGCAAAAGCACCCCTACGCTATTATAATACGCAGACAGGGTAAATGCTGTTACTTGCCTTTTTTCAGCCGAGCAATAGCCTCAGCAGGATCAGGATAAGAGAACACGGTATTGCCGGCGACAATAACATTCGCACCCGCATTTATTATGTCTCCTATATTGTCAAAATTAACTCCGCCGTCTATTTCCAGCTCTATATCCCGTCCGCTCTTTTCTATCATCTCACGCACCTTCTCCACCTTAGGCAGAACCGCCGGGATAAATTTCTGGCCGCCAAAGCCGGGATTAACCGACATCAACAAAATCATATCCACAAGATGCATGACATATTGAACGGCATCTTCATGTGTGGCGGGATTAAGCACAATACCTGCTTTAATCCCTTTGCTTTTAATATAGGCTAATGTGCGCTCCGCATGCAGGGTAGCTTCTGCATGAATGGTAATAATATCCGCGCCCGCATCCGCAAAAGCGTCTATATAGCGCTCAGGCCTGTCTATCATGAGGTGTACATCCAAAGGTATATCCGCATGCTTTTTAATGCTCTTTATCATGGGCGGCCCAAAAGTTATATTGGGAACAAATATGCCGTCCATTACATCGCAGTGAATATAATCCGCTCCGCTGGCCTGCATACGTTCCACGGCCTGTCCCATAGCCGAAAAATCAGCTGATAAAATACTCGGCGCAATTTTAATCATATCTCTTCCTCCAGTTTTCCTCTGTTATTTTATAAAGATTTTTATATCTTTCATACCTTTGAGATGAAAGCTCTCCCTTTGCAACCGCCTCTTTAACGGCGCAGCCGGGTTCATTGACATGAGAACAGCCCCTGAAGCGGCAAAACGGAGCGTATTTATCAAATTCGTAATAAAGCGCCGTAAAATCTTCGGGCGGCATCAGCATCTGCTCCAGCAGAGAAAAGCCGGGCGTATCTATAAAAAAGCAATCGGGCTCATATTCCATCAGCTCGCACTGCCGGGTGGTATGCCTGCCCCGGTCGGTTTTGCGGCTGAGCCCGCCTGTCTTTAACCTTCCGCCCTCTATAAGGCAATTAAGCAGCGAGCTTTTGCCTACGGCCGACTGGCCCGCAAAACAATTTACTCCTCTGCCCAGGAGTGAGCGCAGCCGGTCTATACCCTGCCCCTTGTGAGCTGAAACACAAACTGCATCTATTCCGCATGAATCATACTGCTCCTTAAGCGCCTGCGCGCCCTGCTTGTCCATATCCATCTTATTAATACATATGACAGGCTTAATCTCAAAATGCCTGCAATAGCTTATTAATAAATCCGCCAAGGATAAATCGGGAGCGGGATAAACAGGCGAAAGCACAATAACCAGTCTGTCTATATTTGCAACAGGCGGCCTAAGCAGCTCATTTTTCCTTTCATTAATGCTCTCTATGAGCCAAAAACTGCCTTCACCCTGGGGCGGCCTCAAAATCACTCTATCCCCTACTTTAGGTTCCAGTTTTTCCTTCCTGAAGCGGCCCGCAGCCTTTGCCTGGATATGCGCTCCGTCCAGGCTGATGAAATAGGTTCCCGCAAGTACTTTATAAATAAGGCCCTCTGACATTTATCCTCCCTTTTTATACCCCGCTACCCCTCTGTATATTAGCTTATTTAAGCTTCTGGCACTACTCTGTTGCCGTCCTGGTCATAGAAATACATAGTATAGGGGCTGCCGTACTGAACACCGTCCTTAAATAGATAAATAGTTCGTATTTCAGGCACGCCCGTTATAGCTGTATATACAAAACTCTCCGCCTGACCCGGCTGCACAGTGCGCGTATCCACCACTATCCTGTCGCTGCCCTTATAATACACTACTTCATATGTAGCAGCCTCGTTGGTCTGCGGGAATTCTATGGTAATTGAGCCTTCATATGGATAAGCTACATTCCCGTTCTGGTCGTAAAAATAAAGCGGAAAGCTTTCGTAAAGCTGGCCGTTCTTATAAACGTAAACAGTGTATTCCGCAGGCTCTGTAAGGCTCACAGAATAATTGCAGACCGCATTTTCCCCTTTTACTACCGTGCGTTCCTCAATTAATTTCTCATTTCCGTTTGAATCAACATATACCACGCGGAAGGAAGCGCTGTCCTCTTCATTATAAAGAGGATAGGTATATTCCAGATTGGCCGTATATATGCGTTCAGGGCCATTGCTGACATATACCACAACTTCTACCTGCTCATCCATACTATATTCGCTCAAAGCAGCAGGCTCCTGACGGCATACCAAATTGGCCTCCACAGTATTAGAGGCTTCCCAGCCCTTTATGCCTTTATATATAAATCCATTGCTCTCCAAAAGCTGCTTGGCTTCGTCCAGGGTTTTTCCAGTCAAATCGGGAAGCACTTTCTTGGGCGCCTCGCTTGCAATAACTATTTCTACCGTCGACCCGACCAGCACATCTGTTTCAGGCTGAATGGACTGAGATATGACCTGTCCTGCTTCATATTCGGAATTTTGCTCCTCGGTTACTTTAACCAGAACCAAGCCCATATTATTAAGAGTTTCTTCAGCCTGCTCCTTGGTAAGCTTTTTTAAATCGGGCATCTTAACATACTCTTCCTGCACTCCCACTTCCCTTGCCTCTACAGTCAGTTCTACCACTGCATGAGCGCTCACAACCGTACCTTCACCTGGGCTCTGCAATGAAATAAACAGCTGCTGGCCAGGATTAAGAGAGACGTTGTTCAGCTTGCGCACCCTCAGATTCAGTGCCTGCAATTCAGAGATGGCCTGCGCATAGGTCTTATCTACCACATTGGGAACAATTATTTCCCCGCTGGGCGCAGGAGTATCCGTTGCTTCATTAGGCAAACTCTGCGTAATAAGCACGGCGCTCACAATTAAAACAGCAAGAGCAAGCACAACCGAAGTAATAAGCAGAATAAGCTTTTTATGAACCTGCTTTTTATTTTCAGGTTCTGGCTTTTCTCCGCTCTTATGCTTTCGTACAGGCTGCACGTTCTCGTCCTGAGGCTCATCTTCATTTATCCTCAGCCCGCTTTCGCTGCGCTTAACCGCAGCGGATATAACATAGCCCTCAGGGTCATTGGCCGCCCCCTCCAAATCCTGCTTCAATTCCTTAATGCTCTGATAGCGCAGAGCCGGGTCCTTGGCAAGGCATTTTAAAATTATATCGTTTAAGCATTGGGGTATATCAGGGTTGACATCCTTAGGCTTGCGCGGAAGCTGATTAACATGCTTCATAGCTACAGTTATCGCTTCGCTTCCTCCATAGGGCAGCTTGCCCGTGGCCATTTCGTAAAGCACAACGCCTAAAGAATAAATATCCGAGCGCTTATCTATATGCATGCCCCTGGCCTGTTCAGGGGAAATATAGTGTACTGAACCCACTACGTCCTTGCCGGCCATAGTAAGGGTATTCTGATTTAATACCCTGGCAATGCCGAAATCAGCAACTTTAAGGGTACCATCCACTGAAAGCAGAATATTCTGCGGCTTTATGTCCCGATGTATTATGTTGTTATCGTGCGCATGCTCAAGGCCATCGCATATTTGAAGCGCCGCGTCAATTATTTCCTCAAAGCTGAGACAGCCCTTGGCCTTTATATATTCCTTCAGGGTCAGGCCGTCCACATAATCAGTCGCTATATAATACCGCCCGTCCGGCATCTGGCCCACATCAAGAATATTGACTATATTAGGATGGGACAGATTGGAGAGAGTGTGTGATTCGCGCATAAAGCGGTCTATCTGCTCTGCGTTATCCACAAACTCTTCCCTGAGCACTTTAACTGCCGCCAGCTTGCCCGTGCTTAAATCACGCGCCTTATAAACTATGCTGGTTCCGCCTGCGCCCAGCTTGCAAATTATCTCATATCTGCCGTTAATGGTGTTTTCCATTAAATCACTCCTTACAGCATCCGGCTCCCCGGAAAGGGTATTGCGCTCATAAGCGCCTAACTATTTAAAACCCGGTTTTCAGGCTTGCTCTCCAAAACTTATTTTCAGGAGACTTAAATATCCATTCATCAGAAGCTGTGTCGTTTTCTTCAGAGCCTTAGCAAATTCCTCCGTTTGCTCAGCCTTCCCGGCTGACGCATATGGCCGTTATATTATCTCTGCCGCCTGCTTCCTCCGCGGCGCTTACCAGCGCCTCGACATATTCATCGCATGTGCCCGGCCGCGAAAGTATTTTAACTATATCCGAGCCTTCCAGCATATTGGTTAAGCCGTCAGAGCAGAGCAGCAAAAGCTCGTTGTTTTTCCACGGCACCTGATAGACGTCCACGTTTATATAGCGCTCAGTTCCCAGCGCGCGGGTTATCATATTTTTTTCAGGATGGTGCTCCGCCTCGCGGGAAGAGATGAGGCCTAAGGAGACCAGTTCCTGGACATAGGAATGGTCCACAGTGAGCTGGCGAAGCTCCTGTCCGTTATACAGATAGGCTCGGCTGTCCCCCACCTGCGCCAAATATATTATGTCGTCATAAATATACGCGGCCGTAATGGTGGTACCCATATCATTGTATTTTTTATCCGAGCGGCCCGCTGTATATATGACCTTATTGGCCTCGGCCACAGCACTCCTCAGCAGCAGGGCTATGTCCTCCTTGGGCAGATGCGAACTTATATATTCGCATACCGTGCACACCGCAAGAGTACTGGCTACCTCGCCCGCATTTCTGCCTCCCATGCCGTCCGCTACAATAAAAAGATTATCCGGCCCTGCGCCCGGCCTGGGAACATGGTAAAAATCCTGGTTGCTGCTCCTGACCCGGCCCACAACGCTTTTTACGGCGTACTTCATATGCGCCCTCCCTCAATAGTCTTTCTTCTCAGCTGTCCGCACGCACCGTTAATATCCTGCCCCATTTCCCGCCTTATAGTGCAGGAAACATTCAGGCTGTCCAATTCCGCTTTAAAGGCCTGCGCCGCTTTAGGCGAAGACCCTTTAAGCTCCCGCTCACTGACATCATTCATCCTTATAAGATTCACATGGCACTGCATGCCTTTTAATAAGCGCTTAAGCGCCCTGGCATGCTCCCGGCTGTCATTTACGCCGTTAAGCAGTATATATTCAAAAATAACCCTTCTGCCTGTTTCATGTATATAATATTTAGCAGCCTCCATAAGCCGTTCCAGCGGATATTTATTGGCTACAGGCATAATCTTCCTGCGCAGTTCGTCTTCGGGCGCATGCAGGGAAATGGAAAGAGTTACACCCAATTTGAGGCGGGCCAGCTCCTCTATCCTATCCGCCAGTCCGCAGGTGGAAACGGAAATATTGCGCATGCCTATATTAAGGCCGTCCGGGCTGTTAATAAGGCGCAGGAACTTTATCAGGTTGTCAAAATTCTCCAAAGGTTCACCGCTGCCCATAACTACAACATGGGAAATAAGCCGCTCCCCCTCGCTGCGCAATTCATTATTGACGCTTGTAATCTGGCCGTACATTTCGCCCGGAGCAAGATTCCTGACCAGGCCGTCCAGAGTAGAGGCACAAAAGGCGCAGCCCATCCGGCAGCCCACCTGTGAAGAAACACAAAGGGTATTGCCGTAGTTATATTTCATCAGCACCCCTTCAATTATATTGCCGTCCGTGAGGCTGAAGAGGTATTTGCGGGTGCCGTCCAGCTTGGAAACCAGCCGGCTGTATATTTCAGCCCCGCCCAGCGAAATTTTTTTAAGCTCCTGGCGCAGTCCCAAGGGCAGATTGCTCATTTCATCCAGACTAACGCCCTTAGCCAGCCAGGTAAAAAGCTGTCCTGCTCTAAAAGCCGGCTGTCCCAAATCCTTTAAAAGCGCCTCCAGCTCTTTAATTTCCATATCCATCAGCGCCATGGTCAATTATCTTTCCTTATAAAACGGGCTATAAAAAAGCCCTCGGTATTATCTATATGCGGCATTAATGAAATAAAATCCCCTTCCCGCCTTAAAAGGGCGCCGGGAGCATATTTGTAAGCACAGTCCGCTTCAAAATCCCCGTGCTCCTTTAAGAACTGCTCAGCCTGAAGCTGATTTTCCCTGCTTCTTATAGTGCAGGTGGAGTATACAAGAGCGCCGCCCGGACGCACATACCGCGCCGCAGTATTTAATATGCTCTTCTGGAGCGCTTCAGTTTGGCAGAGGCTTTCGGGCGTAACGCGCAGTTTGATATCCGGCTTGCCCGCTGTTACCCCCAGCCCTGAGCAGGGCGCGTCTACCAGCACCACGTCAAACATCCCCAGCCCGTCATTAAATTCCGAGGCGTCCCAAACGCCGGCCTTAATTATATCCTCCAAGCCGCACCTGGCCGCATTGGCTTTTATAAGCTTAACCCGGTGCTCGTATTTATCCAGAGCAATTAATTCGCCTGAACCCATAAGCTGGGCCATATATACGCTTTTTCCGCCGGGCGCCGCGCAGCAGTCCAATACCCTTGAGTTCTTAACCGGATTGGCTACATTACATACTAGCACAGATGGCTCGCTTTGAACAGAGCAAATTCCCGATTTAAATAAATTGTCCTGAAAAATTTTATTTCCCTTAATCAAAAAGACATCTTTATATAATAATCCCGGTTTATATTGGCAATCCAGCCTGTCCAGCTCCTTAATAAAATCCTCCCGGCTTATTTTCCTTTGGTTAAACCTGACGGAAGTATAATACTCAGGCTGGTATGAAAGCATTTTTTCTGTTTCTTCAAAGCCCCGTTCTGCCACGCTCTCCTTAACCAGAAATTCCGGATAGCTGTATTTTACCGATAGATATTTTTCAGGCTGGAAAATTTTATCAGGCAGGGGCAGATTCCCGGCATCCCTGCTCACGGCGCGGAGCACGCCGTTAATATAGCCCTTCTGCGCGCCTTTACCCAATTTCCCGGCAAGGCCGGTCCATTCGGAGCATACCGCGTAGGAAGGAATATCCATAAAAAGCAGCTGATATACGCCCAAACGCAGGATATCATGCACAACCGGCCGGATCCTGCCCTTGGCATACGCACGGATAACATAATCAAGATAAATAAGCTTGTCCAGCGCTCCCATAACCGTAGCGTGAACCAGCCTTTTATCTTCTTTGCTCCCCTGCAAAAGCTCTTTAGCGGCAAGATTGGAATACTGGCCCTGCCTCACTATGCTTTTAAACATTTCGTATGCCTGATATCTCTCGTCCATCAAAAAAACTTGCTCCCGCCTAAACTTTGATGCAAGCTGTTAAGGCTTGCCCTTCAATATCTCGCCCGTTTTTACGCAATGCCCGCGCAGGTATTCAGAGTCCTCCATCATGCGCTGACCGGGGAACTGTATTCTGGCCAGCCGGACAGTTCCGCCGTTTACTGCAATAACAAGCCCGTTTTTAGCGTCGCCGGCCAACACTTCTCCATTAGCGGCGTTTTCGGGTCTTTTTGCAATTCCGGGCAATGCCGTCCCAACTTTTAAGCGTTCCCCGTTTAAAAAGCAATAAGCGCCCGGCCAGGGAGTCATGCCCCTGACGAAATTTACCGTCTGTTCGGGCGAAGCGTTGAAATCCATAAGCCCGTCCTCTTTTTTTATAATGGGATAATAGCTGGCCTGAGTTTCATCCTGCTTAACCCTTACGAGCGTGCCCGCCTCCAGCGATTTAAGCGTATCCAAAAGCACCTGCGCGCCCAAAACGCTCAAGCGGTCAAAAAGTTCGCCCGCCGTTTCATTCGGCAGTATCTCTAATTCCCTTTTTAAAAGCATATCCCCAGTATCCAGGCCTATATCGGTAAACATTGTGGTAACGCCCGTGACTTTTTCGCCGTTAATTACAGCCCATTGGATGGGCGCCGCGCCGCGGTATTTAGGAAGCAGGGACGCGTGGACATTAATGCAACCCAAAGAGGGAATTTCCAAAATCTCACGCGAAAGTATCTGCCCAAAAGCCGCCGTCACCATGAGTTCAGGCGATATTTTTTTCAGAGCCGCCACGCCTTCAGCAGACTTTATTTTTTCAAACTGATACACATCCAGTCCCAGCTCCAGCGCGCAGGCCTTAACGGCAGGCGCTGACAGCGCCTTTCCCCGCCCCTTGGGCCGGTCGGGCTGAGTAAAAACGCCCGCTATCTCGTATCCGGCATTATTAAGCGCCCTTAAAGAGGGCACTGCAAAATCAGGCGTACCCAAAAAAGCTATTCTCATGCTTCCTCCAGCTTATCTGTAAACAAAACGCCGTCCAGATGGTCTATTTCATGGCACATGGCCACAGCCAGATAACCCTGGGCAGTATATTTTATAAGCTGGCCCTCGCGGTTATAGGCTTCAACCACCAATTTGGCCGGCCGCGTAACATTGCCCCGGCGTCCTTCTACACTCAGGCAGCCCTCTTCATTAATCTGGCTGCCGCTGCTCTTTTTTATAACGGGATTGATAAGCTCTATAAGCCCTATCTCCTCGTCCCCTATATCAATCACAACTACCCGCCTGAGTATGCCCACCTGAACGGCAGCCAGGCCCACTCCGTCGTTAGCGTACATGGTTTCGGCCATATCGTCCAGAAGGGTTATTATCTTCCCGTCTATTTTCTCCACGGGCCTGGATTTTTTTCTTAACAGCTCGTCCGGAGCCTTAATAATATTTCTAAGCGCCATTTTACATTACTCCTGTTAAAATAAATTGGACGGATTAACCTCTATGTCCTTATAAAAATTATCTGTTTCTATTTTATCATAATGCTCAAATATGTATTGCTCGGCTTTATCGCAGTCAGGGCCGCTGCGCAGCTTTATTAATACCTGCTGCCTGTATTGGCCCTTTATTCTTCCGATAGGAGCGCTCATCATGGTAAGAAATACTACGTTCCTCCATAAATCTGCCTCCTTTAAACTTTTTGTTAATTCCTGATAGGAAAACATGCACGCCCTTTTAGCAGCGTCATAATCCTCGGACACAAAAAGCAGACGGATCAATCGGGCAAAGGGAGGGTAAAGCCCCTGCTTTCTCTGCATTATCTCAGTATTGTAAAAATTCTCGTAATCATAATTTACAGCGTTGACTATAGCATAATGGCGGGGGGTATAGGTTTGAAGTATGACCCGTCCCGCCGCTTCGGCCCGGCCCGCACGGCCGGCCACCTGCGTTATAAGGGAAAAGGTTTTCTCCCTGCTCCGGTAATCGGGAAGCTGCAGCATGGTATCAGCCGAAACTATGCCCACCAGCGCCACAGCCGGGAAATCTAAACCTTTTGCTATCATCTGAGTGCCTATAAGCACCTGCGCTTCCCTGCGGGCAAAGGCGGAAAGTATCTCAAGATGAGCGTTGCGCGTGCGCGTGGTATCGTTATCCATGCGCAGCGTAGCCACGCCTGGGAACAGTTTTTTAAACTGCTCCTCCACCTTTTCCGTTCCGGCGCCCATATGCTTTATAAATTTGCTCCCGCAATAGGGACATACCTCAGGATAGGGCATCTCGTATCCGCAGTAATGGCACCGCAATCTATTCTTTCCCGTCCGCGAATTTACCGCGCTGAGATGATAGGTCATGGATACCTCGCAGTTGACGCACTGCACGGTCTTGCCGCAGCTCCGGCAGTTGACTATTGTAGAGTGCCCCCGCCGGTTCAAAAACAGTATAGCCTGATTGCCCTGGTCTATAGTCTCCTTAAGCGCCTCAAAAAGCTGACGGGAAAAAATAGATTTGTTCCCTGCGGCCAGCTCAGCGGCCATATCCGCTACTTCAATTTGGGGAAGCGGCCGCCCGTTTATGCGCTCGGTTAATTCTATAATATCATATGCGCCGTTTTTGGCCTCGTAGTACTGCTCAACCGTGGGAGTAGCGCTGCCCAGAACAAGCGCTCCGCCGCACAGCCTCATCCGTTTTTTCGCCACTTCTATGCCCCGGTAAGCGGGGTGCCCTTCGGCATTATAAGAGCTCTCGTGCGCTTCGTCAATTATTATAAGCTTCAAATTTTCGCAGGGCGCAAACACTGCCGAGCGGGCGCCTACCACCACCCTGGCCTCCGAAAGGCGTATCCGCCTCCATTCGTCATAGCGCTCCCCGGCGCTCAGCGCGCTGTGCAGCACGGCCACGCTCTCTCCAAACCGCTGTCTGAAACGCTCTACCGTTTGGGGGGTAAGGGAGATTTCAGGGATAAGCATTATGGCGCTCCCCCCCTGCTCCAAAACGTGCTTAATCGCCCGCATATATACTTCAGTCTTGCCGCTGCCCGTTATGCCGTGCAAAAGCACGTCCCTTCCCTGGCCCATGTTGTTTATGATATGCCTCAGGGCGTTCTCCTGCATGGGTCTTAATTCGTGCCATTGGCCGGGCGCCGGGGCCAGGGAATCGTAAGGATTTCTCCTGATTTCCTCTTTCTGCAATATTATTACCCCATGCTTTTCCAGCGTCTTAAGGGTCGTGCCCGCGCCGCCGAGCTCTTTCTCTATATCCGCGCAGTCCAGCCGCCCGTGGCGCATAAGCATGCTTATTACCCTGCGCTGCTTTTCCCCCGTGCGGCCGTTGGAAAGCACTTTTTGCAGAGCCTCTTCATCCCCTGAAAGCCGGGCAGTTGTTTTATATTTTTTATTGACCCGGCCGCCCCGCATTTCGGCAGGCAAAAAGAGCCGCAGAATGCTGGCGCGCATGCAGTGATATTCCTGCGCCATCCATTTTGCAAGCTCAAGCTGGTCGGGATTAAGCGCGGGGAACTCGTCGCACGCGCTTATAATATATTTAAGTTTTTCAGGCGGTACGCTGGAAGTCTCGGCTAAATAAAGCACATAGCCTTCCACCTCTTTGCGTCCGCCGAAGGGAACGATAACGCGCATACCCGGCGCAATAGCAGCTTCAAGCTCTTTAGGTACGCCGTAGGTATATATCCTGTCCACATCCTGATGCGCTATATCGGTAATAATCTTTGCGTACATCCGGCTTCCTCAAACAGCAGCTTACGCCTGATTGCCATCCTGGGTATGATGAAAGGCATATTTGTCCTGATAAAGCTCGTTAATAGCTACGATAACAGGCTTTACCTCCTCGCCCCCGCAGTCAATAAGGGGCTGCGCTCCGTCAATCAGCTGCTTCGCGCGCTTGGAAACCACGCTGACAAGCTCATATTTGCATTCCGCCTTTGTAAGCATCTGAGTAGTATTAGGACAATTCATAATTATATTCCTCCCTCTAAAAGCTCGCTTAATAATTCTTCATTGCGCTGCACCCTGCATTTCTCGGCAGTTATAACAGCTTCTATCTTGCATACCGCTTCTTCCACCTTATCGTTTGTAATAACGTAATTATAGCGGCTGATAAAATTCATTTCCTCATAGGCAGCCTTAAAGCGCTCCATTATAAGCTCGGGCGCTTCCCGGCCCCTTTCAACCAAACGCCTGTGCAGCTCCGCCATGCTGGGAGGCACCAGAAAAATAAATATGCCCTCCTCAAAGCGCTCCTTCACCTGCAAGGCTCCCTGTATGTCAATTTCAAGAATAAGGTCGTCTCCCGCCAAAAGGGTCTGCTTCACATATTTTTTAGGAGTGCCGTAATAATGCCCGCCGTATATCTGGGCATGCTCCAAAAGCTCTCCTTCGCTTATCATGCGCTCAAATTCTTCGCGGCTGGTAAAAAAATAATCCTTGCCCTCCGTTTCATTTTTGCGCATTTCGCGGGTCGTCACTGAAACCGAAACCTTTAATTCCGGATGTTTTTCTCTAAGCGCACGGCAGATTGTGCCCTTGCCGCAGCCCGACGGGCCGGATATAACTATAAGCAGTCCCTTTCTCATAATTCGGCCATTTCCTCCGCTTCCTCTTCGGCAAAATCCTCGCTGAGCATACGCTCGCCCGATTTTGCCTCCATGCGGTGAGCAACTGTCTCAGGCTGAACAGCCGAAAGGATAACGTGGTCGCTGTCTGTAATAATAACTGCGCGCGTCCTGCGCCCGTAGGTGGCGTCTATAAGCATGCCCCTGTCCCGTGCGTCTTGTATTATGCGCTTTATAGGCGCGGATTCAGGACTGACAATAGCTATTATCCGGCTCGCCGAAACTATATTGCCAAAGCCTATATTAATCAGCTTTACTCCCATATTGACCTCCAAAGCTATTCTATATTCTGAACCTGTTCACGAAGCTTTTCCAATTCGCCTTTTATATCCACTACCCTGCTCTGTATTCCGGCATCCATCGCCTTAGAGCCTATGGTATTTACTTCCCGATTGATTTCCTGCAAAATAAAATCCAGCCTGCGTCCCAAAGGCCCCTGCTGAGCGATATTATCCCTCATACTGCTCAAATGCGCGTCCAGGCGCACAAGTTCCTCATCTATGGCCAGCCTGTCGGCCATTATAGCTATCTCCTGGGCCAAACGCTGTTCGTCCACTGCGGCGTCCTCTAAAATTTCCTCCAGGCGCCTGCGCAGTTTTTGGCCATACTCTTCAGCCGCGCCCTCGCTCAGGAGCTTAATCTGCCCGGCTAATTCCTGCACCGTGTCTAATTTTAAGAGCATGTCCCTGAGGATTTTCTCCCCCTCGGCCCTGCGCATATTCACGATCTGGCCGCACGCTTCATCCACAGCCGCATATACCAGTTCCAATACCGCAGGCCGGTCCTCCTCCGCATATGTAACTGTCAAAACATCGTTCATCCGCGCTAAAAGCTTTAAATCGGGTTCACCCGAAGCGCCTAACTGCCGAAGGGTATTAAAAACCGAAAGATATTCTTTTGCCAGCCCTTCATCCACGCTGACCGTCTTATTATCCTCCCGCGTATTTTTGTACTGAACAGATACCTCCAAATGCCCGCGGGAAATATACCGATTTATGCGTTTCTTTATTTCTTCCTCTGAAAACCCCAGAACCCTGGGCGCACGGATGGCTATATCCAAAAACCTGTGGTTCACAGATTTTATTTCCATGGTGATTTCTCTGCCGTCGCAGCTTACTACGCTGCGCCCGAAGCCGGTCATACTAAGCACGCTAACACCTCCATTCAGTATATTATAACACAGTTTTTCAATATATAAAAGCGTTTGTTTTGAAAAAAGCATCAAATGTTGCTGCCAAGCATTTAGCGTTAGCGCAACAATGGGTAATGCGATAATGCGCCGCATCTGGAATATCTGCCCATTTTCTGTATTATCCTCAGCCGGCGCACGTTTCTGCGCGCCCCGTTTTCGTCTGCGCCTTAAAATCAGGATAATTTGCACAGACCGTGGCCGAAAATTCAAAAATGATTGAATTTGCGGCCCTAAATGGCGCAAAGGCAGCATGTGCCGGGCGTACATGGAGAAAAAGCAATACAGTTTCGACATAGATTCAGTTAGCCGCTGACCGCATTACCCTTTTTATACTAACGCTGAATGTTTGTAAAGGGCATACTCCTGTACAGCGCACCGGCCCAGCCGGCAGGCTGTCCGCATGCGCGCCAGCAGTTCGCTTCACTTTGCGGTCTGCCTTAAGCTTCCCAAAAATAACCGGGCCGCTATTTTAATCTATTTCAAGACCGCTTATATGCCTGAGCACGGCCGCCTTAACCTGTTCGAAAACCAGGCCGCCCTGCATATAAGCGGTATAAGGCTCACGGATAGGCGCATCAGCGCTGAATTCTATGGACGAACCCTGTATAAACGCGCCCGCGGCCATTATGACCTTATCCTGGTAGCCCGGCATATCCCACGGTTCGGGCAGCACATGGCTCTCCACCGGGGACATCCTCTGAACGTCCTGGCAGAACGCTATAAGTTCCTCAGCGGTGTTAAAGCCCAAAGACTGAATGATACAGCCCCTCTTTTCATGCGGCAGAGGACTGACCCTATAACCCAGGCGGCTGTATATGCTTGAAGCAAAAACCGCGCCCCTGAGAGCCTGCCCTACAACATGCGGCGCCAGAAACAGCCCCTGGAAAAAAGGCATATAGCTTGCGGCATAAGAGCCTACCTCCAATCCTATACCGGGAGAAGTAAGCCTCCAGCCTATTCTCTCAATCAGATCCGCTCTGCCCGCTATGTAGCCGCCGGTAGGCGCCAGGCCGCCTCCGGGGTTCTTTATGAGAGAGCCCGCAATTATATCCGCGCCCAGCTCTATGGGCTCGCATTCTTCCACAAACTCGCCGTAGCAGTTATCCACCATGATAACTGTTTCAGGAGAAGCAGCCCTGACAATTTCAAAGGCTTTTTTCAGCTGCCCGCAGCACAGGCTGGGCCGGGAGGTATAGCCGCGTGAACGCTGAAAGGCAATAACCGCGGGCCGCTTTTCCCGGCAAACCCTCTCTATCTGATCATACTCCAGCCCCTTTTCGCATGGAACAGCCTCAAATTCCACTCCCAGTTCTCTGAGGGAGCCTTTATCATTCGGAGAAGAGCCTATTATTTCCTCCAGCGTATCATACGGCTGTCCGCTGGCGTATATCAATTTATCTCCCCGCCCCAGCAGACCGTAAAGAGTCAGGGCCAAAGCATGGGTGCCCGAAGCTATCTGGGGCCGCACAATAGCCTTTTCCGCCCTAAAAACAAGCGCAAACAGCTCCTCTAATTTTTCCCGGCCCGCATCCGAATAGCCGTAACCGTAGCTGGGCGCAAAATGATTGGGGGCAAGGCGGCACTGCCGGAACGCATCCAGCACCTTAAGCTGGTTATACGCCGCCATTTCTTCTATTTCTCTAAAAACCGAAGCGCATTCCCTTTCCGCTTCTTCCCCTATCTTAAGCGCTTTTTCGCTTACGCCGTATTTGCTTAAAAGAATTTTTCCAGTCCTGTCCATAAAACTCTCCTCACGCTTTTGTCAGTTAAAATACTCAGCAGGAATAAAATCAAGCGCCTTTTGCAGAAGCTCTTCCCCGTTAAGTCCTTTAATATCTATCCAGTTTATATCCTTATTCCTTTTAAACCAGGTAAGCTGCCTTTTGGCGTACCTCCTGGTATTGCGCTTTATTAATTCCCCAGCCTGCTCAAACGTAATTTCTCCCGAAAAACAGCCGGCAAATTCCTTATAGCCTATAGCCTTGGCCGCCTGGGACTGGGGCCATTTTTCCAATACAGTCCTCGCCTCTTCAGGCAGCCCCTCTTGGAGCATAAGATCTGTGCGCGCGTTTATACGGTCATATAGAAATTGCCTGTCCTCAGAATACAGCCCAATTAAAACGGGCCGGAAATCCTGCCTCTTTTTACGGCAGACCGAATATTCGCCTATGCCGCCGCCTGTTAATTTATAAACCTCTATGGCCCTTATGACCCTTTTAACATCATTTGGGTTCAGCCTAGCCGCGCTCTCCGGGTCTAATTCAGCCAGCCGCCGGTGCAGCGCTTCCCGGCCGCTCTGCTCCGCGTAATTTTTCAGCTCGGAGCGCAATCCTTCATCAGCAGCCGTTCCGCCAAAATCCATTTCATATAACAGCGCGTCCATATAAAGGCCCGTACCCCCGGTGAAAATTGGGATATTTCCGCGTTTGCGGACCTCCTGAGCCGTTTTAAGCGCTTCAGGAGCATATTGAGCGGCTGAATATCCCAAAAACGGAGGCACAAAGCCGAAAAGATGATGAGGCACCCCCATCATCTCCTCCGGCCCCGGACGGGCCGTACCTATGCGCAGCTCGCTGTATATCTGCATGGAATCAGCGTTTATTACTTCTCCTCCCAGCTTTAAAGCAAGGGAAACCGCCAGCCCGCTTTTTCCAGAAGCTGTCGGACCTGCAATATAAATACCATCCATCATTCGTTCCTTTTAAATTTATTCTCCAGCTCGCGCTTGGTAAGCTTTATAAGGATGGGCCGTCCGTGCGGGCAGGAAAGAGGAACCTGCTCTGAACGGATAAGCACCATGAGCTGCTTTATCTCTTCGTCGTTTAAGCGGTCCCCTCCCTTTATGGCGTGCTTGCACGCCGTCTGCATAAGCTTTTCCCGCAGTATATCCGAAGCCTTGGGAGATTTGGCTAATTCGGTTTCATCCAGCATGGATAAAATCAGTTCAGCCGAATTAGGCTTGCCCAAAAGCACAGGCACCGCTCTTATTGCATAGCTGAGAGAACCAAATTCCTCTATTTCAAAGCCCAGCTCCTCAAAATATTTTTTCAGCGTTTCAAATTTCCGCGCTTCAGCATAATTGAGGTTGAGTATCTGGGGAACCAGAAGCTGCTGAGATACCACCTTGCTTTGGTCCACCTGCTTTTTTAATCTCTCATAGAGCAGCCTTTCGTGCGCGGCATGCTGGTCCACTATATATGCCGTATTATTGTCCTCCAGCACAATATAGGTAAGAAACATCTGACCTACCAGCTTATAATCTCCCTCAGGGAAATCCGCCTCCAGCGCAAGCTGCTCCAATTCCTTAACCGGCCGCAGGGAAACAGGCGTTCTGCGCGGCTCAAAGCCCGTAACCGCCCTGAAATTCTCCGCAAATTTCCCCGGCTTGGACATTACGGGAATTACTACCCGCGGAATTTCCTCATTATCCTCCCGGTTATCTTCTGCTTCCTTAGCGCGAAGCTCTTTTTCGTCCTGTTCTGCGTTAATATCCGCTGTTTCTTCCGCGCTGTCCGGTTCCTCCTCCATTATAGGCTCAGTGAGCTCCTCTTCTCTTGTCACTTCCGTTCGCCCAGGCGCATCCGAAACGGGATAATCCTCCTCCATCAGCTCCGGCACCTTAAAGGATTCCCTGAGCGCGGAACGCACCGCTTCGCTCACGCATTCATAAATATTAAGAGAAGCATCAAAGCGCACCTCCAATTTATTGGGATGCACGTTAACGTCCGCCATGTCGCGCGGCACCCAAACATTAAGCACATACATGGGGAATTTACCCGTTCCTATACTGTTGATATATCCGTCCTGCACGCTTTGAGATAAATCCGAATCCTTTATATATCTCCCGTTTACAAAAAGGGTCTGATAGGTGCGGTTGCTTTTTTCCATCTCCACGCCGCTTATATAGCCGTCTATAGCTACCTGTCCGCCGCTATAATGCACCGGCAGCATATTTTGTATCGTTTCCAGGCCGTATACAGCCTGCACGGCATTGGCTAATGAGCCGTCCCCCGGACTGTGCAGCACGGTCTTGCCGTCGTTGATATATTTAAAGGAAATCCCCGGCCGCGCCAAAATGAGGCGGGTCAGAATATCCCCTATGTAAGCCGCTTCCTGAGAGGGCTTTTTAAGGAATTTGCGGCGCGCAGGAGTATTATAGAATAAATCCTCCACAACAATGCTCGTACCCAAAGGGCAGCCCGTCTCATTAGAGCGGATTACTGTTCCGCCCTCCAGAATTATCTCAGAGCCGTATACGCTGCCTGGCACGCAGCTGGTCATATGTATTTTGCTCACAGCGGCAATGCTCGCCAGAGCCTCCCCCCTGAAGCCCAGCTGTTTTATATCAAAAAGGTCTTTTTCGGTATAGAGCTTGCTTGTGGCATGGCGCGCAAACGCCATCAGCATATCCTCCGGCAATATGCCGCAGCCGTTATCCGTAACCCTGATAAAACTAACGCCCCCCTCTTTTATCTCAACGGTAATGGCAGAGCTGTTTGCGTCTATGCTGTTTTCCACCAGCTCTTTAACCACAGAAGCCGGTCTTTCCACCACCTCGCCGGCGGCTATCTTTTCGGCAAGCTCCTTGTTCATCAGCCTGATTACGCTCATAGTTCCCCTCCTTTTCGCTTAGTTTCTTTTAGCCATTTCGGCCAGCTCGCATACTATATTAAACGCCTCTCTGGCGGTAAGCTCGTTTATATCTATCTGCTTAAGGCGCTGGGTTATCTCGTCCTCGCTTGAAGAAGGCTCAGGTTCAGCAGGTATTTCCGCCTCGCCGAAAATATTGGCGCTTATCTGGGACTTGCTTATATCCGCATCCTCCAGCCGCTTTAATATTTCAGAGGCTCTTTTTATAACCGGTTCAGGCAGACCCGCCAGCCGGGAAACCTGTATGCCGAAGCTTTTATCCGAGCTGCCTCGAAGTATTTTGCGCATAAAAATTATTTGGTCGCCGTGCTCGCGCACCCCGATAAAATAATTCTTAACTCCGTCTATACGCCCCTCCAGCTCGCTTATCTCATGGTAATGTGTGGCAAAAAGAGTTTTAGCTCCTATAATATTTTTATCAGCCAGATATTCAGTAACCGCCCACGCTATGCTCAGGCCGTCAAAGGTGCTTGTTCCCCTTCCTATTTCATCCAGTATGACCAGGCTGGAACGGGTGGCGTTATTCAATATTACCGCCACTTCATTCATCTCCACCATAAAGGTGCTCTGGCCGCTGGCCAAATCGTCCGAGGCGCCCACACGGGTAAATATTCTGTCCACTATGGATATATCCGCCCTGGCCGCCGGCACAAAGCACCCTATATGAGCCAGTAAGGTAATAATGGCCACCTGCCGCATATAAGTGCTTTTACCCGCCATATTGGGGCCGGTTATCACCATAAAGCGGTTGTCCTCATTGTCCAGCAGCGCGTCGTTCGGCACAAAACGGTTCTGCTTCAGGGAATTTTCCACCACCGGATGCCTGCCGTCAGTTATCTGAATGCGCCCCTCCTCGTTAATAATGGGCATTGTATAATTTTTATCCGCCGCCAAGCTCGCAAAGGCGCAGATTACATCCAGTTCCGCCACCGCCCTAGCAGTTTTCTGGAGCCGCTCAAGATGGTGCGCAAGCTCGTCGCGCAGCTGTATAAATAAATCATATTCCATCTGCACAATGCGCTCCTGCACATTCCTCAGCTTTTCCTCCTGCTGCTTAAGCTCGGTCGTAACGAACCTTTCGCCGTTGGCTATGGTCTGCTTTCTTATGTAATCATAGGGCACCTGATCCAGATAGCTTTTAGAAACCTCTATGAAATATCCGAACACCTTATTATGCTTTATTTTCAGGCTCTTAATACCCGTCCGTTCCCGCTCGGCATTTTCAAGAGAAAGGATATAGGCCGTGCTGTTCCCTTCAATAGCGCGCAGGTCGTCCAGCTCCTCGCTATAACCCTCCTTTATAAGCTCTCCCTCGGTAATCAGAACGGGAGTCTCTTGATCGACTATAGCGGCATCCAGTAAATGGAATATATCCTCCAGCGGGTCTATCTCTCCTATAAGCTCGCGTACAAGACCATCCTCGCACTGGGTATACTGGGAGGTTATCTCCGGCAGCCGCTTCAGGGATTTTTTCAGGCTGACGCATTCCCGCGGGTTAATGCGGTTCTCCGCCACCTTGGCAGCCATCCTTTCAATATCGTATATCTCTTTAAGTCGTTCGGACACATATTCCCTTAAATTGTAATCCTTAAACAGGGTATCAACGCCGGCCAGCCGTTTTCTTATGGCCTCCGCATCCCTTAGGGGCTGCTCCAGCCAAAGCTTGAGCTTCCGCCCTCCCATAGGGGTAAGGGTTAAATCAATCGCATCCAAAAGAGAGCCTTTTTTGCTGCGCCACATCATAGTTTCAGTAATTTCCAGATTCCTGCGGGTATTGGCGTCCAGCTGCATATAAAGGCTCTTGTTGTAATAGTGTATGCGGCTGATATGGCTTAAATCTGCTTTCTGGGTTTCATACAAATAGGCCAGCAGCGCGCCCGCGGCCCCTACGCCCTCTATAAGGGAAGAAATATCAAAGCCGGAAAGATTGCGCACCTTGAAATGGCCGCACAGGCTGCGGTAAGACCTGTCGTAATCAAAATTGCTGCGGGGCACCTGGGTAAAATTAAATCTGCGTCCCGAAAAGCGCAGCGAAAGGATGCCCTCTAATTGTTCCGAATTGCCTTCGGTAAGTAGCTCGCTGGGATTGACAGCGCCTATCATGTCCACAAGCTCTTCCATCTGCGGAGTATTGTCAAATTCAGTTGTATAAAAGTCGCCTGTAGAAACATCCGCCCAGGCGAAGCCTATATGCTTTGGGCCGAAATTAACGGCGCAGACATAATTGTTGGTCTTATCATCCAGCATGCTCTGCTCCATGACCGTGCCCGGAGTGATTATGCGGACAACTCCCCGTTCTACCAGGCCCTTGCTCTGCTTAGGGTCGGTAAGCTGCTCGCAGACCGCTACTTTATACCCCCGGCTTATCAGGCGCTGAAGATAGGTATCCACGCTGTGATAGGGCACGCCGCACATAGGCGCCCGCTTCTCCAGGCCGCAGTCCCGGCCGGTAAGGGTAAGCTCAAGCTCCCTTGAAGCCAATACAGCATCGTCAAAAAACAGCTCGTAAAAATCGCCCAGCCGGAAAAAGAGCAGGCAGTCCGAATAATTCTCCTTAATTGTCATATACTGCTGCATCATATCCGAAAGCTTTGATACGTCAATAATTTCCTCGCTCATACGGCATCTCCTTTGTTTAATTATTTATCAGCTCGCCTGCGAGCGTATTTTTCTTTATCTGAGTGATCTTTACATTTGCAAAACTGCCTATAAGGGAGGGCTCTCCTTTAAAAGTTACGGTGCGGCCGCAGCTCGTTCTGCCTGAAAGCATGCTGCCGCTGCGCCGGCTGAGGCTTTCCACCAGCACCTCGTACTCCTTTCCCAGATAATTCTGGCTGACTCTCAGCGCCCCTTCTTCCACCACCTCTATAAGCTTCATTATACGTTCCCGCTTTATTTTTAAAGGCACCTGCTCCGGCATGGAAGCGGCGGGAGTGCCCGAACGCTTTGAATAAATAAAAGTAAAGGCAGAGGCAAAGCCTATTTCCCTGCAAAGAGAAAGGGTATCCTCAAAATCCTCGTCTGTTTCTCCCGGAAAGCCTACGATTAAATCAGTGCTCAGCCCTATATCAGGAATGTGTTCTCGTATAGAGCGCACCAAATCCATATAATGAGCGCGGGTATATTTGCGGTTCATAAGGCGCAGAATCCGGTCACTGCCCGACTGCACGGGCAAATGTAGCTGATTGGATACATGTTCGCACTGCGCCATGGCATCTATCAATTCCTCCGAAAGGTCCTTAGGGTGACTGGTCATAAAGCTTATGCGCTTTATTCCGTCTATCTTATCCAGCCGGCGCAAAAGCTGGGCAAAAGATATTTCTCCGCTGTCCTTTCCATAGGAATTGACATTCTGCCCCAGCAGCACAATTTCCAGGCAGCCGTCCCCGGCCAGAGCGCGTGCTTCCTCCAAAATATCCTCGCTTCTGCGGCTTCTTTCCCGTCCCCGAACATACGGCACTATGCAATAACTGCAAAAATTATTGCAGCCGTACATGATATTTATATAGGCACTCTCTTTTCTCACCCGCTTAACAGGAGTATGCTCGGTAATGGCCTCGTTTGGCCCGGACAAAAGGGGCGCGGTTCTGCGTCCCGAAAGCACCTCCAGCAATAATTCGGGCAGTTTATGCACGCAGCCGCTGCCCATAACGATATCTATAAAGCTAAAGGTCTTTTTTAAAGATTCAGCCACGCCCGGCTGCTGAGTCATACAGCCGCACACAACGGTTATAAGGTCAGGCCGCTTTTCCTTCAGCGGCTTAACGGCGCCTATGTTCCCCTTGATGCGGTTTTCAGCATTTTCCCTGACGCAGCAGGTGTTAAAAACTATTATATCAGCTTCTTCTCTTGCCTGGGCAGGCACATAGCCCATTATCTCCAGAATGCCCGCAAGGCTTTCTGAATCATGCGCGTTCATCTGACAGCCGTAGGTGTCTATATAATAGCTCTTGTCCCCTTCCCCAATAAGAGCTTTCACCCTTTTTATATAATCAAACTCATTATTGCGGCCGAAAATGCGGATATCCGCCGGCGCACCATATGCTGGAAAATCATGAATGTCCATAAAAACCCCGCTAAGCTTTATTTGTTTAATTATACAGCATTTTAAAATATTCGCCAATGGTTTTTGTCAGGTTTTTATCAAAATAAAAGAAAAGGCCGGATTTACGGCATATATCCGTTTCAATCCAGCCCCAAAATTTACATAGCTATATTCTAGGCGCGGCGCTGCCGCCGGCTTTAATACGCAGGCGCTTATTCCTGATATAGGAACATATTTTTACCGTTTGACCACAAACGCTCAAGATGGTAAAAAACCCTGTCCTCATCCTTAAAGATATGAACAATGACATTTGAATAATCCAGCACGATCCATCTGCCTTCATTATAGCCGTCTATGCGCGCCGGCTTTATCCCCTCCAGGGCCAGCTTTTCCTCCAGAAAATCGCACGCCGCCTTAAGCTGGACGGCGCTGCGCCCGCTGCATATTACAAAGCTGTCCGCCACCACGGTAAGCTCGGAAATATCCAGATACATTATATCTTCGGCCTTCCGCTCGGCCAGCAGCGAGCAGATTTTTTTAGTCAAATCCAGAGAATCCTTATTCATTATTTCCCTCCAATAATTTATTATAATATTCAAAGGTTTGTTTCCCAAGCGGATGTATAAGCCCGCCCTGCTCGCGCAGATAGCTTAAATTGCTCCGCGCATATTCCCTCACGGCCAGATCCAGGCTTTCTTTTAAAAACATCCTGAGCCTCTCCACGCCGTCGTAATCCCGGCCCGGCTCTAAAGCGTCGGCAAGATAGACTATTTTTTCCTCAAGAGGCATGGCCGGACGGCCGGTACAGTGATACCATATGCCCGCCAGCACGCGCCTGTCTGTTATCTTTAATACGTCCCCGGCGTAAAGCGCCCCAAGGGGCGCATGGCTCAATTCCGGATAATGAGCAAAATCACCTATAAAGCCGCCGTACACAGGCAGAATATATTTAGTGATATTTTTGGCGCAGTCGTGCAGAGCGGCCGTAAGGGCGGTGACTTTTTCATCCGCGCCCCACTTCCCCGCCAGTTCCAGCGCCGTATCCAGAACCCGCATGGTATGCGCGTATCTTTTAGGCGTCAAAAGGGGCTTTACCCGTTCAAGCGCCTCATTAAGCTCCATACACTTTATTCTCCTTTATGTACTCGGCCACCGCTGAAGGAACATAGCCCGTCAGAGGCGCTCCTTTACGCGCCAAATCCCGTATAAACGTAGAAGAAATCTCCGGCCCGACAAACTGAGCGTCAACAAGCTGACCGCCGAAATCCTCCCTGACCCGCGCCGCGGCGTTATGCAGCGCTTCGACAGGGATATTGCTCCTGCCTACTACCAGAAATTTAGTAAGCTTGGCCACCTCGTCTATATGCCTCCAGGTATATAACTCGCTTAGCGTATCCGCCCCAATTATATAAAAGAACCTGGCATTCTTATAGATATCCCTCAGCTCGCGCAGAGAATCAATGGTATAAGTATAGCCCTCCCGTTTTATTTCAATGTCTGAAACCGAAAAGCCCGGAATATCCTTTACAGCCAGCTGAGTCATTTCCAGCCGCCTGTATTTGTCAGTCACGGCATAACTGCGCTTATGAGGCGGTTCTCCAGCCGGCAAAAAGACCACTTCATCCAGAGAAAACTTTTCCATGCATTGTTGAGCCATTTGAATATGGCCATTATGAATGGGGTCAAAGGTCCCCCCCATAATGCCCAGCTGCTTTTCAAATTTGATCATTTCCATATAATTACCCCCTGAGCTCCTGCCTGGATTTTAAAAGAATAAAACTGCGTTTCATGTCAATAATTACATTAAAGTTCCTGCATCCTACCACCGGCTGAAAAGCAAATCGCCAAAGGAGGCTTAAAATACAATGAAACGCTTTATATTCCGCATAATTGACGCTCTTTTATTTTATACAGCGGTATTTTTTATCTGCTACGCTTTTCTGCTGCCCCGGATGAACAGCCGAAACGCCGCGCTGTTTACCTCTCTTTTCGCCGCGCTGGCGCTGGACTGCGCCTATTATCTGGTCCGCGGTATATTTTTAGAGCGCAAAGATGCCCGCGCGCTCCAGGCCGAACGCAAACGCTCGCTGTATTACGGCTTTCTGCTTTTGGAGCAGAAAAAACTTTTTACTATCCTGGCTAAAACCTTCTGCAAAAGCTCACACTGTTCTAAAAAACAGAATGTACTTGTTTTCGGCCCACCCCAGAATCAGGCGCTGATATGCTTCAGACCCCCTGAAAACCAGCCGACAAACGCTCAAAGCCTGCTTGAAAGCCTGCGCCTGTTGGGAGAAACGCCTTATCCGGAGCTGCTGATTATAGCGCCCTTCGGTCTGGATAAAGCCGCTCAGGCGCTGCTGGAGAGGCTGAGCGCCCAATATACCTCCATTAATTTCAGCCAGCTGCTTGAAATTCTGGAAGAGCAGGATATCCAGCTGCCCGAAATTGAAAAGGCGGCTCCCGCCGGCCGGAAAAAGCTTTCAGAGCGTTTTGAACCTTTGATGCAGAACCGCAATTCTCCCCGCGCCTTAATAAAATACGCGCTGCTGCTGAGCCTGCTTTCAATACTTACGCCGTTTTATATATATTACCTTATCGCTGCCGGACTGTTTCTCGCAGCAGGCATATATATTAAATACAGGCAAAAGCGTCAATCCAAGAATATCTTCTGATGCTTCCGGCTCTTTTTATAGATAACCAGCCTGTTGCCTATACACTGTACAGGCTCAGAGCCGGTTTTGCTCACTATTTCCTCACATGCCTCGCGCGCGGTAAGCCCGCTGTTTTTCAGCACGGTTATCTTTATCAGCTCGCGCGCTTCAAGCGCATTATATATTTCAGTTATCATTTCGGGCCCTATCTCATTTTTGCCTATCTGGAATATTGGCTCCAGCTGGTTGGCCATAGCTCTGAGAACCGCCCGCTGCTTAGTTGTTATCATATTCTTATTATTCTTCTCCTGTTAATTATATCCCTGCTTCTTCAGCCATTTATAAAATCCGCCTTGCGCGCAATACCGGCAAATGCTGATTCCCAAAACCAGAATTTGCTCAAGCCGCCGCGCGCTTTAAGCTTAAAAATTTCAGCCGCAGCCCGAATATGGGCAGCCGATCCGCCAAGGTTCATTCTACATAGTCAAATTCCAGGTCCCCCATGCTTATTACGCTTCCCTCGCCCGCTCCGGCAGCCTTAAGCGCGTCAATGATACCTTTTTCCCGCAGCTGCCGCTGAAAATACTTAAAGGAATCCGGGTCGTCCAGATTGACTCTTAAAAGCAGTCTGTCCACATACGGCCCTGCAACCACATAAACCTCCCCGTCCCTATATATCTCAAAGGCCTGGGAATCTTCCCTGGGCGTATATATTTCATCGGGCATTATAGGCTCAGGCAGAGGCAGAGTCTTTAATATGGCCGCCGTCTGGCGGAGCAGCGGCAGAAAGCCCTTGTTGGCCGCGGCCGAAACTTCAAACACTTCCCGGCCCGTATGCTCTCTGAGCCTTTTTATGTTCTCCTGTGCACCCGGAAGCTCGCATTTATTAGCCACTATCAGCCGGGGCAGCGCGCTTAGGGCAGGGCTGTACTGAGACAGTTCTCTGTTTATTATGTCATAATCCTCCACAGGGTCCCTTCCCTCGCAGCCCGAAATATCCACCACATGCAGAAGCATCCGCGTGCGCTCTATATGCCTTAAAAAATCATGGCCCAGGCCGGCGCCCTGGTGCGCGCCCTCTATAAGTCCGGGAATATCAGCAATAATAAAGCTGTAGCCATCCACTCCGCACACCCCCAAATTGGGCGCAAGGGTGGTAAAGTGATAATTGGCTATCTTGGGACGGGCCTTTGTAACAACAGAAAGAATGGTGGATTTGCCTACATTGGGAAAACCTATAAGCCCTACGTCTGCAATGGTTTTTAATTCAAGCTGAAGCTCCATCTCCCGGCCCGCTCCGCCGCCTTGGGCAAAATTAGGAGCCTGGCGGGTAGCCGTTGCAAAGCGTGCGTTCCCCTTGCCGGCATTCCCGCCCCGGAGGATAACTTTCCGCTCCGAATCAGAATACATATCGCACAGTATGCGTCCGCTTTCAGCTTCCTTTATTACTGTTCCCGCGGGCACGGTTATAACAACGTCCTCCCCGCGTTTGCCCGTCTTAAAATTGCCCGTGCCATTCTGTCCGTCTCCTGCGGCATATTTCCTTTTATAGCGGAAATCCAGGAGGGTGCGCATATCCTTATCGGCGACAAACACAACGTCACCCCCCCGGCCGCCGTCCCCGCCGTCCGGGCCGCCGTTGGCAATATATTTTTCCCGGTGGAAGGAAACCGCGCCGTCCCCGCCCCGGCCGCTTTTCACCTTTATTTTTACTATGTCTACGAACATATTTTTTCCTCTGCGTTATTATACTCACAGCAGCCCGCAACCGGACATTTTTCGCATTCAGGCCTGCGCGAATGGCATATTCGCCGGCCGTGCCAAAGAATTAAATGATGCGCGTGGGACCAGCGCTCTTTTTTTATCTGCTCCATAAGCTGAAGCTCAGTATGCAGTTCATCCTTGGCATTAGTAATCCCTATGCGGTTGGCCACCCTGAAAACATGCGTATCTACGGCAATAGCGTCTATGCCAAAGGCAATGCTGCCCACTACATTGGCCGTTTTCCTTCCCACGCCGGGCAGATTGACCAATTCCTCCAGGCTGTCAGGCACCTGCGAATCATATTTTTCTACCAGCATTTTTGAAGCGGCCAGAATGTTTTTAGCCTTGTTATGGTAAAAGCCGCAGCTGTGAATAAGCCTTTCCAATTCTTCCTGAGTTAGTGTTATCATTTTTTCGGGAGTATTATACTCTTTAAAAAGCTCTTTTGTAACAACATTTACTCTCGCGTCAGTACACTGAGCGGATAAAATAGTTGATACGAGCAATTCATAAGGCGTGGAAAATACAAGCTCTGTTGACGCCGTGGGATACAAGCCCTCCAGCATATTGAGCACCTCTTCCACCTGTTCCTTTGTAAGCATTTGTTCAACCCCCCAATCTAAAAAATAACAGTCCGTCAAGCCGGTATGACGCTTAAAAATATCAGCCGGCAGGGAAAATGCTTTTTCCCTTTTCCTGCCTGCGCCCCAAAGACGCATATATTTTAAACCATTCCGACTTTTTTTGCAACACTTTGCCTTTTGCCAATATACGCCCCGCTCTGCCGCCCAATACCCCGGCCGCCCGGTCCTAACCTAACCAGGAACACAAGCGGCGCTGCTTATTGCAGGCCCCAAAAGCCCGGACTGTCTAGCCTTCCAGGCTTTTAAGCACCCTTTCGGTAGTTTTAAAATGCTTTTTAGCTATCTTATCCAGCCACTCAGGCCCGTTTTTCCGTGCTATCTCCAGCGCCCGCTTTTCCACCTTCTGCGAGGCTCCCTTTATAAGCTCCATGCCCGTCTGCTCGCTTAAAAGCGCCATGCTGCGAAGATACTCCTCCCTGGCGAGTATACTTGCCGCCGCTACCGCCGTGTCCCGTTCCCCTTTAGGCGTCTGAAGGAGATTTATATTCCTTCCTTTTTCCATAAGCGCCCTTTTAAGCACTTCTTCCCCGCCGAACTGGTCGGCTATAACATGGCCGCACTCATTGCGTGAAAGCAGGTTTTCTATGACCCTGGCATGCCCCCAGGCCAAAATCCTATTAAGATTACCAGTTTTTTGGTACATCTCGTTATATCTTTGAGGCCCTATTTTAATAACCTCAAATTTGTCCCGCCCCAGCACCGCCTTTATATCCTGCGCCAACTGAATATTTTTCCTGTCGGTATTGGTTTTGGAATCAGCCGCGCCCAGCTCTTTTAAAATATTTTCCAGACGCGTATTGACAAACACGCCCGCTATAACCAACGGCCCGAAATAATCTCCCTTGCCCGATTCATCAGTACCTATATGGCATTCCAGCACAGGTATTGCTTTAATGTCCCTCTTGGGCGCATACTCATTTGACGCCGGCTGATCCGACAGCGCCCTTAAAGCCCCGGCAACGCTTTGAAGCGCCGGGTCCCCGGCGTCCCCGCTGAAAACCGCCTTTGTTGAATTGCCCGACTTATTGTAATAAAGCGCCGCTTTTATCACCCGGCCATCTTTATTAAAGACATATCCTGCCCCGTAGTCTATCTCCTTTTTCTCCGCTTCCCTAAAGCCCTGCTTTTCCATAAGGGATAAAAATATCTCGCACGCATCCTCAAACCTGCGTATAAATTCTACTGAAAACGCCAAAGCAAGCCCCTCCGATATAAATAATAATAGTATAATATAAGCAAAATAAAAAAATGGCAAGCTGAATAATTGACACCTGCCCCGATTTATGCTATATTACCCTCGTTGCACAGCTGCGCTTTAAAAAACAGGCGGAGCAAAAAAAACGAGCGGGCCAGCTACCGCGCAGAAACGCATTAGCACACTTCCTCAACGCGGGTGCAGCGGGTGCGATTCAAAAGCTTAAAAAATGTCGCTATAGCTCAGCAGGATAGAGCGACCGCCTCCTAAGCGGTAGGTCGGAGGTTCGAATCCTCTTAGCGACGCCAGGCTGAGCCTGGACGCAATTTGCGTTCCGGGCTCGGTTTTTTATTTTACCTCTCCGCCCGCGTTTATGGCGGGTATCTTTTTCGTCAACGCTTACCACGTCGGAACGAGCGTAACTCGTTCCGATTTTTTATTTCATAAAAAAATCAGTCACCCGCTCCACTGTTCCTCCTCTTCTGCAAAAGGTCGCGTTCACACCGGCTAACGGCTTGTAAACGCGTCTTTTTTACGCCGATTTGTGCACTGCCAACCTTTTGCGGGTTCGAGTCTATTTCAAAACTTTTCGCAGGCATCTTTTTTGTTAGCTCTTTACATGCCTGCGGCCGGCAATTCGTAATGAGTTGCCGGCCGCTTTTTTGTCTGGTTCGGCCGCGGAAGATACATTTTTTCGCGGCATAAACCTAAAAGAGCAGAAAAAACAAATTTTATGCTATAACAATCTTGTTTTGTCTTAATTTTAATGCTATACTAATAAAAACTTATATAATGAGGAGGCAACGGTCATGAATACATTCGGAAAAGCTTGGAAATTATATGCAACCATAGCGAATATGCTGCTCTTAAAAGGGTTTGACTCCGCTCCTGGCAAACACCAAAACAGTTCTTCGTTTTCCAGCGGCAGCGACGAGCCGCCGCACACAAATAACGCACCTCATTTAATTGAAATTGACCCATCAGGATGCTGGTATCACGGCTCCAACAAGCTGTTCACCGAATTGCGCGAAGGAAGCACTGTAACGCAATGGAGATCATTAGCCGAAGCCTTTTCTCACAAGCCGTCTGGGTTAGGGTACGATGATAACGGCGAAATTGTCCACAACGGCACAGAATACGGTTATCTATATGTAATTGACGAGGATTTAATAGTTGATAAAGATATTTATCAGCACCCCAGAACTACAATGGATCAAAATGTCGAATTCCTGACAAAAAGGCCGTTAAAAGTTAGGCTGATTGCCGAACTTCCAGTAAATACCTAAAACAAAGGCCGCTTTGAGCAGCAGCAAAAATCTGCCGCGCCAGGCCCTGCCAATTTCCCATACATTATTACCTGCTTGAATATTGAAGCGGAGAGTCCTGTTCCAGCCGGGTTTTCGGCCTTTCTTTATTTTCTGCTCTTTTCGGACGATTGCAAATATATTAAAACATCCCATAAATCAGCCGCCCAAAGATTTGTTTTGCGCCTGTTTCCCAAGATTACAAATTATTTGCCTTTACAATGGGAAAAAACATCAGCTCATTTGACCAAGCTGGTCTGGAGCAAATTACATAAGCGGCGCAGAAAGCCGGCATCCATAAATAAATCCTCGAACCGCCAAATCAGTATAATACTTATCTAACAAAACAATTTGATGAAGAGGGAGCAAACTTTTCAGGCGACGAACTGCAATAGCCGGCCATTGCCAGAACCTATTTAAAAAGCAGGCAATAATTACGATATTGGACGAACCGACAAGCGCGCTGAACCCCGTGCAGAAAATGCTTTGTATAGACAATTTAATGACTTGATTGGAGGCAATACCGCATTCTTTTTTGCCATCGCTTGTCCAGCGCTAAATTCTGCGATAAAATAGTTTTAATTAAAGATGAAAAAATTCCAGAGTATGGAATACACAGCGAACTGACAGCTGAAAAGGGAATTTACTATTCCCTTTTCAGCATGCAGGCAACCTATTATTGTAATTAAATTGTATTCAGCGTTGAATTTGATCCGAGAGTATGTTGCGCAGTTTCTGGACATATGAAAATAATCCGAACGCTTTTTCTTGAAAGGCGTTCGGATTATTTATTTTATTTAAATGCCAGACAATACAATTAAAGTAAAATAACGCCTTAAAGGAAGTCCATTGCTCCGTTTTGCTGCGCCGCCCTCCTTAGTATGCCCGGTCTTTCTGCGTCCTACCGCCTTGCAAAGCGAAAAACCGCTCTCCTATGCGGCTTGGGATTTTTAACAAAATGCCCGTTTGCGGCCGCTGGGCGCACGGGCGAAAACATACCCGGCAAGTCCGCCTTTATAAGTCTGAATATTATCAGCAAATGAACTGTAAAGCAATATTATTGATGCATTGTACGCTTGGCCAGCACGCTTAACCGTCCGGTGCACCGCCCGGTATGACCCCGTCCGGGCGCTCATGCCTCGCCCGCCCCAAAACAACCATTACGAGATTTTTGCGCAGCAGTTCTGCGTTTCAGAGAATTTCCCAATTTTATCTCCGTTGAATCTACTATTGATTTAATATATAATGCAAACATGAAATACTCATTAATTTTTTTATAAGGAGGTGTACCCTAAGTTTACAGGGAACTATATGGTCGGAAGGCAAAAAACATGCGTCCTGCTGCGTTGCTTTGAGTCCATGTACGCCCGGTACATGTCGTTTAAAAGCGCGCTTTACCCGGCACAAATTTTATGCCTTCGGACTCTGGAGCCCTCAAACAGAGAGAATTTCTTCATTTTCAAGGCAGACGAAGAAGGCGTACCGGGAGTACGCTGATTGAAGATAACGCGGAAAATGAAGAAATTATCCCGTTTTGAGACGTGCAGTTCCTTGCAAACCGAAGGAAGATTATGTACAAAAAATTTGTTGCAGAACGATTAACCACATTACGTCAAAGAAAAGGCGTAACGCAGGAAGAAGTCGCACATACACTCTCTGTTTCAGACAAAACAATTTCAAAATGGGAAACCGGAGCGTCTGAGCCCAGCTTGGAAATGCTTATAAAACTTGCCGGGTACTATAATGTAAGCACTGACTCTCTGCTGGGTATAGCTCCTGAAGAAAGGCCTGAAATCTCCCAAGTCATCCTCTCGGAATTTACCGGTCTTGACCGCAAGGCTGCCGTACTAAAGGCTTTTGAAATAGTTAAGGCCATTATACCCTCTAGTTTTGAAATTATTTCTAGTTGCGAAGATGATATTAACGACAGCGCCGAAGTTCTGCCGCCAAAAACAGATAAAATGAACCGTTACTGCATTTCCGCACATGAATTTTACGATTTTGTAGTAACTTCAGAGGACGTAAATATGGCCGTCATGCTTATGCGCAACAAAGCTGATTTCAAATGGCTTAAAAACGAGGATAAGCAAAAACAGATTACAAAGCTGTTTGCCTTTTTAAGCGATACAGACGCCCTAAAAATCTGTGAATATATTCACAGTACGAACTGCCCAGAGCAATTCACAGCCGACTATATAGCAATCAAAACTAAAATTTCAGAAGAAAAGGCAGTCCAGCTTTTAGAGGCTTCATGCGAAATTGGCTTGTGCCTAAAAATAGCCGCCCACTTAAAATCCGGCATAACTGCAATTTATGAATCCATGGGCAACGGAAATATACTGTCTCTTATAACACTTGCATATGAGCAAATGTGCGGCCGTCAATGCTATAATTACAACTATAACGGAAGATGCAAAATGATAGGAGGGAATGGATAAATGTGCTTATCTAAAAATATAAGGCAATTACGCCTTCAAAAAAATATGACGCAGGAGCAGCTCGCTTCTTCTCTGAATATTTCGGCGCAAGCGGTATCAAAATGGGAAACGGGAGAAAATTTTCCTGACAGCGCCTTGCTTTTGCCTCTCGCACATGAACTCGGCGTTTCATTAGACGAACTTTTCAGCAATAAGGATGTCTTTATGGCCGATACATCAAAGAAAATCATTTCTTTAATGAAAAATACCCATGCCTGCGAACGCTTTAACAGGGCGCGTGATATCGGCTGGCAGATTGAACGGGGATTATTCAGCTGTCTTATGGAACTGGATGAAAAATATGATCCTGATGAGCTGAAAAACTGCCGCCACTCTTCATATATAATAAATGACTACGGCTTTACTCTTGTTTCCAACGGCCGCTCTCCCTTTTTCGCCGTATTCCCTGAGCCTGAGGAAGGATATGGCGAAACCGTCCGGAACGGAGAAGAAGCACGCAGAATTTTTGAATGCCTTTCTTCACCCGAAACCATGCGCGCCATTATTCATATTCATAAAAACTCCGGCAGCTATATATTTGAACGGGATGCGCTTGCAGCCGAATGCGGCATAGAAGAAAAAGCCATGGATAAGGTTATAAATGATCTTTTAACCCTTAATATTATTTATAGCAAAAATGAGCTTAATATAAATAACCAAGCTCGAACGCTATACTTTGCCCATCCATCGCATAAACTGATAGCTTTAATTTTAATGGCGCACGAACTGAATTATCATGGATATTATTCTCTTACTTCTTTAAACAGAAACAAGCCATATCTGAAATAACCCGCCTAAAAGAATTCTGTCCCTGTATACACAGGCAAAAGCATATAATAAAAGCAGACATATTATATGCAGGCCAAACCCCTAAAAGGCGGGCATAAACAGGGATCTGAAAAGCCTTAAAACAAGCCGGTGCATTAATGGGCGCCGGCTTTAACTTAGGCTGCAAGCGGCATCATTGCCCATTGCCCTTAAA
Source organism: uncultured Eubacteriales bacterium (assembly GCA_900552055.1). Classification (GTDB taxonomy): domain Bacteria; phylum Bacillota; class Clostridia; order Christensenellales; family QALW01; genus Neochristensenella; species Neochristensenella gallicola. The sequence continues at coordinate 10,787 of URYI01000005.1, read as the reverse complement.
AGGGGCGCTGTACCCCTTCCGGCCCAAGCTGTTTTTTATTTGCGCCTGTTTTCCCGTTACCGGATATACTTTTGCGCTGCTGATTATTACCGCCAGCTGTACTCATCATAATAACCATCTGTCTGGAAATTTCTGTTTGGTAAACCCATGAGTCTGATCTGTTTAGATTACTATAGACATGCCTGTTTCATATGTGCTAAACCATTGGCGCAGAGCAGCACCCTTTCTGTCCTTTTGCGCGGCATTCTCCATTTTATACCAGAAAGGCCTCTCCTTTGCTCAGGCTTGAACCTAGCCCGCTTTGCAGTCAGTTTTCAAAGGCCCCTCATTAAAAGAGGCAGCCCTTGCCAAAGCACTAATTAAAAAAGACCCCTCCTTCAGGAAGGGCCTTAAATATATTTTTTACAAGCAGAAATTTATTTTTTCCTTCTGATTATCAAGGCTCCGCAGCCTGCCGCAGCGGCAGCGGCATAAGCCAGAACGGATAAATCGCCCGTTCCCTGCTGGTTGTCCTGATTATCGTCATTATCATTTCCGCCCTGCTGCAAGGTAATAGCGTCGGTTACAATATCGGCGTCCGCACTGGCCTCAATATTGGCTCCGTATACAAAGAAATTATCAAATACAACGCCGTTAGAATCTACATTGTCCAAACTAAAGGACGGCCATGTAACGGTAATTTGGGTATTATCCAAAGGCTGACCGTTCAAATCGGAGTAATCATTACCCTCGGCAACAATGAGATTGATAGAGGCCGTAGGTATAGTAATATAGCCTTCAAAGCCAGCAGGAATTTTAAAAGCGGCAACATTGTTATTAGACATCGTCCCTTCAGCCTTGATCGTGCTCCGTCCATGCTGGTAAGCACGGCTTCCGAATCAGCGGTAAAGGAGAGTCCTGAATTTGCAAGAGTACTTCCCGCATCTTCGGCCGGAGCTATCCACGACCCTTCAAAGGTGAACAATACTACGCCGGCACAGTTGTTCTTGATATAAAAACCATAACCGTCCGCGCCTTTATCCTGTGAAGTAAAATTAGCGAAAGACTGAACAAGCGCTGTTTCAAAACCATTGGCGGCATCCGCCTTTTTAACCGCCACAATCTGATTGTTCTTTAAAGACCAGTCCAAATTGCCGCTCCAGTTTACGCCGGGAGCAAACGCCGCCGACTGGTCATAAACGGTATCCTCGCCTGTTACGCTGTTTGTCACCTTGACCTTAATGGAATCATCGTTCCACGGCGTGGCAGGCACTGCGGCAAAGGCAGAAACACAGGAAAGCACCAAAGTACATGCCAGCAGCATAATAATTGCTTTTTTTCATAGATAACCCTCCTTAATATTGAACATCGTTACTTATAATTATATGGCGTTATCCTCCGCATTTCAATGCACAATATTAAGAAAAACAAGCACTAAATTAATATTAAAAATCAATAATTAGCATGGCCATAAAAACAGATTCGGCGCGTTTAAAGCAAGAAAAAACACGCCGAAATATTTTACATGCAAATAATGAACTAAAATATCCTGTTCTGAAACTGCTTTAAGCAGCCGGGGTTTTTAAAGTTTATTTTTCTTTTTCCCGGCCAGTTCAAAGGAGACGCTCCGGCCCCGTATGCTGGCGCCCGTCACTTTTATGCGCACGCTCTGCCCAAGCTTAAAGCGCTTGCCGGTGTTTCTGCCTGTTAGAACATACTTTTCCTGATCAAAGATATAAAAATCATCCCGGAGGCTGGAAAGGGGCACCATCCCTTCAACGGTATTGTCCAGTTCAACCCAGAACGCCGTTGAGCACATGCCTGAAATCACGCCGTCGAATTTCTCCCCTATATGATTGAGCATATATTCCGCCTTTTTAATATCGTCCCCTTCCCATTCGGCCTCCTGCGCGGCCCGTTCCCTTTCGGAAGCGCGCAGGGCAATAGCAGGCATGCGTTTTGCCCACACTCCAAGGGCAGCGGGCTTTTCAAGGGAAAAATGTATCATTCTGTGCACTATCAAATCAGGATACCGCCTGATAGGAGATGTAAAATGCAGATAATCCTGCGCCGCAAGCCCAAAATGGCCCGTATTTTCCTGACTGTATTTGGCCTTCTGCATGGTTCGGAGCATCAAGCGCGAAATTACCCTTTCTTCAGGCTTCCCTTTAAGGCTGTCAAGCAGCATGGCATAGTCTTTAGGCTCATTAAGATTTTTCGCCTTGATATTATATCCATAACCCCTTACAAATGAGATAAAGTTCTCTACTTTGCTTTTTTCAGGCTTTTCATGAATACGGTAAACTGCTGGCAGATTATTTTTACGCATATGCCTGGCCACAGTCTGATTGCACACCAGCATAAATTCCTCTATCATCATATTGGATACGCCCCGTTCATGCACGCGCACATCCACAGCCCTGCCCTCTTCGTCCAGAGTAAATTCAGGTTCAGGAGCATTAAAATCTATACTGCCGGCCGCCCTTCTCCTTTTGCCGAGAATGCCGGACAGCTTCTGCATAAGAATAAGCTCGCCGTATATATGTGAATACCGGCGTTTCAGCTCCTCATCCCCCTCAAGCAGCTTATTGATATCCTCGTAAACAAGGCGCTCGCACGAACGGATAACGCTCTTAAATATCCTGTAGGAAATTACCTCCCCCTCCGGGCTAATCTGCATTACGCAGCTCAAAGCCAGCCTGTCCGCATTAGGATTAAGAGAGCATATGCCGTTACTTAGCCTCTTAGGCAGCATGGGAATAACACTCCCCGGAAAATAAACGCTTGTCCCCCTTTTTAATGCCTCTGCGTCCAGCGCGCTGTCCGGACGGACATAATGCGAAACGTCCGCGATATGAACGCCTAAAATATAGTCCTCGCCCTGCATTTTTATGCTTACGGCGTCATCTAAATCCTTTGCGTCTATGCCGTCTATGGTAAATATGCTTTCCCCGCGCAGATCCTCCCTGTCCGCAATTTCCGCACTGCTGATAAATTCGGGGATTTTCTCCGCCTCATCTATCACCGACTGGTCAAAAACATCGGGAATATTATGCGCCCGAAGCACCGAAAGCATTTCCGCGCCGGGCTGCTCCCCCTCTCCCAGAATTTCAGTTATCCGGCCAAGGGGTTCCCCGCCGTCCTGGCTGTATTGGTAAATTTCCGCCACAGCCTTAAAATTTTCAGGAAGCCCTTCTTTTTTATCCAGCTTTATTTTGACATTCAGCCTGTAATCATCAGGCACAAGAAAAATATCTCCGTTTTTATTTTCTATCGTACCCACTACGGTTTGATTAGCTCTCTCTAAAACGGAGGTAATTGCGCCGCGGTCAGATTCTTTTCCCCCTGTTTTAACAGCTGTGACCCTGTCGTTCAGCATAGCCCCCATCAGTTTTTCCGCAGGTATATATAATCTCTCTCCGCCCTCTCCTTCAAAAAAAGCATATTTGTTCCGGACAAGCGCAATTTTGCCTTCAAATTCCCTGCCATTCGCTTTTCCTTTATCTTTCCCGCCTACTTTGCCGGATTTTTTGCCCTTAGTAACCTTTGCCTTGATTTTCTCCGCTTTGCCCGACTTTTCGTTGCCGGACTTTTGACCGTTAACGGCAATTTCTACTGATTTGCCGTGCTCTTTGTCCTCCGTTTTATTTGGGGCTGTTTTGCCGGCAAGATAATATCTGCCCAGCTTGTCCTTTAAAAGCACCCTGTCCCTCTTAAGCTTCTTAAGCGTCTCCTCAACGGGTACATAATCCTTATCCCCCTTGAGCATAAGCTTTTTAAGCTCTTTTTTGCTCAGTCTCTCATACTTCTCCAATAATTCAATTATTTTTTCCTCTGTTATCATTTTTACTCCTTTTTAACATCCATTTAATATAAGCGGCAATAATAAAAAAAGCGCCCAGATGTGGGCGCTGGAAGCATATCCTGTTTAAGCGGCCGCTGCTCGTAATTCGGAAATGGAAAGCAGCACGGCAAGTACGATAGCCACAACAACTATAAGCACAACGCATATCTTAGTCATAAGGGCCAGCCTGCCCTCCTTGGTCTTGACCGCCTTGTTCCTGCCTAAAAAGCTGTCGGTATTATTTCCGCCCAAAATGCTGCCCAGGCCCTCGGTAGTGCCCTTCTGCTTTAAAACACTTATTATAAGCAGAATGGATATAACGCCTAATATACATGCTAATATTATTTCAGTAACGTACATTTTTAATACTCATTCCTTTCACCTATAAAAGAGCAGTAGTATAATAGCATAATACCAATTAAAAAGCAAGCGGAATTTAAATATTTTTTCCTTTGCGGCGTATATTAAGAAGGGCCAGCAAGAAAAACAGCACTCCTGACAGAACCAGAACAGCTATACTGACGCCAGCAGGCACAGCATAATCGCCAAAATTCAGGCTGTTGCCCATCATTTGATTGAATTCCTCCAAGGCGCCCGCGGGCGCGCCCTTAAAAGCCTCCGCAAGCTGATTTTCCATAACAGCCTGCCGCATAAGCGCCGCCCCGTGCGAAACGGGAAAAATCTTTACGACCGCCCTGACTCCTTCAGGCAGCACTCCTATAGGCATATATATGCCCGCCACAAAGCCTATAAACGTGCCTATGACAGTGCTGGCTCCAGTAAAAGCGCCCTGACTGTTAAAAAAGGATACGATAAACAGCACAAAGGCAGTATTTGAAGCCGAGCATATCAAAATCAGTCCCATTACCTTAAGCAGAGCCGCGCCGCCCATAAAAGCGCCGCCCGCAGCAATTATATATATTTGCGTAACCAAAAGGGTAAGCAGGCTCATGATAACTCCCACAAAAAACGAACTAAGCACATACCCTCCGGCAATATCCCGCCTTTTTAAGGGAGAGGAATAAAAATCCTTTGCCAGGCGGCGCGCCTTATCCTCCACCATTACCCCGAACGCGCCCATGGTGGAAGTAAGGCTGGCCACCGCAAGCAGTCCCGCGCTTATCCAGTTATCCATTATGCCCTTCATATTGTCCACCCCCTGGAACTGCCCGCTCCAGGCGTCTCCCAGGAAAGCAAAATAAAGCACTATGATTATGAGCACAGCCAGCATAGAGAAAAACACCGAGCTTTTGTCCCTGTAAAACACCTTGAGATTTCTCAGCGTAAAATGAATCATTCCCTTATCTCCTTTCCGGTTATACCCATAAAAGCATCGTCCATATCCCCCATGGCCACCTCAAAGCCTGTTATAGCTCCTCCGGCCTTTTCAAGCAGAGGCAGGGCCGAAAGAGTATTTTCCAGATTTATCTTTATTCCGTCCGCTAAAACAGAATAAGAAAGCCGGGTTTCTTTTATGATATCAATCAAATGCGGAACATCCCCATATAATTTAAGGCAATCTGCGGCATATTCCTTTTTAAGCTGATTTGGAGTACCCTTTGCTTTTACGCGCCCGTTGTCCAATACAACTACATAATCGGCCGAATCCGCTTCTTCCATATAATGCGTGGTAAGAAAAACCGTCATGCCGTTTTCCCGCTGAAGCCTTCTGACCGTCTCCCATATGCCCGCCCGCGTCTGAGGGTCCAGGCCCGTCGTAGGCTCGTCCAGAAAAAGAATTTTGGGAGAATTGACAAGGGCCCTGGCTATATCGGCGCGGCGACGCTGGCCGCCCGATAGTTTGCCGTACCGTCTGTCGGCAAATTCGGCTGCGTCCGCTTCAAGCAGAGCATTTTCCATACGCTTTTTTAATTCTTCTCCCTTTAGTCCGTAAAACGAGCCCCTAAGCATAAGGTTTTCCCGTACGCTCAGCAGCCTGTCCAATACGCCCTCCTGAAATACAACCCCTATTTCAGACCGTATTTTTTCATCCTCCCGGCCTATTTCCATGCCGTTAATAAACGCCTGCCCGGCCTGCGGACGGCTTAATGTGCATAAAATGTCTATAACGGTTGACTTGCCTGCGCCGTTAGGTCCCAGAAACGCAAAAAGGCTCCCCGGCTCCACATAAAAATCAACGCCGTCCACCGCTTTAATATTGCCGTAATATTTTTTTAACCCTAAAACCTCAATGCTTTTCAACGTCATTACCCCCGAAAGTATAAAGCTTGCACTAAAGCATTATACTATTAACAGCGGCTGTCTGGCAAATTAAATATAGATTAATTCATGAGTAATGACATTTATATTACATTTAATTTAATTCTGCCCTGCCGTCTTGACAATATCTGCGTTATGGGCTATTATATCGATAATAAATTTGCTTAAAAATACATACTCCCCAATCGGACAGGAATGCTGCGACATAAACGGGAGCGCCCGGCGCGTTTCTGTTTTGTTTTGTCAGCGCTCTTTAATGCTGTGCTTAATTTAAAGCTGGCGCCATAGTTTTGGGAAACTGAAATTCAGCGTACAGGAAATACAATACAAAGGAGAATGCTGAAATATTTCCGAAAGAAATATATTTGTTCAGTATATATAGTAAAAGGTTATGAAAAAGACAGAAGCCGTTATAAAAAAATGGGGTTCCTGCGCCCTTTTTATATGCATAGATATGGTGCTGCTGTTTCTGGCTATGCGCCTTTCGCTTGTAATTTTCACTCAGGGAGAAATAAGCGATTACGCAAACAGGATATTCAACCGTTATCACGCTGCCGCCGCAGGCGCCACAGTTATTATTTTCGCCTGCATGGGAATTTATAATCACATCTGGAAATACTCCGCTACCCTGACCGAAATGTTCCAGATAGCAGTAGTAACGGCTATTTCCACGCTGGCTCTCTATTTAACGGACGGCCTGCTGGACACGGGCATTGAGCTTTCCCTCTCCTATTATCTCAATTACATGCTCATAGCCCTGATTTTCATTATAGGCTCTCGTCTCTGCCTTTATCTGCCCCGGCTGATTAAGACCCGCATAGAAAGCAAAAAGAACAGCAAGCGCCTGCTTATTATAGGCGCGGGAGCGGCGGGCGCCATGCTGATTGATTACCTGCGCGGAGGCGGATATGTTTACGGACGTCCTATAGCGATTGTGGACGATGACCCCTCTAAACACGGAATGCGCGTTCATGGCGTACCTGTTAAGGGTAGCTGTGAGGAAATGACGGCAATAGCCGAAAAGCTGTCCATAGATGAAATAATGCTGGCCATACCCAGCGCCACCGATTCGGAGCGCAGGCAGATTTTAAAGCTTGCTGCGCAGACAGGCCGAAAGGTTACTACCCTTCCCCCGCTTGAGGAAATAGACGATACCGTCAGTCTGGATATGATACGGGACATAGACCCGCAGGAACTGCTGCCCCGTCCCGAAATTGTAATAGACCAGCATTCAGTATTGTCCTATCTTAAGGGCCGGACTGTCCTGGTAACGGGCGGAGGCGGTTCCATAGGCTCGGAGCTTTGCCGCCAGACTGCGCTCTGCGGCCTAAAACAGCTTGTTATATTTGATATTTACGAGAATAACGCCTTTGAGCTTATGAATGAGCTTAAAGCGCGGCAGCCTGAATTAAACGTCTGCATACGCATAGGCTCTGTGCGGGATATGGCCCGAATGCGCGAAATATTCGAGGAATTTCACCCAGAAGTTGTTTTCCATGCGGCCGCCCATAAGCATGTGCCCCTCATGGAGGACAATTCACGCGAGGCAGTAAAAAACAACGTATTCGGCACCCTTAACACGGCCCGCTGCGCTATGGAGTATAACTCGGAGCATTTCGTGCTGCTGTCTACTGATAAGGCTGTTAATCCCACCAATGTCATGGGCGCTACCAAACGGGTAAGCGAGCTTATAATGCAGCACCTCAATCTGGAGGGCAGCGCTACTAAATTCGCGGCGGTGCGCTTCGGCAACGTCCTGGGCAGCAACGGCAGCGTTATCCCAACCTTTAAGCGGCAGATTGCCGCAGGCGGCCCAGTTACCGTTACCCACCCCAAAATAACCAGGTATTTTATGACCATACCGGAAGCGGCGCGGCTGGTAGTGCAGGCCGGCGCGCTGGCGGCAGGCGGCGAAATATTCGTGCTGGATATGGGGCAGCCTGTATTTATAGACGATTTGGCCCGCAATATGATCCGGCTTTCGGGCTTTACTCCCGATAAGGACATAAAAATCCAGTATACCGGCCTGCGGCCTGGCGAAAAGCTCTATGAAGAGCTTTATAACCAGGATGAATCCAATAAGATGACCAAAACCGAGAATAATAAAATATTTGTTTTGCAGCCCGTCGAATTTGACGCTCAGCTATTCTGGAAGCATATTCAGGAGCTGAAGGACGCGGTAGAAAACGGACGGGAGGTGCGCAGTACGCTCAAGGCCGTTGTGCCTAATTTTACCGAACAGGAAGATTAATCTTTAATACAATTACAGCAGGGGAAGCATATGGTTTTCAGCAGCATAGAATTTATTTTTATATTTCTTCCGATATTTTTTCTTGTATATTACCTGCTTCCTTTCAGGGGCAAAAATTTATGGCTCTTTATTGCCAGTCTGGCCTTTTATTCCTACGGAGTGCTGGACGAGCCTCGCTATATCCTTTTATTAATAATATCAATAGTATTGAATTATTTTTTCGGTCTTGCGATAAGCCGCAGCGAGCAAAGGAAAAGCCTTTGGCTGGCTGCCGGCCTGGCCTATAATTTCGCATGGCTTTTTTTATTTAAGTATTCTGACTTCATTTTTGCGAATATTAACGCGTTCTTCGGAAGATTCTTTCCCGACCTGGGCTTTGAGCTGCCCTTGGCCAACTGGATTCTGCCCATAGGCATAAGCTTTTACACCTTCCAGATATGCTCCTATATTATAGACGTATATAAGCAGAAAGTGCCGGCAGAAAAATCAGTCCTGGATCTGGGAGTTTATATATGCATGTTCCCCCAGCTCATCGCCGGGCCTATTGTCACCTATTCTTCAGTAGCAAAGCAGCTGCATAAACGGAAGCACACACTTGCTCTGGCTGAAAGCGGCCTCAAGGAATTTATAATCGGCCTGGGCCTTAAGGTGCTCCTGGCCAACCAGATAGCCAATCTCTGGAACAGTGCGGCAAACATAGGCTATGAAAGCATTTCCACTCCCTTAGCCTGGATGAGCATTTTTGCCTATACCTTCCAGATATATTTTGATTTTTACGGATACTCGCTTATGGCCATAGGACTGGGGCGCATGATGGGCTTTAAGCTGCCCAAGAATTTCGATTATCCCTATATCTCCACTTCCATGACCGAATTCTGGCGTCGCTGGCACATAACGCTGGGAAGCTGGTTCAGAGAATATGTTTATATTCCCCTGGGCGGAAACAGAAAAGGCACGGCCCGAACAATTTTTAATCTGTTTGTCGTGTGGCTGCTTACCGGAATATGGCACGGCGCAAGCTGGAATTTCGTGCTTTGGGGACTGGTGCTTTTCTTCTTTATCTTTATAGAAAAGCTTTTCCTCAAAAAATATCTGGACAGATACCGATGGCTGGGCCATCTTTATATGCTCCTGCTCATACCCCTCAGCTGGGCCGTCTTTGCCATTACCGACATTAAGCAGCTGGGAATATTCTTAGGAAGGCTTTTTCCCTTCCTGGGAAGCGAGCCGATAAATGTTTTTGAGCAGGATTATATAGTCAACTTGCAGTCTTTCGGCGTACTGCTGCTTGTCTGCTTTATATTTTCCACGCCTATTCCCCGCCGCATTTTTACGGTTATACGGCGAAACCCGCTTATTGAGGCTTTGATACTCATCGCAATATTTGCAGGTTCGCTCTATTGTCTGTTTATAGGACTGGATGACCCGTTCCTATATTTTAGATTCTAATATCCTCAAATTGAGGATTTAAACATACATCAGAATAAGCTTAACTGCCAAGGAGGTACAAAACAATGCCCAGGAAAAGGAAATCCAAAGTTGCACAGCATATCTTTTTAATAGCCGTTATAGTAATTGTAATTATAGCGCTGCCAATAGCTATAAAGCAGCTGTGGCCTCAAAACGCTGCTCAACCCTCTGACGAATTGAACAATACTCCGACAGAAACAAACCAACCCGCCATTACCGGACAAGCTCCCGCGCCGACAAACGGGGAAACTTCTTCCCCGGCCACCGGAGAGACTCCCTCTTCAGACGGCGGACAAACCCAAACGCCTTCAGCAACTGCGCCCCAAAGCCCAAGCGGGACAGTAGGGGAAGATTACTTTAAAGACGCGCTGTTTATCGGTGATTCGCGCACGGTAGGGCTTTATCAGTATTCCAACATAAAAGACGCCACCTATTTTGCTGATATAGGCATGCAGGTAATCAACGTAATGAACAAGGAATTGGACGTCCCCGGAAAGGGGCAGACCAATTTAGAAAATCTGCTTAAAAACAACAGTTTTAAAAAGATATATATAATGCTGGGAATAAATGAACTGGGCTATCCCTCCTATAACAGCATTGTATCCAAATATTCTGAAGTATTGGATACAATTAAATCCCTCTGCCCCGACGCCATAATATATGTACAGGCCAATCTGCATGTTACCAAGAGCAAATCAGACGGTGACAGCATATATAACAACGCCAATATAGACAGGCTGAACAGCGCCATAGCTGGCCTGGCGGACAATCAAAAGGTTTTCTATATAGATGTAAACGTCCTTTTTGACGATGAAAACCACGCGCTGGATCCCCAGTACAGCGCAGACGGCAGCCACCCGCTAGGTAAATATTACATGACCTGGGGCGATTGGCTGTATACACAGGCTGTAGCCGTAAGCTGATATTGCCGCAATATATAAAGCTTAAGAATATCCTAAATTGACAAGGGGATACACGCCTCCAGCGGTCTGATTTCGGCATTTTCTGCGTCATCGTCAATGG
>URYI01000004.1 GCA_900552055.1 uncultured Eubacteriales bacterium | reverse complement strand
TTGCCGGACGCCGCCGGGAGCGGCCGTTATGGCTTTAATTGCAGGCAGTTCTGCGCGCATTCTCCATCCTAAATAAACAAAAACAAGCCCAAGCATCGACTCAAGTTCATAGATATACCCTTACGCCAATGGACAAGATATAATATTCTCCAGCCTGTTAATCCACCTGTTGTTTTCCGTGCTATTCCCAGTCAGCCTTTAATATTTCGCCCTCCTCTGCCTGGAAAACAGAGCATTTTCAGAGCCCAACCCGCAGAAGCAAAAAACGTGCCGAATTACTTCCCTTTAAGGCTCTAAATTGTGCGTACCAAACCACTGTGTAAAAAACATCAATGTCCAAGGCGCAAATTCAGCCATTTGTCACCAAATTATCCCCACTGCTCTTTTTTATTAATTAAGCAGCCGTTAATCTAAAAGCTTCAAAATTTCCGGAAAAGGCGTCAAAGCCCGTCTGAGTATTCCATGAATATGAGCTATGGCTATACCGTAATTGGTTATGGGCACTCCGCAGTCAACACTGTGCCGTATGCGGGATTTCATCTCCCTTTCGTTCAGCATACAGCCTCCGCAATGAATGACAAGAGCGTAATCAGACAAATCCTCCGGAAACTCTCCGCCTGACGTAAACTCATACTTTAACTGCTTATGAGTATAATTATCAATCCAGCGCGGAAGCTTAACCGTGCCTATATCCTCGCACTGCCTGTGATGGGTGCACCCTTCTGAAATAAGCACCCTGTCCCCATCCTTAAGCCTGTCCAGCTGCGCCGCGCCCCTGGCTGCCTCTCTTAGGTCGCCCTTATAGCGTGCAAAAAGAATGGAAAAGGAGGTAAGTGCCACGTCCGCAGGAGTATCCTCATTCACCTTTTTAAAAGCCTGAGAATCAGTTATTACTATTCTGGGCCTTTCTTTAAGCGCTCCAAGCGCTCCCTTTAATTCATGCTCCCGGCATACAACCGAAATCGCCCCTCCGTCCAGTATATCCCGTATGGTCTGCTGCTGGGGCAAAATAAGCCTGCCCTTAGGCGCGGCCGAATCTATAGGTGTTACCAGTACCGCTATATCCCCCGGCTTTAATAAATCCGAAACAATGCGCTTATCATTTTGCTTCAAGCCTGAAATGCTGCCCATCAACTCTTTAAGCTGGTTAATATTTATATTATCTCTGGCGCTGACATATATTTCATTCTGCGCGCATTCAGGAGTTCCTGACAGCAGATCCGACTTGTTATACGCAATTATATATGGAATTTCCTTATTCTTAAACAGCGTGATAAGCTCATTGTCCGCCGGCTGCAAGCCCTTTTGCGCATCCACCACCAAAATTGCCATATCCGTTTTATTCAGCACCCTTTTAGCACGCTTAACGCGCATTTCTCCTAAAGCACCCTCATCGTCAATTCCAGGCGTATCAATAATAACCACCGGCCCTATGGGCAGCAATTCCATAGCTTTCTGCACAGGGTCGGTAGTAGTTCCCTTTATATCCGAAACCAAAGACAGCTGCTGCCCGGTAACGGCATTGACCACGCTGGATTTACCAGCATTGCGCAGTCCGAAAAATCCTATATGCATTCTTTCGGCAGACGCCTGTTCATTCAGACTCATAGCTTTTCCTCCCTAAAAACGGAAATCCCGGCGGTTGGACGCCTTAATATCCTCAATGTTCCGTTTGGCAATATCCCTCGTCTTGGGATTGGGTATTTTATCCAGTTCTTTATTTGTAAGTTCAAAACCCACCTTTTTAGTGTCCTCGCTGGCATAATCCACTAAATATTCCGCCAGCGTCATAAGCGCGTTTGGATGGCAGCAGTTGAGAATCTGGCCGCTCTTGCATAAATCCATAAAGCGGTCGCCCGTGCGTCCCTCTCTATAGCAGGCCGTACAGAAAGACGGGATAAATCCTAATTTCATCAGCCAATTCACTACCTCGTCCAGCGTCCGCTGGTCAGATACGTCAAACTGCTCCGAATCATGGGGCCTTTCCTCCTCGCAGTAGCCTCCCACAGAGGTGCGCGAAGCTCCGCTTATCTGGGAAACACCCAGATGAAGCATCCTTTCCCTTACCTCCTGACTCTCGCGGGTTGAAATTATCATACCTGTATAAGGCACGGCTATACGGATACATGCGGCTATCTTTTCAAAGGTTTCGTCCGCCAGGCTGTTGTCAAAGGCATTAGGGTCAATATCATCCGCATGCTTAACTCTGGGCACGCTGATTGTATGCGGCCCCACGCCATGCACGGCTTCCAGATGCTCCGCGTGCATCAAAAGTCCGGCAAACTCGTATTTATAACCTTCCAGACCAAAGAGCACACCCAGCCCAACGTCGTCTATGCCGCCCTCCATTGCTCTGTCCATTGCCTCGGTATGATAATCATAATCATGCTTGGGACCGGTAGGATGCAGTTCCAGATAGCTCTTTTTGTTATAGGTCTCCTGAAAAAGGATATAAGTACCTATGCCCGCTTCCTTCAGCCTGCGGTAGTTTTCTACCGTCGTAGCCGCTATATTTACGTTAACCCTGCGGATAGCGCCGTTTTTATGCTGAATGGAATAAATGGTCTTTATGGATTCCAATATATATTCTATCGGATTGTTGACCGGATCCTCTCCCGCTTCAATGGCCAGCCTCTTATGACCCATATCCTGCAAGGCTATAACCTCCCGCTTTATCTCCTCCTGCGAAAGCTTAATACGCCTTATATGCTTGTTTTTCATATGATAGGGACAGTATACGCAGCCGTTTACGCAGTAGTTGGAAAGATAGAGGGGCGCAAACATCACAATCCTGTTCCCATAAAACGCCAGCTTTATCTCTTCGGCCAGCTTATACATTTCTTCCACCTTTTCAGGAATTTCGCAGGCCAGCAGCACGGACGCCTCGCGGTGAGACAAACCGGCACAGCGGGTCCCGCCGGCGGTCTTCACCGGCCTGGCCTTTTCCAAAATAGAATCTATAAGAGGAATATTATTCTTATTTTCCTCCGCATATTTTATTGTTTCGAGTATTTCCTCATGATTGATAAATTCCTCCGCTTTAAGTGATTTGGGGTTATAAACCGCCATAATTATTACTTCCTTTCTTCAGATATAATTTACTTATTTTTAATATCTCCGCGTGCGCATACTACCCTGTATCCTATTGCCTTTATGCGCTCCTTGAGCGTCTCCAGGCTTTGAGCCGATTCTGCGCCCTCGGCAAGCTTATTGTCATATATAGCGTATTTGCCGCGCACATCCAAAGGAGACAAATTGGGCATAACCACATTCGCTCCAGCCATTATTCCCTTTTCCCGTCCGCCTTCCTGAATAGAGCCCAGCGCAGTAGTGGCGGGCAGCAGTATATTAGGCTGTATCAATCGGATTAATGAAAGCAGATATACTGTTAAATCAACCCTGCCCGCAGGCATATCCTTAAAGGGGGTATCCTTTTGCGGTATAAACGGGCCTATCCCGCACATATCCGGCCTGAACTCTTCAATAAATTTCAAATCCTCAGCAATATGGCGCGCCTTCTGATAAGGAGAGCCCACCATAAAGCCGCAGCCCGTTTGAAAGCCTATGCTCTTTAAATCCCTAAGGCACTGCATGCGCCGGCTGAAAGACATTTCAGCCGGATGCAGCAATTTATAATGCTCTTCATCTGCCGTCTCATGCCTCAAAAGATATCTGTCGGCGCCCGCAGCATACATTCTGCGGTAATCCTCTTTTTCATACTCCCCTAAGGACAGAGTAACTGCGCAGTCAGGAAATTCACTTTTAATGGTTCTCACTAATCCAAGTATGCGCTCAATGCTTAAAGCCCCTTCTCCTCCCTGAAGCACAAACGTTCTAAAGCCCAAGTCATGCCCCTGGCGGCAGCATTTCAATATCTGCTCATCTGTTAAAGTATATCTCTGGCAGCTGCCGCTTGACCGGCGTATGCCGCAATAATAGCAATTATTACGGCACACATTGCTTATTTCAATTAACCCGCGGATATATACGTCGTTATTATATATGTTTCGCCGGATTTTATCAGCTTTTTTTGCAGCATAAGCCATAAGGGACGCATCCTGCCCCTCTATAAGCATTTCATACTGCTCCTGCGCCAGTTTATGCTCCTGTGCTAATTTATCAATAAGCGAATACAAATCAAGCATAGCCTACCACATTTGAATAAGCCGTCTTAACGCTTATTCCCTCTATATTACCCAGTTTGCCCGCCAGAGCAGAGATAGTATCCTGAGGCGCATCGATAGCTATGGAAACTATATTAATATTTTTAGGCTTATAAGGAATACCCATGCGTCCTATTATATATTCTCCGTAATCATGCAGAACGGCGTTCAGCTTCTCAGCTGATTCCCGATTTTCCACAATTATCCCCATTACTGCAACTCTGGTTTCCATCCTCATCCCTCTTCCGCAATAAAATAGCCGCGTCCCTGAGAAATAGGCGCGGCTGTACCAACTAAAACATTATTTCAGCGCACCTTTCAATCAGAATTAAAAAACTCTTTATGTCAGGAGTATTTTTATTATAAAACACGCATTTTAAATTGTCAATACGCCATTTATTGCCGGTTCAGAATTTGAATACGGCGCAATATGCTGCACGCCAGCGTGCGGCAGCGGTTGGAAAAAGGGGGGCGGCGTTTGCGGCCGTACCCGGCCGCCGGGCTGCGCTTAATGCGCAGCCCGGAGCAGGCGCAAAGCGCCTGCCAAACGCCGCCCCCGCTTTATTGGCTCCCAGCTCCAAACTCTGCCCCAAACATACAGCAATCAATTTAAAATTAACAACTGCCGATAATAAAAACTCCCTGCAATAAAAATAAAAGAGCCTCCGTATCACGGAAGCCCGTTTTTATTATTATTCTTCAGAAAACTGATCCTTGCCTACGCCGCAGAGGGGGCATACAAAATCTTCGGGTAAATCCTCAAATTTTGTGCCGGGAGCTATACCCTGTTCAGGCGCGCCCGCTTCCTCATCATATACCCAGCCGCAAACCTCACATACATATTTTTTCATAGCAGCTTCCTCCTTTATTAAAATAATTTTAGCAAATCCTTGAACAGGATTATATCACTTTAAATTAACTCAAGCAAGTATTAAAAGCAATTTGCCGAAAATTTTCAAAATTTCTCAAAACAGCGGCATTCGGCACAGCATAGCTGCGCATGAACCGCATTATAGAGCGCGGCTCGCATGCCGTTCCGGCCGTGAAAGCCGCTTTAACCATAAAGACAGCCCAGCTAACGATTTAAAAAACTATTTCCCCAAAAGCTCTCTAAGCGCAGCGTCAAATTCAGGAAAAAACTTTTTAACCGCTATTGGCCGCCCGTCCTCTCCTATAAAACAATGGGACGAACTAGCCGTAAAGACCGTCCTGCCCGTTTCAAGCTCAGACATAACATAGCTCATTTCAAGCTTCACGCCTGTGTACTTCACTAAAAATACTTCAATTTTAATAGAATCGTCAAAGGTAGTAGGCTGAATATACCGGCATTCCAAAGAAACTACGGGGGAAGCAAATCCTTTTTCCTCCAGCGTTTTCATCCCATAGCCGGCGCTCTTTAAATAGTCCATCCGCGCTTCTTCCATCCACCTTATATAGTTGGAATGATGAGTAATGCCCATCTTGTCCGTTTCATAATACTTTACTTGATGAATATAGGTATGCAATTTATCCTTCCTCTTTAATATATAATTTTGCCTGTCAATTCAGCCAAAGTATTTTCACTCCAGCTGTAATTGGTCAGATAGCTTCCTTTGAAAAGCTGGGCATACTCTTCCTTTCCCGAAAGATAATCGTAAAGGTCGCACTGCACCTTTTCCGGAACAATCCTGCGCTTTCCGTCTACTGACTCAACCACATCCGAAATGCCATACTCCTCCAGAATATTTTTGAGCCTTAACGCAACCTTGCGGTACCTAGCCAGCGTTACAGGGCTTACAGGCTCATCCTCCCACAAAAAGCCTATGGCCTCCTCTGAGGTTATAAACCCGCCGCGGCGGTCGGTCAGCAGCGCGAACAATTCCTTGGATTTCTTATTGCGGAAAGCTATGGGCTTGCCGTTTACAAAAACATCAAAATATCCAAAGGTGCGAATAGAAACCCGGCGTTCCCTTGACGGCTGTATTTCAAGAGGGGTATCGTCTACATTATACAGCATCACATACCTGGGCGACGAACCGCCGGGCGACTTAGATGAACAGATAGCTTTAATGCGCCGCTCGGTCTGAGTATTCAAATCAAAATAAGTATATTCTGCCTCTCCATTCTGCAATAGCTCCACAAAATCCTCGTATGCAAACTTACTATGCGATACAAAGCTTTTCATCGGCGTGCTCACTTTCATTAAGCGCAGCCATTCATCTTTAGTATAACCAAAAAACTCACAGACGTTATCGCTGGCATAAAGAGGCGTTACCTGCTCGTTTATCACCTCAAAAGCGGCAATACCGTCCTTAAAGCGCATAACTAATTCATGCATATTCTCTTTTAAAGAGATGTTTTCATTTCTCAAAAAGTCCGCTTCTTCCAAATCAGGTACGTTCCGGCAGCAATACAGGCTTATATTATCATCCATCTTTAAAAAGATACCCCTGTAAAGCTTGATATCCCCCTTGGAAGAACGTGCCCTGTATTCTATCTGCGGGGGCATGGAGGAAGTCAGCTTTAAGCTCTTCTGGCAAAAGGCGCGGAAAAAGGAACTTACCCTCTCCCGTTCCTCCTCCACCACATTGCCGGCTATCCATTTTTCGGTAGCCTCCTCCATCTGCATTGGGATATTTTCAATCCACCTGAACATGGAATAATCCTGGGCATACAGGCATTTGACGGTATTGTTTGCAAAATCATATTCAAATATTTTATCGTAAACGTCGCTCAAAGCCTTAATATAACGCTTGGTTTCATTAGCTTTCTTTACATGGTGCCTTTGGGTTATATCCATGCACACGCTCTGGAATTCCTCCACGCCCTGTTCATTGACGCATTTCGTAACCCAGCCGAAAATATACGCTCTGGTGCCGTCGCAGCGCAGAACGGGTATTTCCCCGGCCATGGGCACGCCTGCGGTATAAACGCGGTTCAGATAAAGAGTGAAGCGGCGCCTTTCCTCCATAGGAATCATAAGAAAAATATTTTCCTTGCAAAGCTCCAGATAATCCGTCTCTCCGTCTTTGATTTCAGGGAACCTCAATATCTTCAGCATGCGGTCGTTAATATAGGTGACTCTGGGCTGCTTTTCACAGGTATATTTTAAAAATCCGCAGGGAATAGTATCATTTAGGAAACGCAGATCATTATTCTCAGTTTTCAGCTTGGTTATATCGGTCAGAACTGAATAACCAGCCATTATCCCGCCGTCAAGGCGCTTTGAGGTCATCGTATCCTTTAAATATATAACCGAACCGTCTTTTTTAATTATGCGGTATTCCGCCGTAAGCTCCTGTTCTTCTGATTTAATTCTGTGCAAAAACTCTGAATAGCTTTCCCTATCGGCGGGATGCACAAACGGCAGATATAAATCTTTATCTTCGCTTAATAGCTCTTCCTGAGCAATACAAAGCATTTCACACAGATTACGGCTGACAAAGCTTAAATGCACCGGTTCAGTCAAAACATATTGATGAAATCCGCTGATGTTAAAATTTAATATTTCCTCCGTATTTTCTAATATTCTTTTCATAGCATCTCCTTATATGCGCACTTTAAGCAAACAAACGCATAATGGGTATAGGATAAATATAAATTATAAAAACACATACATATCAGCCCCGCCGCATACCTTCTCCACGTTAAATCATTGTTTAAATTATTTTACCATAATATTGCACACAACGCAACGCATGCAATATAAGCTGAAAAACAAACCTCATGCACAGCCGGCTGTATAAAACCATTTTCGCGAGCTACCCTCAAAAGCGTTGTAATGCTTTTTATGTTATGCCCTAAAAAGCCTCCGCGCAAGAACTAATTCAACCATGCTGCACCTTGCCCGAAACGCGGCTGCGAAGCACGGTTTTGCGGATTTTACCGCTTATAGTCTTAGGCATCTCCTCTACAAATTCCACGGCACGTATCCATTTGTATTCGGCGAGCTTCCTGTTGCAGTATTCCTTTATCTCCAGCTCCAGCTTTTTAGAAGGCATATAACCCGAATTCAAAGTAATAACTGCCTTTATTGCCTGACCGCGAAGCGGGTCGGGTACGCCGATAACGCTGCATTCCATTACGGCAGGATGCTCCATTAAAACATTTTCAATTTCATAGGGTCCTATACGGAACCCGCCTGTTTTTATTATATCGTCAAACCTGCCGTGGAACCAATAGCGCCCGTTTTCGTCCATATACGCCGCATCTCCCGTATGATATACGCCGCCCCTCCAGACATGATTATACTGTTCTTCATTATCCAAATATGCGGTAAATATACCCGGCTGCTTTTTGCCCTCAGGAGGAACAATCACAACCTCCCCCACCTCATTTTCCTTTACCTTTTCTCCGTTTTTGCCGCGCAGCTCAATATGGTAAAATGGAGAGGGCACGCCCATAGAACCTTCAACCGGTTTCTGCCCCCTAAAATTGGCCATTAACAAAGTAGTTTCAGTCTGCCCGTAGCCTTCACGCAGTTCAAGCCCGGTCAATTCGGTGAACCTGCGGAACACTTCGGGCGCAAGCATTTCGCCCGCCGTAGAGGCATTTTTCAGAGTAGGCATAGGCTCGACGCCCTTGCGCACCAGATAGCGGTAAACAGTAGGGGGCGCGCAGAAAGAGGTAACGCCGCAGCGGTTGATAACAGCCGTAAGCTGCTTGGGGTCAAAATTATCAAAATCATAGACCATAACGGCGCACCCTACCAGCCACTGCCCATATATTTTCCCCCAGGAAGCCTTGGCCCAGCCCGTTTCCGCCACAGTTAAATGCAGGCCGTTATCCTGAGCCTGCTGCCAGTATTTTGCCGTAACTATATGGGCAAGGGGATAAGAAAAATCGTGAATGACCCCTTTAGGATAACCGGTAGTTCCCGACGTAAAATACAGAAGCATAGGCTCATCCGCCAGAGTATGCATGCGCTCCAGAACATCCGGGGCAGCTTCCATAGCCTCGTTAAGATTGTCAAAGCCTTCAGCCTCCCCCTGCACGCACCAAAGCCGGGCCGTCCTGCCCGACTGCTTAAGCGCTGCCCTGAGCGTTTGGGGGACGTTATTCTGACAGGTGCATACTATGCCCTTGACCTCCGCCGCTTTAATACGGTAAATAAAATCGCTTTGGGTGAGCATATGAGTGGCCGGAATGGCTACGGCGCCCAGCTTGTGCAGCGCCACAACAGCGAACCAGTATTCATAGTGCCGCTTAAGCACCAGCATTACCCTGTCTCCCTGCTTGATTCCGTTCTCCCGAAATACATTAGCCATTTTATTGCTGTATTTCTTTATATCCGAAAAGGTAAAAATATGCTCCTCATTTTGGGTATTGCACCAAACCATAGCCCTTTTTTCGGGGGTTTCATCAGCTATGGCATCCACAACGTCATAGCCGAAATTAAAATCATCGGGATAATTAAGAGTAAAGCCTGTAAGATTGCCCTTTTCGTCAGTAGTTTCAGTACAATATCTTTTATAAACGCTCATATGACTCCTTATTCAGCCACCGCACGGACGCCTATGTTCCTGAAGCGGTCGTATCTTTTGCCCACTAAATCGGGATCTTCATTTAATTCGCTCAGCTCATCGCTCAAAAGGGAGCGGATATTATCATAAAATTCTTTCTTTCCTATATTCTCTTCAGTCAGGATGCGTTCAATAACTCCTAAGCTTTTTGCATCCTCCGCAGTAAGCTTTAAGCTGGCCGCAGCCGCTTCCGCCTGGGAGGAATCCTTCCATAAAATACTCGCGCAGCCCTCAGGGGAAATAACCGAATACACTGCGTTTTTAAGCATCCATACACGGTCGGCCACAGCCAGCGCAAGCGCTCCGCCGCTTCCGCCTTCGCCTATAAGCACGGATATAATAGGCACGCAGAGAGTGGTCATCTCCATAAGATTTTCCGCTATAGCCTGCCCCTGCCCGCGCTCCTCAGCGCCTATGCCGCAGAACGCACCCGAAGTATCCACGAAGCACACTACCGGCCGGCCGAACTTTTCCGCCTGCTTCATAAGCCTGAGCGCTTTGCGGTACCCTTCGGGATTAGGCGCCCCAAAATTCCTAAAGACCCTCTCCTTAGCCGTATGGCCCTTTTCTATGGCTATAACCGTAACCGGATTGCCGTTAAGCCGCGCTATTCCTCCCACAATGGCAGGATCGTCCGCATAGCGGCGGTCGCCGTGCAGCTCTATAAAGCCGCTGAAAATATTTTTTATATAATCAAGGCCCGTCGGCCTGCTGCCTTCGCGCGCAAGCTTAACTCTTTCATAAGGCGTCTGGCTCAAGATTTCAACCTCCGTTATGTATTTTTAACAGCTCTGTTAAAAGCTTTTTCTGATTGGAGCGCGCAACTATATCATCGATAAATCCATGCTCAATTACAAATTCGGATTTCTGGAACCCAGCAGGCAGGGATTTTTTAGTTGTCTGCTCAATAACTCTCGCGCCGGCAAAACCCACAGTCGCTCCAGGCTCGGCCAGGATAATATCCGCTTCCATAGCAAAGCTGGCCGTAACTCCGCCCGTGGTAGGGTCGGTCAGCACCGCGATATAAAGAAGCCCCGCGTCGCTGTGTCTTTTAACGGCGGCGCTGGTCTTAGCCATCTGCATTAAGGAGAGCAGCCCCTCCTGCATGCGCGCGCCTCCCGAAACGGTAAAGCCCACAACGGGCATGCGGTGCTCCGCGGCATACTCAAACAGCAAAGTTATCTTTTCTCCTACGGCGCTGCCCATAGAGCCCATCATAAAATAAGGCTCCATCACAAACAGGCAGCAGCTCTGCCGGCCTATTTTGGCTGTGCCGCACACTACCGCCTCCACTTCTCCGCTTGCGGCGCGCACCGTTTCCACCTTATCCTTATATCCTGGAAAATTAAGCGGGTTCCCACCCTTAAGGCCGGAATATAATTCGTGGAAGCTGTCCTTGTCTGTCAGTACGGCAATTCTCTGGCGGGCAGTCATACGGAAATGATACCCGCACGGGCAGACCAAGCCGTTAGCCCAAAGGCGGCTCAGGGCTATATCCTTATGGCAGTTAGGACAGTTTTTTTCGGGTTCGCCGTCATCCCGCTGCACAGGAGCGGCCGTGCGCCCTCCTTCCTCCAGCTGGTTTTTGGGTTTTAAAAAATTAATCAATGCCATAATTAAATCACCTGTTGCCCATAAAGGTTAAATCATAATTGCCCGAAGTAAACCGCTCATCCTCCACAATATTAAGCTGCTCCTGGATATTAGTAGGTATTCCCTCTATAACCAGTTCGCAGAGCGCGGCCCGCAGCTTGCGCAAAGCTTCATCCCGGCTCCCGGCATATACTATTAATTTACCAAGCAGGGAATCATAATAGGGAGAAACGGCCGTCCCCTGAATCAGGCAGGTATCAAAACGCACGCAGGGGCCTCCGGGCACATGCAGCATTTCAAGCGTGCCGCAATTCCTGGCATTAATGCGGCATTCTATAGAAGAGCCGGCTAAATGGATGTCCTTCTGCTCAAAATTCAGCGGGATACCCGCCGCTATGCGTATCTGCCACTTTACTATATCAATGCCCGTAAGCATTTCGGTTACGCAGTGTTCCACCTGCAAACGGACGTTCATTTCCATAAACCAAAAATTACCCTGCTTATCCAGCAGAAATTCCAATGTTCCCGCGCCCACATAGCCTATCTTTCTGATTGCTTCCAAAGCAAGACTAATAATCTCATTTCTCTGGGAAATATTTACGGCGGGCGAAGGAGATTCTTCTATAAGCTTCTGATTGCGCCTCTGCAGAGAACAGTCTCTTTCCCCCAGGCAAACGGCGTTTCCGTATTCGTCGGCAAGAATCTGCAGTTCCACATGCCGGGCGGGAAATATGTATTTTTCAAGATAAAGGGAGCCGTCCCCGAAAGCGCTGGCGGCTTCATTGGAAGCCTGAAGAAAAGCCTCTTCCAGCTCCTCTTCCTCCCTTATTAATCTAATGCCCCGGCCGCCGCCGCCGGCACAGGCCTTGAGCATAACAGGATAGCCTATCCTTTGAGCTGCCCGTTTAGCCTCATCTATGGCAGAAAGGGCCTTAGTTCCGGGTATGACCGTCAGGCCTGTGTTGCCAAAAAGCTCTTTAAGCACAGCCTTATCGCCCAAATGCTCCATGCTGTCGGGTTCCGGGCCAATAAAAACCAACCCGTTTTTCCTGCACAGCCGTGCAAAATGCGCGTTTTCGGACAGAAACCCATAGCCCGGATGTATGGCCTGAGCGCCCGCCAGGATGGCCGTGCTGATTATCTGATTCTCATTCAGATAGCTTTTTGCGGCCTCGGCGCCTCCTATACAATAGCTCTGGTCAGCCAGCGCTACATGAAGGGCGTTTTTGTCCGCCTCCGAATATACCGCCACCGTCGCAACGCCCATTTCCTTGCACGCCCGTATTATGCGCACGGCAATTTCGCCGCGGTTGGCAATAAGTATTTTAGAAAACATAATTTATTCTCCTGTAATTGCGAAGGAAAATTCGGCCGAAGCGCACAATCTGTCCTCCACTTTTACACTGCCCTGTGCAAAATAAAAGGGATGCTTAACCCTTGTTATATGGCAGCTCGCCGTGACCGTCTCCCCCGGTTTGACCGGAGAACGGAATTTAACATTATTCAGGCCCGTATAAACCGGGATATCGCCCGGCTTAAGCACATCCTGCAAAAGGATGCAGGCGGACTGCGCCAGTATTTCCAAGAGGATAACGCCCGGCACTATGGGACGTCCCGGAAAATGCCCCTGAAGGAAAAATTCATCTCCGCGCACAGTATATCTGCCCCGGCTTTCGCCGTTTTCACTTTCCACCTCGTCCAGCAGGAGCATATTGTCCCTGTGAGGCAGTATTTTTTCAATGTCTTCCCTATTCATGCTTTTACCTCTTTATGCGGAACAATTCAGTCCCATATTCCACTACCTGCCCGTTGGTCACGCAGATTTCAGCAATGGTACCGTCGCAGTCGGCGGTAATTTCATTCATAAGCTTCATAGCCTCAACTATGCAAAGGGTCTGCCCCTTTTTCACGCGATCCCCTATAGAAACATAGGGCTGGGCGTTTTCAGCCGGAGCGGCGTAAAACACGCCCACTATTGTGGAATTAACGCTCACATAATCAGCGCCGTCAGCGGCAGGCGCGGCCGTTGGAGAGGCAGGCACCGCCGCCGTTTCTTTCAGGACTGCCGGCGGCGTGCGCTCCAAACGCACCACCTTGTTATCCTCGGTTATTTCCAGGCCGGTAAGGCCCAGTTCCTGCATCAGGCCCGCATATTTTCTAATATCAGCTTCGTTCATGGCTTACACCTTTCTAAAAGCAAGACAGGCGTTATGTCCGCCAAAGCCCAGCGAATTGGAAAGCGCCAGGGTAATATCCGCCTTAACCGCCTTATTGGGCACGCAGTTAAGGTCACAGTTTGGGTCCTGCTCATTTAAATTAATGGTAGGAGGAATGATCCCCTCGTTCAGTGCCATCAGGCAGGCCAGAGCCTCCACGGCTCCCGCCGCGCCCAGCATATGCCCCGTCATGGATTTTGTACTGCTTACATAAGCCTTATGGGCCGCTTCTTCTCCCATGGCTTTCTTTATAACCATAGTTTCAATAGCGTCGTTCATGGGAGTGCCCGTGCCGTGAGCGTTTATATATACAATGTCGCCCGAATTGTAATTTGCTTCGCGCATGGCGTCCTCCATAGCGCGCGCGCCGCCCCTGCCTTCGGGATGAGGCGCGGTAATATGGTATGCGTCGCAGGTGGAACCGTAGCCGCAGACCTCGCCGTAAATTTTGGCCCCCCGCGCTTTGGCATGTTCATATTCTTCCAATACCAGCGCTACTCCGCCTTCTCCGATTACAAAACCCGCCCGGCGCTTATCAAAGGGAAGGGATGCGGCATTGACGTCCTCTGAAACAGTCAGCGCCTGCATGTTTACAAAGCCGGCAATGGCCGAAGCGTTTATGGCCGCCTCAGTTCCGCCCGTAATAACAGCGTCGGCATATCCATGACGAATCATGCGCAGGGCCTCGCCTATGGCGTTTGAGCCTGAAGCGCATGCCGTTACTGAAGGCTGCGCCGAACCGCGGCAGTCATGCCTTAAAGCTATCATTCCCGCCGCCATATTGGCTATCATCATAGGCACAAAAAGGGAGGAAACCCTTCTGGGACCTCTTTCCAAAAGCTTTGTATGCTCTCTCTCAAAAGTGCCTATCCCGCCTATGCCCGTACCAAACTGCACGGCAAAGCGCTCAGGCTCTATATTTCCCTCAATCCCGCTTTCTTCTACCGCCTGCTGCGCCGCGGCAACCGCAAACTGCGCATAGCGGTCGGTGCGCAGAATATCGTTGACTTCAAGATAGTCCTTGGGCTCAAAATTTTTAACTTCCGCACCCAATTTGGCCTTATAATTGGCCGTATCAAACAAGGTTATGGGAGCGATGCCGTTTTTTCCAGATATTAAGCTTTCCCAGGTTTCTTTTACATTATTACCTACGGGGGTAACCGCCCCCATGCCGGTAACAACCGCTCTTCTATTCATAAATAAATTCTCCTTACATGGCTATGCCGCCGTCTACGCGCAGCACTTCGCCCGTTACATATTCAGCTGTCGCAAGGTACCCCGCCGCCTCGGCCACATCCTCAGCCCGGCCCATCCGGCCCAGCGGAATCATTTTTATTAAAGGATTATCCGTCTGGTTCTGAGTCATATCAGTAGCTATAAAACCGGGAGCGATAGCGTTGCAGCGTACTCCCTTGGGAGCCAGCTCCTTGGCAATGGTCTTGGTCAGGCCAATAATTCCCGCCTTGGAAGCCGCATAATTGCACTGTCCGGCATTTCCCATAATGCCTGCAACCGAGGCAATATTTATAATACAGCCTTCACGATTGCGTATAAACAGCCCCGCCGTATGCCTTATCATATTAAAAGCGCCCTTAAGGTTTACGGCTATAACCTTATCAAAATCCTCTTCCTTCATCATGGCAATCAGGCCGTCCCTTGTAATGCCCGCATTATTTACCAGAATATGCACGGTGCCAAAATCCTCTTTAATCTTTGCGACAGTCTCTTTTACCTCTTCAAAATTTGAAACGTCGCATGCATAGCTGGCAGCCTTCACATTATATTCATCCCGGCATTTGCTGCATACCCCCTGGCTGAGGGCTGGGGAGCCTATATCAATAATTGCTATATCCGCTCCCATAGAGGCCAATTTATAAGCTATTTTCTCGCCCAGGCCGCGGGAGCCGCCGGTAATGACGGCAGTTTTTCCTTTAAGCATCATTCTACCTCCGCAAAATATTCGTTTAATGAATACGCTTTTACCTGCGCATCAATTTTCTTTATCATGTTAGTCAGAGTCCTGCCGGGGCCTATTTCAATAAAGGTATCTATCCCGTCCGCTATCATATTGCGTATCAGGCTTTCCCATTTAACCGGGCTGCATATCTGCCTGGACAGCAATTCGGCTGCGTTCTGAGAATACCTAAGCGCCGTCATATCCGAATAAAGAGGAATGCTCATATCCTTTATATCAGCTTTTTGCAGCTCTTTATAAAAATCCTCGGCCGCCGATTTCATGAAGGGAGAATGAAACGCTCCCTTGACCTTAATGGGTATGGCCCGCCCGCCGGCCTCCTTCACTTCATTACATAATGCCGGCATTTCCTGAGAAAGGCCTGAAACTGAAATCTGGCCGGGGCAGTTATAATTGACCGGATATACGTTTTGATGCCCGGCGCACAATTCCTCTACCTTTTCGGGGGACAGTTTAACCACGGCATACATTGAGGTGTCGAATTTTTCCGCCTCCCGCTGCATAAGCTCTCCGCGCCTGCAAACCAGCTTAAAGCCGGTTTCATCGTCAAAAATCCCGCATACCGCCGCGGCCGTTACTTCGCCCAGAGAAAAGCCGGCGGCAGCTGCCGGCGTTACGCCCATATCAATAAGAGCCCTGGCCGCCGCCAGTTCCATGGCAAAAAGGCAGGGCTGAGTATTGGCTGTCTCTGTTAATTCCTCCTGCGAACCCTCAAAGCATTGGCGGGAGGTGCCCGGACGGATACCGTTGCACATTTTAAAAACCTGCGCAGCGGCGGGATATGTTTCAAAAAGTTCTTTTCCCATGCCGGGATGCTGGTCGCCCTGACCTGAAAAAACAAACGCTATTCTACCCATGACGACGCCCTCAGGAGGATAGGCTCTGCTTCCTCCACAACTTCCCTTATAATTTCCCGCGCAGGCTGCTCTTTTTTAACCATAGCCGCAATTTGGCCGGCCAGAAAACAGCCTTTTTCGGTATCCCCGTCCTTTACAGCGCGGCGCAGCGCGCCTACGGCCAGAGCTTCTAATTCGTCATCAGGCATGCCGCCGTATTCAGCCGCAGAATAATCCCGCGCAAACTGGGTGCGCAGACTGCGAACCGGATGGCCCAGGCGCTTGCCTGTTACCATAGTGCAGAGGTCATTAGCCTTAAGAATCTTTTCCTTATATACCGGATTGATATTGCATTCACAGGCGCTTAAAAAGCGTGTTCCCATCTGAACGCCGCACGCGCCCAGCATCAAAGCCGCCGCAAAGCCTCTGCCGTCTGCTATGCCGCCGGCAGCTATAACCGGCAGCGTCGTAGCGTCGCAGACCTGCGGAACCAGCACCATTGTGGTCAGCTCTCCGACATGGCCGCCGCTCTCTCCTCCCTCGGCTATTACCGCCGAAGCGCCCAGCCGGGTCATTAATTTAGCCATTGCGACCGAAGCCACAACCGGGATTACCTTTATCCCCGCCTCCAGCCAGGCCTTCATATATTTTGAGGGATTGCCGGCGCCAGTGGTTACAACCTCCACCTTTTCCTCAACAACTACCTTGGCCACCTCGTCTGCATGCGGGCTCATAAGCATAATATTGACGCCCACAGGCTTAGAGGTCTTTTTCTTGGCCTCTTTTATCTGCCCCCGGACATATTCGCCGTCGGCGTTTCCCGCGGCAATAATTCCCAGGCCGCCGCCCTCTGAAACCGCCGCCGCCAAATTGCCGTCGGCAATCCAGGCCATGCCGCCCTGAAATACCGGATATTCAATGCCCAGCAAATCGCAAATTCTTGATTTAATCATATCTCTCAGCCCTGCTTGCTCTGAATGAATTTATCCAGGTCGTCTACTGTTTCCACCTTCTGGTCCAGTTCTATCTCAATGCCTATTTCATCTTCAAGGCTCATAAGCAGTTCTACGGTATCCAGTGAATCAATGCCCAGATCGGAAAACTTGCTTTCGGGCTTTATATCCGCGATATCGCAGCCGGTACGCTCTGAAATAATTTTAGCTATTTTGTCAAAATACATAATAAACATCCTCCAATCAATTTTTAAGCGCTTTACGCCTTTTATCGGCTTGTATTATATACATGTCCTGTTCCCGAAAAATACCCTCCGAGTTCCTCAAGCGTTCCAAAAATTATTCTGTAATACACCCGGTCTGTTTTTATACTCTCTGTTTCCCGTTGAATAGGACTCAACTCCGGCAGGCTGTTCCGCTTAATTTAAAAAATCTTCTCCGCACGAAAAAAGCCGCCTTGAAGAATAGGCGGCGGATCAGGCTTTCCCTCCCTGCTAAAGCCGCAATTCCTTTGGCTTATTCTTTAAATCATGCCGAAAAACGTCTCCTACATGTGCAAATAAAGATAACAAAAAACACATAAGCAAAAGAAGCCGTATGGAGGTTCATACAACTGATATAAAAAGAAAGACCGGCTCGCGCCGATAAAATTAATAAAGATCTTTAAAAGCGCCGCACTGCTCTTTTTCTGCCCGCTGTCCTTTCAGGCTGTCTGAAATAAAATTAAAACCGCAGGAATGCTCCAGCATATTTGCTGTAATTTCAGTACGCTTAAAATAAAAACCAACACATACTTGCTGTAATTTCAGTACGCTTAAAATAAAAACCAAAACATGCTTGCTGTAATTTCAGTACGCTTAAAATAAAAACCACGCGTTAAACGCGTGGCCAGACTGCCGCTAAACCTGAAATGTAATATTTTTTAGGCGTTCAGCCGCATTTTGTTCCACTCCGCAGGTGCTGAGGGAAAAACTCCTTATAGGCGAAGAACCGCTTTATAAGCGGTTTTCCAATAGCACTTGGCGGTATTGGCGGGGATAGAATGCAGTCCGGAAATTTTTGATTTCCGAGCTCATTCCCGACTAAACGCATTCCTTCTTGGACACGCCCAACCACGCGTTAAACGCGTGGTATATGCAAGCCCCAAAAGGACAGACATATAACTGCAAGGGTATTTAAGCATACAGAGCGGCCAGCCGCATTATTTTTACATGCCGTCCAGGCACATTTAAGGGAAATAAATCCACGCATTTTGAGCTGTGCAGCCCAGTCCTTAAAAATTTGCCTATTTTTAAGATATGCTGTTAAAGCGCGGCACACGCCTGTTAAAAATAACCAAAAATTCAAAAATCCGCGGGCTGAAGCTGCAAGGTTAAAAATCGGCCGCCTCCCTGCGGGGCTTTTGCACAATGCAAAAATATTGCATTGTATATTTCGTCGCAGATATGGAATCTGCTTTGCAGTCCGTCCTGCCGCTACGGAAAAGCTGGGCTTTTTCAGGCGGGCATTTGTATCAGCAGATACGGAGAAGAGTCAGCGTCATTCAGCAGAGCTTCGGCCGACCGCAGATTGCTGTTCAGCACGTCTATATTGTGCAAAGAAGTTTCGTTAAGAGATATTCCACTGCAGATTTCCCCCAGCATATCCGCAATTCTTTCCATATATTCAGCTTCCTGCCGTGTAATTGTCCCATCGGCAAAAAGGCCCTGAGTATGGCAGAGAGAAGTAGCTCCGCCGTCAATAAAGGTAGCGCCAATCTCAAGAAAAAGCGACTGGGCATTACCGTATATGCTGCCGTTCGTTCTGCATAATGAACTTAAATTATTAAAATAAATATATATGCGCCAGAAGTCCTCCTGAGAATAATTTCCGCTTTTTACCGTAGACTGCAAATAATTCTGAGCATCCGATGCCTCGCGTGAAATAGCAGTCACAGATGAACGCTGGCTTTCATTCTTATATGAATAAAAATTAACGCTGCTATAAACGCTGTAAAAAATTGCAATAACCAGAAGCAGGCACAGGGGTGAAATCAAAGCCTCTTTTATCCTTTGCGCCACATATTTTCTAACTTGTTTCTTCATTAAGCATAACCTTCCCGTTAAATTATAGCATATAAAACGCTTAGAGCTTACAGCGCCATAAAAATAGCTAATATGGCTCAGATTCCATAAGCCGGATTTAGAGCTCCCCTAATGCACGGCATCCCCGCGCCTAAGGCCAGGGGCCGAAAACCCTTTTAGGAGGACGGCAAAATCAATAAGTAGGGCGAGGATTCTGAAAAATTAAACAGCAGATCAGCAGCCGCCAAATTCATATTTAAAGCTTCCAGATTTACAGTGGAATTTTCCTCGTCAAATACATTTATAAATATTCCGTCCAAAAGCTCAGAAATTCCCCTCATATATTCCGCTTCGTTATCTTCAATTTTCCCATCTGCATAAATTCCGGGGGACTCTTCGTCAATAAAGGTATAGCCAATATCCTGGAAAAGATCATCTGCACTTGAATCTATTTTGGAGTTAGATGCGGATAACGAACTTAAATTATCAAAATATGAGTAAACGCGCCACATATCCTCCCAGGAATATTCTTCTTTTTCCAGCATATCCGCTATATCCTGCTGGGCGGCCGATACTTGGCCCGCCATTTCCTTCGCCAATGAATAGGGATGTTCGTCTTCATACTCAAAGGAATTATATATAACTCTGCAATAAATGGAATATGAGACAAATATGACCAAAAGCACGCATACAGCGGGAAATATATATCTTTTCATCATGCATACCTCCCTTTGGGATTATAGCATAAAAACGCCCCGGCTACAAGCTTCAAAACCTATACTCCCTATAAAGGGAATATTGAGAAAAAATAAAGCGCAGCCGGAGCTGAATTCGGGCTGAGATACTTTAAAACACAAATACTACAAGAACCGCAAGGGCGCCCGATAAATATTTGGTTAACTTGGCTGTCGCCTCAATATATTCTTCGGTATATTTATACCGCCACAGCGAGTGAAGTTTGTTCGGGCAGAAATTTTCACAGAAACAAAATATAAGGCACAGCAGCGCTAACAGCAAATACCAAATGCTTATATCAGGCAGCCTCAGGATAATTCCAACAATGCATAAAATAATACACAATGCAAGAAATTTAGCATGCTTTAAAAGGCATAAAAGTAAATATTTATTAAAAACATATTTTTCGTTTTCTTCATCGGTAACAGGCTCGTCAGTTATGTTCTGGCCGCATGCCGGACATTCAAAATTTGCCTCCAGCCTCATATGGCATTTAGGACAAGTTTTCATTGCTCCGCCTCCTTATATAAAATACTTTTTTCTGTTCTTCTGTATATTCCTCAACAAGCATACAATGTGAAAATCAGGTATGCCTAAATCATGCGGGCGCTTTAATCAATAAATAAGGAGAGGACGCATTATCGTTGAGCCACATTTCAAATAATTGCAGCCTGCTGTTTAACCCCTTGATGGCAGAAGAACCTTCCTGGCTATATCCACCCACAAAAGCTTTATCCATCATCTCTAAAATCCTTCGCATATATTCCTCTTCGTCTTGAGTAATTGCCTCATCCTTATAAAGCCCCTGCACAAAGCAGAGAGGGGTTGTGCAGTCATCAATAAAGGTGATGCCAACCTCCACAAAAAATGACTGAGCGTTTTGATATATATCGCTGTTTGTCCGGCATAATGAACTTAAATTATTAAAATGCGAGTATACGCGCCACATATTATACTGAGAATAATTTTTATCTTTTAAGATGGACTGCAAATAATCTTTAGTGGCCGATACTTCGCGTGAAATAGCTATTACTAATGAATTCTGACGTTCTTCCCTATAAGAATAAAACTTAACGCTAAAAAAAATATTATAAAAAATTGAAATAACTAAAATCAGGATTAAGGCAGGCACAACATATTCTGTTAATATTCTTTGCATTATATATCGTTTAACTTGTTTTTTCATCGGGCACAACCATCCCTTTCAATACGGCATATAAAAAGCGCTTCGGCTAAAACTGCTGAATAATATATAACTAAAACGTGTTTTTACGCTGTTATTGGTCAAGGATCATAGCGAATCAATAGATAAGGCGAATTTTCAGGGTCTTTCAAAAGCCTATCAACAGCACGCAAATTATCATTTAAAGTATTGATATCATAAGCGCCGTTTTTTTCATTGTATACATTTTCAACCGTCTTATTAAGAATATCTACCAGCCTATTCATATATTGCACTTCGTTATCAGTAATCATTTTATCTTCATACTGAGATGTTACGTCGGCACCAAACTTTATATAAACGAGAATCCCACAAAACTCATCCACAAACAGCACGAAGCCGACGCTCCTCTCTTCACAAGAAGAGTCGTCGGCTTCTTTTTATGCTCCTATTAGAAGGTTGCCATTGCGGTCATACATAAGGACATGACGCTTTTCAATCTGCCGCTGAAACCTCGCATAATTTTTAGACCTCTTGGAGAGTCCGTCTAGTGTATAAACAAGAACATTGTCCACTCTCCCCTGTTTTGCAGCGTCTCGCATCTGACGAAACCCGTTTGCCTCCAGACAAGGCTTTGAGTTATCAAAAGAGTCCCCTACTACCAGCCATTGCCGGCCTTCCGCATAAGCAAAGAGCTCCTGACGCATTCTTTCCAATTCGTCCCATCCGTCTACCGTACAGCAATAGATCCACGTTCGATTCAGCATGACTGTTTCGGTTCTTGGCAGGACTTCAAGCAGATCCTGCGGAAACATGGAGTCAAACAATCCAGAGAAGTTCCATTCGATTTGCAGCGATCCGTCCTTAAATACATGTACACATTTCACTGTCAAATCAGCCAATTTACGATCCAATCTTTCAAGAGAAAGGATTTTCCCAATCAATGTCTTTTCAGACATCGCATTCGGAACCTCTGGCATACTCTGCAGCGCTTCATTTAATGCGTCTACTTGCTTCTGGCATTCTGCAACCTTTCGGTTATTCTCCGCCATTCGTATGGTGTACTCCTGATCGTCAATCTTTCCCTCCAGAAGTTCCTCAAAGCAATCATTCCCTTTCAGAAGAAGTTTGGCGGCAATTTTCTCCTGCTGTTTTATCTTTTCCTGTATCTGTGCCCGTTCGCTTCGCATCACTTCCCTTCTTTTCTCCAGCCTCCGTTCTGAATCGATACAAACCTGGGCGAACTGCTTTAAAGCATTCAACACAACCTCTGCCAGATCGCTTTCCATGATACGGGTTCCCTGGCAATGCAGATCATTGTCCGCCTGTCTCGCGTGGCAAATATAATAAGGGTACTTGGTCTCATGGAAATTCATTGCATAACCACAGTGACCGCATCGGATATTGCCAAGAAAAATCCTGGGGCTTGGTTCTCCCTTTTTGACCTTTGTCCTGGCTCGGGACTTTCTGATGGCAGCCGTCTTATCAAACAAAGCTTGCGTGATGATAACCGGGAACCGATTGGGAACCACAAACCATTCACTTTCTGGCTGTTTAATTAATTTTCGACTTCCGATTTTAGCGACCTTCGTCTTTCCATAAATGCACTTGCCTGTATAGCGTTCATCCTTCAAAATGTGCATAACAGATGAACTGGTCCATCTGGTCCCTTTAGTGCTTCCTTTTTCAAACCTCGGTTTAAAGCCGCAAAACTTCACAAGCCATAAAAGCGGCGTCATTGTGTCTGTCCGGTTGAGCTTCTGTGCAATCTCCTTGGTAGAAGAGCCAGCTGCATACCAACGAAATATCTTTTTTACAACTCCCGCTGCTTCCGGCTCTATCTCCAGATGGTATTTTTCAGTTGTGGACTTCAGATACCCATAAAAAGGATAACTGCTATGGTACTTACCTGCTTCAAACAGCTGTCGTTTCGACACTAAGAGCTTTCTTGACAGGTCTTTGCTGTACATGTCATGCATGATATTGGTAAAACCAACTTCAATGTTCCCTGCAGTAGAAGCAATCGTGGCACTGTCGTAATTATCATTGACCGAGATTACACGCACCTGCAGAAACGGAAAGATCTGTTCCAGATAATCGCCGACCATGATATAATCCCTCCCCCATCGGGAGAAATCCTTAATCATGATGCAATTGATTTTATTCTCCTTCACCATCTGCAGGAGCTTCTGCACTCCGGGGCGGTCAAAGCTGGTCCCAGAATAACCATCATCTACAAATTCCAATATCTTTGCGCCACTCAGATCCGGATGCTGCTCGATATAATAATCCAGTAGCTTCCGCTGGTTCGATATACTGTTGCTTTCGTCTTTCGCTTCATCCAAGTCACCATCTTCCAGTGACAAGCGAAGATATTTTGCAATTGTGTATTCATCCGACATCATGTATCTCCGCCTCCAAATCTCCAATCTTTCGCAATAGGTCAGCAAATTCATCCCGATACTTGACCGTGATTTTCAGATTGTGGTCCTTATCAATATCGATGCGCTCCAACAATGCCTCACACATCTCCCGGGTTACTGCCCTTGCTCTTGTAAGGGATTTCAATATCTGCACATACGAATTGGATTTCACCATCTCCAGAATTCCTTTTCCCTCATTCTTTTTTGCTTTTTCCGATTGGGCACGTAACGCCTCCATCTGTTTTTCGTGTTTGGCCTTGGAAAAAAGATAATCGCTCTCGCTCAATGAGCCAAGCACATAACATTCGAACGCATCTTTCAGTAAATACTCTTCCCGGTCAAGAGCTGCCTCCAGGTCATGTATGGTATCTTTTCTGCTCCTGCCGTTTGGTCCTTCCAGATGAAACAGCGAAGCACTATTTGCACGCCGCTCAATTTCCCCTGCCAGCCGTGCCTGCGACTTGATGAATTCCAAAACAACCGCTTTGATTTTATCTTCCCGCATACCAGCTTTATGGGGACAATACTTCTCGTGATGGTCCCGATAGGTAGGGCAGTGATAATACCGCATTTCTTTCCCATTGGCTAATTTGGATTTCTCCGCATATAAGAGCCTTCCGCATTCTGCGCAGTACAGGAATCCTCTGAACAGATTCTCTGTTTTTGCTTTTTGCTTTTTGGATGACCGTTTGGACACTTTCTTTACGCCTTGCACCGAATCGAACTGCTCCTGGATTATGATCGCTTCATTGACATTTGGCACAAAAATCTGGTCTTTCTTATCCACCTTGCGCTTTTGGATCCCCTGATACAGTCGGGCTTCCGTTTTATGCACAACCATGTGTCCAAGATAAGCCAGATTTTCAAGTATCCGACGAACCGCCGTATCTGTCCAATGATTCTCCGGCATTGGTTTTTTCCGGATTCCGATTTTGATTGCGTATTGCCTTGGCGTCAAATATCCTTTTTCATCTAACAGGCGGGCAATAGCACGTACCGGCATTCTCTGTTGTCGAAGGCTGAAAATTTCTCTCACCACATCTGCCGTTTCCGGATTAATCACATATGGATGCTTTTTGTCTCCCGACAGCAGATAGCCATAAGGAGCATATTTCACATTGAATTCGCCGTTTGCACGCTTTGCGTCAAAAGCGGAGCAGATACGCTTGGATTTGTCCTTTGCGTAGGCTTCGTTCATCAGATTCTTCAGATTGACCATCAGCGTATCTCTGGCATTCGGCCTGATGTTATCGAAATCTTCGAGGACGGATATGAACCGCGTTCCCATAAAAGGAAATATTTTTTCGATGTATTCCCCGGTCTGTACATAGTCCCTGCCAAACCGGGACAGGTCTTTTACCAGAATGCAGTTGATGACACCATGACGCAGATCATCCATCATCATAGAAAAACCGGGGCGATCAAACTTCGTCCCGGTCTCACCGTTGTCTCTGTATATTTTCGTCAATATGAGTTCGGGATGCTATTCCAGATACCGCATCAAAAACTGTTCCTGATGAAGCAGGCTCTCGCTTTCTTTTCCAAGGCCCCCATCTTCCACAGACAGGCGAACATACACTCCTGTCAGATAGACTTTCGCAATATTCGGATTTCCTGCCACAGGATCAGGAGCTTCATTTGTTCTCTGCTGGTTCCAGTTCATGTTTTGCCTCCTTCGTCTTAAAATTATCGATATACTCTTTTGCGATATCAAACTGGTTCTGATAGGCAAACCGTACCGTAATGTTCTTTCCTTCCCCTACTTCGATCCGTTCAATCAAAGAAAGCAGAAGGGGGCGGTTCAGGTTTTTAATGCCGCGGTTTTTCTTGAACAACCGGACCCACTCATTGCGTGAGGCGCCGGCTGTGAGAACCGCCTGCAGCTCTTCCCGTCGTTTGGAAATCGCCGCTTCCAGGTCGTCGCACTTTTTAGAATAGATTTCCGTATACTCCAGATACGTCTTCTGATCAATGATTTTTTCGCCATACTTCTCAAACACCATCCGCTTAAACCGCCGGTTCTTCTCCAGTTCTGCTTCCAACGCTTTGATATGACGGTCAATCGTCCGGGAAGCTCCCTGCCTTTCCGGTAAGGTATCCAGATAATGCAGCATGTCGTCTATCTCTACGACAGCTTCCACATGGTTTCTGATAACCGGAAGAAGGATTTTCAGAATCGCATCTTCGCTGATGTTGTGAGGGGTACATTCGTTCTTGTCTTTCCGGTTGGACGCACAGTTGTAGTAAATATACTTTTTTCCCTTGCTGTAAACATTTCGCCGGACCATAGCCTGATGACAATCGGCGCAAAACAGAATACCATTCAGAAGATAACTGGTTTCTGCCTGAGGATTCCGTCTCATTTCCACGCTCATAGTCCGTTGAATCGTATCAAACTCCACTTTGGAAAGAATTGCTTCATGGGCATTTTCATATTGCGTCCAGCTATCCTTGGCGGCCAGAAATGGCCGCTTGACCTTATAATTGGGCCGGTAAGTCTTCCCAAGCTCCAGGCAGCCTGTGTAAACACGATTGCGCAGGATTCTGCTGACCGCCATCCTGGTCCATTTGCAGACCACTTTTTTTCGTGGCCCGCATTTATAGTTCGGACTAATGCTTCTCTTATATTCCGCCGGACACAAAACCTGCTGTTCGTTCAGCTTGTCCGCGATCTGTTGAAGACTCAGCCCAAACAGTTTGGCGGCAGCGATGCTCTGAATCACACCGGCGACATTCTCATCCACCAGCAACTTTTTGGAGCCTTTCTCTCTCCTGTAGCCGTAAACGGCAAAGGCACAGGTCGGCATTCCATTGCGCTTCTTATAATCATAGAAGCTCCTCATTTTAATGGATACGTCCCGGCTGTATGCGTCGTTAAAGAGATTTTTAATGGGGACGTACAGATTACTGGTCTGATAGTCCGCTTTCAGGCTGTCGTAATTATCGTTGATGGCAATAAACCGCACGTTCAGGAAAGGAAATATCTGTTGAAGGTATTTCCCCGACTCCACGAAATTTCGTGCAAACCGGGACAGATCCTTGACGATAACGCAGTTTACCTTTCCGTCACGGATGAGCTCCATCATTTCCTGAAACCCTGGACGGTCAAAATTCACTCCGGAATATCCGTCGTCAACCTTCTCTCCAATCAGCTTAATATCCGCCTGCCGTTTGACATAATCTTCTATCAATATCCGTTGATTTCGGATGCTGTTGCTTTCTGCCTCGTCGCCATCTTCCTTTGACAGACGCAGGTAGGCAATCGCTTTGTAAAGTACCTTCAAACTCATAAACTCTCCTTTCCGGCACCTTACAGCTGTATTGCCAGGCGCCTATATCAATGAATTAAAATAGTCTTCCAGGCAGTCCTCCAGCGTCCTGTCCGTTTCTGAAAAGGATACGCGGACGATATGGCTACCGCAGCGAAACCGATATGGGTTTTTAATCTGTTCCAGGAATGAACGGAGTTTTTCTTCTTTTGAACTTTTGGGATCAATCCTAACGTCTCGTATATCCGCAAGTTCCTCCGTATCAGTGACTGGAACCTCTTGATGATTCATCTTATCCAGGTCGTCATTGGCAACTTTACGCATAACAACCTCCTTTTGCCGGGCCTTGCCCAGCGATACATTAATGCATTAAACTCCTCCTTTTTCTTTCCATAAAATACACCGACAATATGTGCCGGAAACCATTCTATTTCAAGAAAAAAGATGCCCAGCAAGTCTTGCCGGGCACCTCTCTTATTTCTCATATTCCTTAAACTTTTCAAAAATTGCCTGTAACACTTTATCCATTTCATTCGGTTCTGTCGTTGCCTCTGCGGACAACACTTTGATGTTTTCTTTTCTCATGTCATCCTCAAATTTAATAAGGCTGTCGTAATCCCGGGTGAAACGGTCCATACTACAGGTCACGATCATTGTAGCTTCCCTCTGTTTCGCTTCTTCAGCAAGAGGAGGGAGAAAAGAAATCGCTTTTTCTCCACCGCCTACACAAGTCTTTGTCCCGACGATTTCATAGCCTTTCTGACGGCAGAACTCCTCGACTG
The DNA here is from genome assembly GCA_900552055.1 of uncultured Eubacteriales bacterium. GTDB lineage: Bacteria > Bacillota > Clostridia > Christensenellales > QALW01 > Neochristensenella > Neochristensenella gallicola. Next base: position 20,022 of record URYI01000004.1, on the reverse strand, counting down.
CCTGCAGTTGAAGGTCCAAACTTGCCTCCGCCATCTGCCCTATGTTGCCGACTCTTGCATACATCAACACCTTTTCTGACATTAAAATTTCCTCCTTTTCTTGCACTTTGAGGCATCAGCAATATATGCTAACGCCCTTGTTATCTCTGATCTCCTCTCAGGATGTTTTGAGGCCATCTATCTCTTCTTTTACTGCGAAAATCATTTTTATATTTGTTCCTTCCACCTTTTTCCCCAATCTTAGGGCATTGGCCGTAGCCTCTTTTGGTGTTCGCCATATCGCCGGCTATAAGCCGTTCCCTTTGTTTGGTTTCTCCGGCAAAGGGATTCAGGAAAGGGGGCTCCGTTTCGCCTCTGCTTACAACGGGGACCGTTCCGATCACCCCATACCTGTTCTGGCGCAAAAGCTGTCTGATATCCGGCTCCCGGCTCTTTACGTCTTTCTCAGACAACTGCTCCTTATTGCCGACCCTTAAATACAAGACAGCTTTGAAAACCTTTTTCTCCATGGTGATACCTCCCGTCAGTTTGATGTTCCCGAGTCCAAATACAGTAAATGTGTTGCCAGCATTTGGTACTGATACGGCGGCTCCGCATTTTCAGGCCATCGGTATTGCTTGTCCGGTATGACAAGCCGCAGTACCGGTTCTCCCATAGAATCCGTCATCTGACGAATCTGAACATCGTAGTTTTTAAGCAATCCCTTTACCAGATCTCCATTTCGGAAAATTTCTCCAGCCTGGACCCGGTATCCCATCGTATTGAGGAGATAACCGATATTCCTCGGACCGTAATCAATCACAACCTGAAATTCCAAATGCCCATAACGGTTCATACCATGGGTATGGGCATCGCAGATATATTCGGGAAATGATTTCTCTACCCTCCCCTCACGAATGCAGGGCGCACTGTTGGAAACATAATGAATCTCCCAATCCTGTCTTTCTCTATCCATATATAACCTCCTCAAATAAGGCAAGCTGAACAATGCGGTCAGCTTCCAAAGCATCAATTTCTCCGGTATCTATCCCCTGTCCACAGATCACAGCTGAATGTTCCTGCAGGTATTTCTGGAGTCCGGATAACAACTTTTCCCGCGTCAGCTCGTATCGTTTCCCATCTTCCATATCATGGAGAATAAGGATGCCTCCCCGGCTGATCTGGTCGCTCGTATATTTGCCAAGATATTCTCCAACTACTTCCACCTTGGAATACCAGTGGGTAATCCCGCCATCAAGGGCCATTGACAGGATAAAGTCGATATCCTCGTCCGTTATCTCTAATTTATTGACGATATCTAACTCATAGCCGTTTTGTTTCCTTAGAATTTCAGAACTGGAGGCAAGCAGCCTGACCGCATACCATTCTTCCACCGGTTTTTCCTCTTCAAAGATGTCCGCCAGCGCCTCTTCCCGGCCGCAATCCGAACAGATATACACATCCCAATGTCGGCTTAATGCGTTTTCGCCATTGTCGTTCTCCATTTCTCCGCCGCAGCGTGGGCACGGTGGTTTCAGAACACCGCTGTTCTGTATCACCCTGTAAGCCCTCAAATATTCTCTGATATCCATTTTATACGTTCCTTTCAATCGCCATTTTCCAGGTTCAGATAAGTCGGTGAGATCTCATCATCAGTCACAACCGAAAAATACTTTTGAAAGATCTCATCCAGTTTTTCTTCCGTCAGCCGTAAATCGGTTTCACTCATCCGCCATGGATAGGAGGGCATATACAAAAGATAATTCCATGCGTTAAGATCATCGCAGGGAACTAAATCGATTCCCTCCGCTTCTTTAATCACCAGCCGCATTAGTGATGCTAATTGGTAATCATACTCTGTGTCGTATCCCAGATAATCCTCCATCGTCAGTTCTGAGATTTCCTGTTCTTCGAAATAGGCATCCATTTCTGCCTTCAGCTTTGGCGCCATACTTACCAGTTCGCCCAGACTTTCTTCTGATTTGATCTGCAGATTATCCGTGCGGATTCCATATCCGTAATCGTTCCAGTTAGAAATTGACATTTTTTCTCTCTCCTTTTTCTACAGAACTCATATATCGCTGTTTACGGAATCCAGAAGCGAAGAAACAGACCAGCCACAGATGGCAATCAACAAATCATCAACGCTGCCATCTAAAATCGCTTTTGCGGCATAATATCCAATCTTTTCTGGTGATTCATCGTCTGTTTCCACCTGTTCCGTGATCCGCCTGCCAAATGCTTCCGCTTTTTGGGGGTTCTGTAAAACTGCAAGCAACGCTTCCCTTTTTTCTGGAGCGAGATCCTCCTTCTCTGTTCCTTCACTATCCTTCTGCCTTTTGATGTTTTCGCTCAGATTTTCTATCGCTTCTGTAAGTTTGGGAAGCTGATACTCAAAAAAATTTTTTCCATACACTGTCTCATGTAATTGAAGTCCCATAACAAAATCCTCCTATTTTTTAATAACAGTACCTTTCCCAAAGGAATTCCTTATGCAATTTGCTTCACTGTATCCGTCCAGAACGAACTACAGATTCCATAAACATTTGCCACGCTATAGCCTCTGCCGCCGTCCGGCCACGCTGAACTGATAAACTTCAACGGGAGCACTACGTCCTTTTCCAGTTCAATTTCCAGAACCGAACCGGCCCCAGACCAGTTATCGTACAACCCACAGGCCGTATCTTTGGAAAGAACCATATGCCTTAAGTGCTTTCGTTTCTGCACGGCGCTGTACTTTCCGGTCTTTATTTCATCTTTTTCACTTTCAGCTATGGCCTCCTGCAGTTTAAATAACTCTTTTACGGTCATTTTCACAAAGAAGGTCAACGCATTCATATGGCTGGAGCAGTTGAGCACTTCCGTCCGCAGGCTTTCCAGCAATTTGCTGTCACCAAAAATCTGTTTCTTCATCGCCATGCTTAACTGTTTCTTCAAATACCCCTGCTGCCTGGCAAGCCATAGGATGGACGCTTCCTCGGGGATCCGTTCTTCGTAACGCCCGTCATAGTGCGGATACACATCGTTAAGAACATAGTCGTAATTGCCGTCACCGGTATCAACAATGATATCAACACACACTTCCTGTTCCAGATAATGATCCGAAGGCAACTCTACAGAAAGATTTTCCCGAATCCACTCCTCAATAAATTCCTCGTTCTCTTCATAGGAATGGCATTTGGAACACCAATTCTTCCGCACTGCGGCAATTACGTTGTCCTCTTCGTCCCATACCGACTCCCGATACCACTCGTCAAGCGATTCCCAGAATGCGTCCCACGGTTTTTCCGATCGGCACCATTGAATAATGATATCTGTTCCGGCCTCGTCCCGGTAATCGGCATAAATTTCCGTCACAAAGCATTCCTCTTCATCCCGGTAACTGCAGTAGGTATGCTGTCTGATCAAGCGCTTAATCTCAGAAATCACTTTCTCTTCCGTTGATTCCACCATTTTACCTCCTGTTTCATGTTCTCCGTATTAGCACGCTCCGGATATCCGCAGGGTGCGTTTCGCCTTATCGTTTCTCTGGAATTACTGCATACGAGACCATTTGGACCTTCTTGATGAATGGATTGGCCTCTATGGTTGCAAGAATGTCTAAATCCGCATTCTTTTCCAGGCAGATATGGACACCGGGATAGTTTCTATCCTTTTTCGGAACCGTAATGATTGACCCGATAGGAGTAGATACCGTCAGCCGCTCAGATATGCAGTTCAGCATATCCAGGGTATTTTTCAATTCTCTGACAGCACCTTCCCAGGTCTGCACATCGCCATCCGGCCAGTTATAACCATTCTCCCATGGGATCTTTCCCTTTTTCATGTCCAACGACTTCTGGTACCAGTCCTTTCTGGCATAAAGGGATCTTCTGAATTCTTCCTTTGTCATCTTCTCACGCTCCTAGATTTCCATGAATTGAATACTCGTGCATTCTGGCGGTATTTCACATAGGATAAATTTCTCTCCGTCTGTCACGATTGCTACTCGCAGTATCCCGTCCACTGCATGAAGCTTTAACAGATGCAGATCTTCAAAATTACACCACCAATACTCTTTGCACATTTGCACCTCTTTCGCCAGCTGCCTCGTTAAAGAAGAAATTTTCATGCCTAGCTGCGGAGATATTCCAAGCACTCTCCGGTATTCCGGAACATCATAAACCCTCTTGGACAGCAGAGTCTGGACGCCCTCCTTGCTATGAGAGATGAATGGCCACAGAAGCTCTTCCTGGAACCGCTGAATAAACTCCAGTTCTTCCCTGTCAGTGACTTTGCGGTTGCAATCCTTTCGAGCTTCCTCCAGTTTCCCGCCAGAGGAAAACTCCAAAGAAATAAATGGAGTATCCGGTTCCGATGCTTTCCGCATTGCGAAAAGATAATCCTTCCCCTTGGCATAGCGGTCAATGGCATAATAGGCAATTGCATGGTGCAACAGCTCCCCCTCCCGTTCGATTTCAGCCATATCTTGAAACGGGCGGATCAAATAGTTCTCTCCTTCCAGTCCCAGATTCTGATGCGCTTTTGTAAGCTCATCAACCTTTTTCCGTTCTTCATCCATGTCTTTGAATCTCATTTGAATTCCTCCTTTGCTTTTTAATGGATGCGCAGGAAGAATAGTTAGAGTGGATTTATATTGCAAGAAAAAAATGGAGCAACAAGACTGTCGCTCCATTTTTTCATCTCTTTAAAGATCCCGTTTAAGCATTTGCATCTTCGCCCTTTTCTCCATATTCTATTTTCCGGTGTCTGTAAAGATCTTTTCTGGAATACTTATTCCTGCTGCAATTCCAGCAGCAATCCATATCCCGATCTGCGTATTCGTTCAGGCAACCTGTACAGCCAATGCCGTCCGCAGTCAGATCAAAGTTATCCGCAAGGACCGGCGGCAAAGGGGATGCATATTCTATGTACCCCCCCATGCCTTCCGGCCAATTTCCTCACAGTAGGTTGAGAAACTGTAATTGTGAACCTCTAAGACCTCATTTCCCTGTAGTTCCGGATAAGTACCTAGAGCAATCGGTCTCCCTATTCTGTAATATCGCACTCTCATTCCTCCTCGTAGTGAATGGGTTCGACAAATCCCCCGGTGTAGCCTAAGAGCCTTATTCTATTGCTTTTCTACTACAAACTTTCCGCCGCAAATGCGGCATCTAAACTGCTCAGGGTGCAGAACGACCTTGCTGGCCTTTTGCCTGTAAACAGAACTGCCGCATTTGGTACAGGTAATTTTATAGTTCTTATGGTACGTTCTTGCAGTCTTTTCAAAGCCTTTTTCCTCTTCGGTAGTAGCACGCTTTATATGATACTGCGGATAAGCCCGGTTTACTTTTTCTGCCAGCGCTTTCCACTTTCCCGTATGCTTTAAGCAGCCTTCTACCGTGTGAAGCAATTCATGGATAATGGTGTCCTTTGCCGCAGTGTCTGAAACCTGGTCGGCCAGAAGCCGGACTGAGATATTGATGTCAAATACGTCCGAAGAAACTACCTTGCATTGTCCCCACCGGCGTTGTGACCGGGTATTGACCGTCCAATTCCTGACGGTACGGTATTCAATGCCAAGCGCGTCCAGCTCCTCTTTACACTCACGTACAAGCTTCCATAAATCCTTCATTTTTCAATCACCATCCTCTTCCGCAAATAGGTCATTGAGATAACCGTAACCAAGTTCCGTAAGATCCTCTGCTGTCAATCCCATCTCGGAGAGCCATACGGCACACTCGCTTTCCGAGCATCGCCCTTCCAGTTCATCATCAATGATGTTCTTAAGCACGTCTGTATAATCTCTGTTCCTGTTCAAATCGTCAATCCTCCTGTAACTTTTTCTGTAGCCTAAAAACCGTTCCATATGAGGCGCCCATTTAAGGCAAAACACTCTGCATCGTTGCAATCCTGCGGTGTCAGTTCTCCCAGGCGTTTCCTGCTGCGTGAAATAAACAATTCGGAATTCACGGGAGGTTTGGGAGAGTTGTCCCGAAGCAGATTATCCACCTCCACCAGCCTTTGATAGCTTTCCTGCTCGTGCAGTTTCAAATACTGAAAAAAATAGTTTCTGTGAAAAGGACAAAAACAGCAGGCGGACGCTTTTGTATCCAGCCCCCATACATCTTTGATGTAAGCGTAGTTGTTTCTGCGCTCCAGTTGCATGTCCACCAAAGGAAACCTGTTGACAAACATGGGGTTGGGATTCTCTTTGCAGCGCTGCTTCTCCTCCGCGCTAAATCCCATGTGCATTTCATGGGCCTTCTTATCCTCCTCTTTCAGCCTTTGCCCTTTCCTGTAGCCCAAGAGTTCCCAGCGCACATATTTGGAGATCAAACCAACCTTGTAATCCAGCGTGCAGTTCCTCGGCATCTTGGATTTATGCCCATCATCGCTCAATGTCCACCATGGAATACTGACAACCCGCCGTTTTCCAAAATCCCTCATCAGGTCCTGGTATAGCGGGGCGTCAAGGCTGGTATAAAAAATCCCTACAGAACGGCACTTTTGCCCTACAAAATCTGCCTGCGCCTGTACCCATGGCGGCTCAAAGCCAAGGTCACAGATAATCACCGCGTCATAAACCGGAACTTTGGGGAACGGGACCGGCCGCCCTAATGTTTGTGCAATCGCATTGTCACAGCTCATGAGCGCCAATGCAGTCGACTGCATGCCTGCGCCAAAGGATAAAATCTTCATCGTCCCAGCCCCCTTCCTTTTTTCATTCGTTCCTCCCAAAATGGGATATAGGCAAAGGGGATGTCGTACCAGTACCCTTCTCCCGCAATATTGGAACGAAATACTTCCGGCATTCCTTTTAAGCCGTTCCTCTGGATATAGTCCTGGATAATCTCTTTGGTTTTTCTGGTGACCCGCACATATAGATCGCTGTAGTGATTTCCTATATCTGTCTGCGGGACTCCTTGGTCAAGCAACGTCTGGTATAATGATTTTTCTTCCATCTTTTTCCTTTCTTAAAAGCAATGGCAGGCCCCGAAAGGCCTGCCCGCTGTGGTTTAAGCTGTTTTTCCCACCGGAGGCTTAATGAGATACTTCATATCATAGTTGGTATAAAGCTTCCCATTTTTTTCTTTCTTCCGGATAATTACAATGCAGGCGATAAACTTTCCCTTTACATCGTCGGTCATCGCCTTCATATCCGGCGTGTCCTGTCCCGCCTGCGGCGCCCATGCGGCGACCGAAATCAGGTCTGAGGCCCGATCCATTGTGTCTTTCTTGAACAAAAGCATGTTGCAGTCGCCTTTGTCTTTCACATCAATCACATAGCCCTGGATCAGACCAAGAGCGCGTTCATCTTTTAGTTCGTATGGATTTATCATCGTTTCCCTGCCTTTCCATATCATCTTCTCCATATCAGAAAACCTGATGAATCAAAAAATAGCTGTCTTCCGCAAACGGATCCTCTCCTATGGGGACCACTCCGTATTCACTGCCGCCTTCCTTTCTGGCAGTATGGTCCCTTGTGGTATCCAGGCTCCACCACTGGCCGTCAAAAAACACCCGGTTCCATGCGTGGCGGAAGGCCGGCTCGCCCTGATAAGTTCCGTCCAATACATAGCAAGGGATTCCCTGGCTCCGGCACATAGCCGCAAACAGACCGGCGTAATCAAAGCACACGCCTTTCTTGCTCTGCATCACTTTCCCTACATGGAATGTCTGGTAAAACAGAACCTCGCTTTCTTCGTCGTAGGAGATATTCTGGATGATCCAGTTTCGGAAGACCGTCACCCTTTCCGCGTCCGACGAACAGCCTTTCGCAAGCTCGCAGCAAAATCTTTCGAAGTTGTCATCCCATTGGATGGTCGCGCCATTGCCTGTGCCGGTCTTCACAACTGAAAAGGAATCCATCATCAAAAGTACAGCAGCCATCAATCCCAAAATCAGCAGGCAGGCCTGCACCGTCTTGCGCATGATTCCTCCTATAAAAGATTTGTCAAAATGTAATCCGTATAATGTTCTTTCTGGCCGTCCCTTTCCTCTTTTCTGCTTTCCACGCAGTACTCAACCAAAACCGGGTCGCCGATGTTCCTTCTGCCGGCGATAAACTTCAGTTCATCCCCTTTCAATACAAAGCGGTGATAGCGGCGCAGCTCCCTGCCTGAATCATGAAGAACCGTTTCACAGACGAGAATACTCCACAGATCCTCATTGCTGCTGTAGATCTTCTGAAGTCCCGCCATCGTTCCCTGTAAAAATCCTTTGTTCAGATACGGCACACTGACCTTTTCGTCTCCAATGACCGAGCCGAAAACAGCATGGTCCGCCGTCCGGTTATGGAAGAAACGGGACACTCCGTTTTCGTCCCTTTTCCCATTGGTCGTTAAATGGTACTGGACATATACGATCTGACCGTCTCTTCCATTTTCCCGAAACGATTCCGCCAACTCATCATAGGCGACAAACTGGATAAAATGCAGTTTCCTGCGGTTTGTTCCCGGTTCCCGTTTCTCCGCTTTTACCTTGATGGTAAGCAGAGCCAAATTACTTCGCGGCGAGTAGATATCGCCGACCAGGATTCCCTGAAGGTGTCCGATATTGATGTTTGTGCTTACGAATGCCATAAATAATACCTCTCTTTGAACTAATTTTTCAAAAAGGCGTTTCAGGGAATCCGAAGCCGGCGAACACATCACATAGTCTCTTTAAACCTCACGAATGATGTAAATCTCCCTGGTTGGGCCATCATCTTCGTCCTCATCTTCGTAATCGTCGGTGTCCTCATCATCCTCGTAGTCGTCCTCGTCCAATTTATCGTCATCCCCGCAGGAAAGCTCGGAATATTCATATTGCACTCCGGAAATGTCAGAGATGATCTGACTGTCCGAACCAAGGGCCGCACCGATTACACCGTGCGCACCGAGCATGACTGACCTCAAGATATACCGATAAATATCCTCAAAGGAAATAGCACGCTGGGCGACATAGCCGCTGCTTTTCAAGACCGCCTCCACTGCCTGGTGGATATTGTCCATAAGAACCGTCACCGTTTCATCCAAAGCATGCTGCAGCTTTTCAAACTCTTCCGGCTTCATGGCAAGAATTTGGTATCGGCCGCTGCCATAATACTGGCACATCGTTCTCGTGGAATTTTGCAGGCTGAGCAAATCCGAAGAGCTTACGATTTTATTGCATTCTCCTCCGGGCATAAGAAGCGTCTCCCCGACAATGGGATGATAGTGGTAGTTTTCTTCCCCGTCTTCGGAATGCACCTTTACTCTGCACGCCAGTACATACATCATATCCGGCTTCTGGGTAACCGCCTCCTCCGTTTGGCCCAATCCGCCCATCAGTATTTCCATAGATTCCTTCAGTTCAGGATTCTCCAGGACAATTTGAGCGATTTTTTCAAGAAGTTCGTTTCTGTTCATCATGATCATTCCTTTCTTTTTCAGCTTGTTTGATTCCCGGATATTGCCGCATTGCAGTCGTCCAGCAGCCTGCTCAAGGTTTCATGTTCCTTTGTTGCCTGCTGATAGCCGCTTCTCATCGACATGAGACGATCCCGCAGATATGGAAGTATATCCGTCTCCGTGTTTTTGGTCTCTTCTACCATTTGGGAAATCACATTCCTGTCGGCTCCTATCGTGTACAGAGTACCGATTGTTTTTGCGAAGATGAGATTTTCTCTCGTCATCTTCAGACTCCTGTTCTGCACCTTTTCTTGAATAACCATTCTGAATTCCTCCTTTATTAATTTAAGGTTGCGCCGATACATTAGCTGAGGAGGCCTTTATTTTCAAGAAAAAAGCGTCCTGAAAATTACTCAGGACGCAATCCGTTATTTCCGGTGGATATAAAAATTTTTCGACGGGTCCCGCAGCGGCAGATTAGAAACTGCGTCATCCTCCTGTTCTTGTTCTTCTTCCTCCTCGATATACTGTTCCTCCGCCTCTCCCTCAAATTCCATCATCTCCGGGGCAGGTTCCGTCTCTGGCTGTTCTTCCGGTACTTCTTTTGATGCTGAGGCAGGCGGCCTTGCTTTCTCCTCGTTTTCCTTTTGCACCTGCCACTTGTCACTGGCATCAATCGCCTTCAAAAGCTCCCGCGGCTTCTCCTGGGCCAAATGGAATTCCTGGCCGGAAATCAGGCATAGGGCTTCTTTTACAGCAAGCAGCGTCTCAAAGCATTCCGCCGTACAACTGTTTTTCGCTTCCTCAAACTGCTTCCGGTTGCCCAGATCCGAGCCTATGTGTCTCTGAATACAGTCATAGAATTCCCGGGCAAATCCAACATTTGGGATCTGTTTCAGATTTTCCCCCTTTATCCCGCAAAGAGTGCAAACGAGCGCCGATACCTGCAATGGCTTCATCCCCTTTAATTTTTCCATCAGTTTTTCCGGCCTGCTGCAGGAAACTGTAGGGGCCTTGGGGAAGATTCCTTTTAATGAGAGTATGCACAGGATATGCTGCACATCTGCATTTTCTGCTTTCATATAATTGCGGAGCATCATGATCAGCGAAACCCGTTTCCCCACAGGCAGTTCGGCCAGTGCTTTGTTCAAAGTGGATTGTATGCCGGCGTCAGCTGTATATCCCGATTTTAACATCAGTTCAAAAGACGATATGGCAAAAGAATCCTTGTCCACAATCTTCCCGCCGGTCAGGCGAAGTCTTTTTTGACGAAAATCCTCCAGTCCGCCACAGTTATCATAGATGTCGCTGTTACTCCGCATCAGCATGGAGTGGACAGTCAAGTCTCTCCGTATACATTCGTCAAATCTTTCCGGCTCCAGATTGCTAATACAAAGAATCTCCACTGCTTGGCCAGACAGCCGCGCAGAAATGTTTCCTTCCTTTCCGTTGGCCGCATCCTTAAATCCGCATTTTACCAGTATCGGCTTTAAATCTTCTGCCGGCGTATCCGAAAGCAGATGGACAACGCCATCTGCTCTATTCATAGACAAAAGTTCAAACACCGACTCCCGGTACACATAACAAAGCACCCCGTTTTTCTTTAATAGTTCCAAAGCCGTTAAAAGCTTATCCCGGTTCATATATTCCCTCCCTGTGTCTCCTTATATCGTTTTGCAAGAGTTTCCGCCGTATATGTACAAAGGATAAAGGTGCCGTCATCCAACACAACAACGGTTTTGATGGGTTTATGCTTTGTGGCGTCGATCAGTTTGCCGGTTCCGGCCTCTTCCCTGAGCGCGATGATATCTTTTTTGACTCTGGTCGATTCATACGGCAAAATAACCTTGATTTTCTCTATAGGTACATAGTGGTCAAAGCCAAGCTGAAACAATATCATCCATCCACCCCTTCCTTTTCCCCGCTGTGCAGTGGGGAAAGTATTTTTTCTATCTCCCTCGGGTCCGCTGCCTTCAGAAGTTTCGTCGTCATCATGTTCAGCATGATAACATCCGACCAGAACAGCCGCAGCGAGCCGTAATCTGCTTCTACCTTTTTCATCAGAGCTTTTAGATAACGCTCCGTCCGTTTCCGGGAAATATTTAATGTCCTGGCACACAGCTCCACATCCCATTTGTTTAAAACCACACGGTATGTCTTTCCTTTCACGCCGACACCTCCATCTCTGCTTATGTATGGGGTATCTGCAATCAGATACCCGCCTGTCTTATTCCTTCTTTTCCCTCTGATACAGCTCCAGTCTCTGTTCTTTTGTAAATAACTTGTACTTTTCACGCTTTCCGCTGGGATGCAGGATCATCATCTGGTCGCCTTCAAAGCGATATTCCAGTCCTTTGGGCAGCATGACCTCCTGGATTCCCTTCTGGTACCGGATGCGGATGGCTTCACTTCCTGTTAAAATAGGAATCAGCAGCCGCCCATACCGATAGCCAAACGCATTTTGCGCCATCATCCGGCCGCCGTCCTCCAGGAACTTCATCAGTTCTCCGTGGGTGTGGGGATATTGGAACCGCTTTGTTTTCAGACGTTTCTTTACCTCGTTGTACAGGGAGCGTACCGCATCGCAATCTTCCATGCTCAGATACTCAACATCCTGGACGGTATTCAGGGATTTCCCCGTTATCCATGCGGCCCAACGGCAGCTCTCATAAATGGTCATCCCGGCCGCGCCGCATAGGTCGAACAGAATCTTTTTCACAATTTTTCTCTGGTAGTGCAGCTCCCTGTCCGCCATGGTCCCAATCACATTGCCTTCCCTGTTCATGTAGGCATAGGCACCACACTCGCAGGCCCACACATAGCCTTCGTTGTCGTCGTGGTTTTCCCCAAAGAAATCCGCTTTGGCCGTTTTGGACGGAAGGCCGTTGCAATACGGGCAGATATCAGCCGCTGTGTCCGACCGTGTGGTCTGGCTCCTCACTTCCCGTACCAGCTCCACGAAAATCAGATATCCATCCGCTTCATCCGGAAACGAACTTTCCATATCCACCATGCGGTTGAATACATCGTTGAACAGCCCCGCCGCCTCTGTCTTTTCCAGTGCAATGTCAATTCCCGTTTCCTCGCAAAACGCTGGTTCGGAAAGGGCGTTTTTGAACGCCTCGTATGCTTCGGAAATAATTTGCTTGCCATAAGTAGCCTTGATCTGTTCCACCGCGTCATACAGCATTGCTTTCGCCTCTGCATAACCTCTCATTTGCTGGGGCTGTTCAAATATCCGCTTTTCAAAATCAGATACTGCAAACAATGCCTCCAGTTCCTTCACCGTCTGATTCATCCGTCCGCTGAGGGTGATCATGCAAAGTAAATTGTTCATTGCCGTTCTCAAATCCCGTTCTGTATCCGTCATTTTTATTCCTCCTGTATGAAATCAATCTATGCAGGGGAAAGATTAACTTCCGGCAGGCGGGAAATCAAGAAAATCACTCTGACGCCGGTTCCGTTTCCGCATTTTCCGAACTGTCCGGCGAGCTTTCCCCCGTTTCTCCCGCCGGCGAAGCTTCCTCCGAAGGCGCTTCCTCCGTCCCACGGTTCGGGAATATCAGATTTCCGTTTTCGTCCACTTCCTGCCAGCCATAGCTGCCGTCAAAAAACTGTACGAGCCACAGATACCGATAGCCATCTTCCGTCTCGGTATAGTACACGTCGCTGTAATTGTCCACCCTCTGATATCCCTCCGGAATCTCGATTTCTTCCGGTACACTGGTCTCCTGTGGGATATATATCTGCTCACCCTGTTCCGGCAGGGTGAAATAAATGATGAAAAATACTGCCACAAGAAGTCCCAGAACCCCTGCGGCTATTTTTTCAATCTTCATAGGCTCCTCTCCTATTCGCCCGCCATGGCGATCAGCGCCATGCGCAGTTCTCGTTCCTCATCGGTCTCCTCACCGTCACTGTCCTCTTTCTGTTCCGGCTTGTCTGTCCGTACAGTGGCGGCGGGGGCAAAACCGACATGCTCTGTTTTTTCCGGAACAAACTCCACCTTCGCCCTTTTTGGTATCGGCTTATCCGGCGCCATCTGCACCTCTTCTGAAAAAGGATTAACAGTCCTGCTTTTTATCACACCTTGGCTGCGAAGATGCTTTCGTATGATTTCCTTAATCACCTTGTTCCTCTGATTAGACGGGATTGAAGCGACAAACGCTTCAATCTCCCTTGAGGACGTATGAAAGGAAATATCGCAGGGGCTTTCGTCCATGGAGAGCAGCACCGTCTGAGGGATAAAGGCTATCCTGTTATGCAGCTCCGCGGATAAGATGCTGTTCAGGTAAAAGCTCAGCATTTTCCCGCTTACCGAATGGCGCCACTTACATAAATCCGGATCCTTTTTTAAAAATCGCAAATGAACGCGCACGATACCTCCTCCTATCGAAATCGGGAAACCAAAAGGTTGTAATACCCCCTCACATTCGCTCTGGCCGCCTCCCTTCCTTCCCCGGAAAGGATAATCTCCAGCGCCTTTGTGTCCTTATAAAAATCACGGATGTACCGTTCCCAGGCAACACCGGTTCCTCCGGTCAGCAGGATTACATCCACGTTGATCATATTATCGTAGGCCGCATTGAGTTCCTGGAGAAGTTCATTGCAGACGCTCCGCAGGTTCCCATAGAAATTCTTTTTGAAATCATACGGCTCTTTCTTTGGCCCATAATGAATGACGCCGCTGTCGAACGCCTTCTCCAGGTTGTATACCGAGACGTCCGCCTTATTTCCGGACGCCCGCAGGATATCGCTGCAGGTACGCTGGTACACCTCCTGCATGGAATAGTTCTCCCATGTCAGCGACGCGCCTTCTTTTGCGCCCTGGATAAAATGGTAAGTATCCGTTGTATGGAACCCGGCGTCCAGGATCAGGACGTTTTTCTTCAGAAGTGCCGGGTTGGTCATGACGCCGGCCTCGCTGATCACGCTGGACATCAATGTTCCAAACGGCTGCTTGCAGACATGGATATCCCGCCTTTCCAATTTCACCTTCACATTGAGCCACGGCCTTTTCCCGATCCGGACATAAAAAGAATGTTCCCCCGTCAGGCGCTGCAGAAGCGTTTCCGTATCCTGTACAATAAATTCCGGCGGCAGGCCGGTCTGTACCTTCAGCGGCCTTTCGTCCATATCATATCCGCCTTCCGGCAGCCCCCGCAGTTTTGCGAAGAAAAAGCCGATACGGCTCTGTACGAGGAATTCCTCCGACTGCACCCGCTGCCTTCCTAAAAGCGTTGTGGATTTAATGGCCGTGCTGCCATACAGCAGCGTCTTTTTGGCCAGACTGCCTACATACCACATCTGCCCTTTTTCATCCCGGTATCGGATATCCTCCCCATTGATCAAAAGCGGCGAATCGTTTCTGGCCTTGACCACAATGCTGGGGATAATGGACGCATTGCAGGGCGATTGTATCTTAATTCCGGAATACCCAATGTCGAGCCCACAAAGCAGCGGCGACGGCACGGGACAGTTTAAGCTTTGAAAGCGGATATCCGTCTGATAACAATAATTGGTAAGCATGTGACTGCGCCTCCTGTTCTGGTTTTTGGGAAAAGTAGCAAATGGGTTTTCATTTGTCAAGAAAAAAGAGCCACCGCATAAGGGCAGAGGAGCATAAAGAAGTATTGTAAAAATACTGACCTATGCCAAGTGAATGGGAAATAAGAAAACTCTATGTGAATGGATTAACCATTTGCATAGAGTTTTTCTTTTGTCATGGAAAAATTTTCAGCGTCCGCAGGACGCGCAGCCGTCACCGAATGGGGACGATCTTGGGGGCTTGGGGGGAATCCCTCAAAAAGCATTTTGGCCGGTGCAATCCGGCTAAAATCGCAAAACATGTATATGTTTGCATTGCTTGCCGATTTTATCCCGAATTCGGGATAATACAGGTTATCCCGAAAGTTGGATTATCCCGAATCTCTAAAAGAAGCCGCTTGTCCACCAGCTTTTTATAAAAAGATTCGGGATAACTTTTCCACGCTTTTAGGACTCTTCCGCCAGGATTAGAAAGATATATTCCTAAAATTCGGGATAATCTTTTTGCCGCATCACAGACCGTAGAGCCGTTTTAACGTATCTTCATCACTAACTGTGTAATTCACCGATTCTGTATCGGCAAGGCCTGTACCCATGGCTTTTTCAATCGCTTTCCGCTTGGCTTCCGTATCTGCGTAAGCGTAAATCAACGTTGTTTCAACCTGCTTGTGCCCCAGCCACTGGGAAATCATCGTCAGATCCATTCCATGCTGGTATAAGTGCATCGCCCTAGTATGCCTCCACAGATGAGGATGAACCCGTTCCGGCACATCGAGGCAGGTCTCCCTTGCCAGTTCTGCATACTTTTGGATACGGAGTCTCGCCGTATCATCACACATTGCGCTGCGGGAACCTTTTCGCTCTACATAAAAAAGCCATTCCGTTGAAAAGGCACTTTCTCCTTTATGAAATACACTCATGTAGTTATCCAGATGCTGTACCGTATCCTTCATTAAGGGGACTACCCGGATCTTGCCGCCCTTTCCATGAAGCGTCACTGTTGGTGTTTTGTCAATCCGCAGATCACAGATTTTCACATCCAGGGCCTCCTGAATCCTTGCGCCTGTGTCATAAAGAAAGATCATCAGGAATTGATCCCGCAGTCCCATTTTTGTGCGGGTATCAGGTACCGCCAGCAGAGCCTTGACCGCGGCTTCGGACATATAGTCCACCTCCCGGAAACGCTCCTTTTTCTGAATCTTAATCGCTGCCAGTTCACTGGACAGGCTGATATACTCCGGCCTGCAGGCAGAAGCGTAAGTAATAAATGCGCGTATGGCGGCCAGTCTGTTATTCCGGGTAGCGGGGCCTATGCCTTTTTCTTCTGAAAGCCAGTCCAGGTATGCCAACACCATTTCATAACGGATCATTTCAAATGTAACAGACATCATAGAAATCTTTTTCTGTTCCGCTATATATTTCAAAAGCTGGTTCCATGCAGTACGGTATGCTTTTACGGTATTGCTGCTGGCGTGCCGCTGGTTTGGCAGGTAGATCAGGAGAAAATCTCTCAGCAGGCTGAACAGTTGTTCATCTTTTACTTTTCCCATAGCTCTACCCTCGGAATCAAACGGTTCATAGCTTCCCAGTCGATCCCGGACGATTTTACCAGATTCTCCGGAAGCAGATGGATATAGTATGCGGTTGCCTCCCAATCCTTATGACCCATGTAGGTTTGGAGATAGGGGAGCCGTGAGGAAAGTTCTTTCTTTTCATCAAGCCAGCGGTTCAGGACAGCCGTTGCGAATCGGTGACGGAGGTCATATACCCGGACGGCGGGAAGAAGGTCTTTGGGAATTCCCGGTTTTGTGCGGGCAAAGAACCATTTAAATTTCCCCTGTATCTTCTGGGCGGAATAGGGGCCGCCATCCGGTGCAGGAAAGAAATATGCGCTTTCCGGAAACGCGGCGTCCCGGATGCTGGCATAAGACCTTGCAAGGGAAAGCATATCTTCAGACATCATGACCGTTCTGCTTTTATGCCGTTTTGTTTCAATGATCCGAACCTCTCCGCTGTTTAAATCAATCTCATTTCGCCTAAGATTTCTCCCTTCATTTGGCCGCAGACCGCAGGTATAGGTCATCCGAAAGTATGTGCTGAACAGAAGCGGACGGAACGGGTCACGGGGATACTGGTATTGGTCGATTTCATGAAACAGCGCCGCCAATTCATCATCCCCAAACAGATAGGGAATGAATATAGTTCCTCCAGCGGTAAAGCGGTCCGGAAGAATATATGCTGCTTTCCCGATAGATTTTTGATATTTTCCCAATGCTCTGACGAAAGCTGCCTTCCCATGGATGGTCTGGGGCGATTTCTCCGGCTCTGGTTTCAGCCAGCTCAGCACAACGGCCTGGGTAAGCTCTTTCTGGCCGGAATGTATGTTAAAACAATGACGGTCAAAACTCTGCGCCCTTTCCTGGTAGGTGTTTTCGGAATAACTGAGGGCACATTTCAAAGCGATCATATTTTCCAGATCGTGGGCAAACCCACTGATAAACTTACCATTCATCCCATCACCCCCCTTTCCAGCGGAATGCCTTTGAAATCAAGAGCGCATTCTTTTAAGTTGCCGGTATCTAGGGACAGGTACTGCCGCGCAGATTTCGGATCGTCGTGTCCCAGGATTTGTGCGATTGTTGTAAGCGGAGTTCCCGTCACCAGCAGTTTTTTGGCCAGCCGACGGCGGAGCCCATGAAATCCTTTTCCATCAAAGGCATGACGACGAATTCCGGCTTTTCTTTGGTACTGCTGAAACATACATCCGATACTGACCGCATCCGCCAGCCCCGTCCTGGGAGCAACCAGTCTCAGAAACACTTCCGGGCTGTCAGAACGCGGCCGGGCATTCAGGATATAATCCTGTAATGCTTCACCTGCCTCTTTGACCAACGGGATATAGCTGGCGCGCCCTGTTTTCCTTTGAAGAAGTCGGATTTCTCCTTTTCGCCAGTCAATATCTGTCAGTTTTATCCGGATCAGATCCCCCGCCCGCAGACCTGTTGTTGCTGCAAGAAGAATGATTGCCCGGTCCCGTTTTCCCATCTCACTGTCTGTGTCAATTACGCGGAGGATCTGGTCCAGTTCCTCATCGGTCACATAGCTCTGGATCGGCATATCCCGATAGACCCGGTATGAGAAAAGCTCAATACAGTCCGGCGCTGGGATTTTGCTCTCTTTTAAAAAAATGTGGAAATATTTCAGATAGAGCAGAATGTTATGCAGGCTGGAAGGTTTTACCTCCGCTGCCGTTTTCAGGATAAATTCCCTGACCTGTTCCACAGTCACCCATTCAAGAGTCGTGTATCCCAATGATTCAAAGTGATGCAGGTATTTACGAACGACCCACACCACATCGTCCCTGGTGTTTGGGCCATAGTTCTTGTAATCCAGGAAAAGATCGATAAGCCTTTCGTTATCCTCCGAGATTTGATACTTCGTCCCATGCTTTGGCATGTTTAAATGCAGAGTTCCCGTCAGATAAAACTCATCCAGACGGTTGGCTGCCGATTTGACCCGTTTGTAATAGTGGATGGAGATTTCTTCCCGATCCAGACGTTCTTTTTGCAGGTCAACAAGCTCCCTGGTAATCACCGGATTATAGAAGCAGACGCCTCTTTTTTCATAGTAAACGGCAATGGTCCGCAGCCTAGGAGTGATATGCCTCCAGATGGTAGCCTCGCAGTACCCCAGATTTCTGGCTTCTGTAATGATTTGGGCAATCATTTCGTTGATAGTTAGATTTTTTGCTTTCATAAGCACTGCCTCCTTGATATAGTCAGGTAAATTTCCTGCTGTAAACTATTATCAAGGATGGATGGACTGGAGGCTATAAGATTATCCCGAAAGTTGAGAAGCTCCCTATGGAAAAGTGCTGCAAGCCACCAAAAAAACAGAAAAAGTTATCCCGAATCTTTTGACTGGAATCGGCAGAAAAGCAGGGGAAAAAGCAAGGTTTCGGGATAATCCAACTTTCGGTATAACCAATCTTATCCCGAATTCGGGATAATACAGGTAAGCAATGCGGCTTTGTCCACGGCGATGCCAATAAGCTGGATTTCCCGGACGGGAGCTTTGATGCTGTGATCAGCAACTACGTCTATCATAACATTATGGGTGCGGACAAGCATGCCCTGCTGCTGGAAAGCCTGCGGGTACTGAAAAAGGGCGGCGTGTTTGTCCTGCATGACAATATGAAGCCGCAGATGTACGGCGACATGAACGCCTTTGTGGAGGAACTGAGGGGCATGGGCTTTGCCGAGGTTCAGTATGTGGAGACCGCAGAGAAAATTTTCGGCTCGAAGCAGCGTGCGGCTATGATGATGCTGGGCGATTCTGCTATGATCGTTGGAAGAAAATAATGCCGGAATCAGTAGGGATGCAATCCATATGAAAAGAGCTTATCATTCCGGCGGCTGGACTGCGCTTTTTGAGTCTGTAAACAAATTACAGGAGGACAAGTGATATGAAACACAACGGCTTTTATTTCTGGATGTTCAAGAGTCCGATGAAAGCAGTCCTGACGGAGAAATACGGCAACGCATATGCTGGGGAGACTATGAAAAAGAGCAAAAAAGTCTATCGTGAACTGGTCGGGAAAGCTGCCGACATTGGTGACGACAACCCAATGGCATACAACGAGCTGTTTGCACTCGCCTTTGTCGCACCTTACATAGCAAGCGGGAAGAAGATCCCCCCGGAGACGGTGCAGGAGATGATGCGGCGTTCGCTTTACCACATCAAGTGGTATTTTGCGAAAACCGACCTGAACACCGATAAGGGCAAGGCAGAGAACAAAAAGAGCATCGTGAAGTATGTCAAGTGGTACACGCCGGAAAAGGAAAAACAATATCCGACATCGTTCAAAGTGGACTTTGAGGGACAGCCTCATGAAGGAGCTTGCTACTACCGCATCACCCGCTGCCCCATCTGCGCCTATGCGGAAAAGCTGGGCGTTTCCGAGTTGATGCCGCTGTTCTGCGAGTTGGACGAGGTGATGATCACACTCCAGCACGGCGTGCTGCACAGAAAGCAGACGTTGGCAAACGGCGGAGAATTCTGCGACTATTACATTACAGGAAACAGAGAAATCGAGTAGGAGGCTGACCATTAGTTGACCAGCCGACCTCTCACACCACCGTGC
>URYI01000003.1 GCA_900552055.1 uncultured Eubacteriales bacterium | reverse complement strand
CAAGCCTCCGGCTTGCGGCAGGGCCGCCGCGCCGCCCCCCTGGCCCCTGCCCTACATTCGCATCGGACAGTATTTTCGAGCAGAAAACTATTTGAGGGGAGGGCTTACAAAACTATATAAGCTCAAGAATGACCATCTCGGCCGCATCTCCGCGGCGGGGGCCTTTCTTAATGATACGGGTGTATCCGCCGCCCGTGCCTTTTTCTTCCTTGCGCTGCGCATATTTGGGCGCCAGCTCACGGAACAGCTTTTCTACAACGGGATTGTTGACCTCCTTGAGGCGCTGCTTATAAAGCAGCTTGCTCTCTCCCTCCATCCTCTTTTCAGGCACATTATAAAGATATGCCATAAGCTGACGGCGGGTATGCAGCTTTGCAGGAGTATCTGTCTTAAATGTCGCGTCCACAAGCTGCTTCTTTTCATTACGCACTTGTTTAGTCACTTCCACCTCGCCGGCATAATCGCGCATGGCAAGGGTAATCAGCTTTTCGGTTATTCTGCGTACCTCCTTGGCGCGGGCCTCGGTGGTCTCTATGCGCCCATTGGCAATCAGCGCCGTGCAAAGGCCGCGGAGAACCGCATTTCTCTGATCGCTGGGACGGTTAAGCTTTCTGTTACCAGGCATTTTCTGCTCCTTTTCTCCGGCATAATTCTATATTCATACCGCTCGCAGCCGCCTTGTGCCGGCAAGACAGCCGAGCCTATATTTCCTGTTATTCGTCGCCCTTTTTCAAGGATAATCCTAATGAGGCCAACCTCTGGCGCACCTCTTCAAGGGATTTCCTGCCCAGGTTGCGTACCTTCATCATATCCACTTCATCCCGCTGTATAAGCTCGTCCACGGTGTTTATGCCGGCGCGCTTCAGACAGTTATATGAGCGTACAGACAAATCCAATTCGTCTATGGTCATCTCCAGGACTTTGGTCTTTTTCTCCTCTTCCTTTTCCACCATCATTTCCAGCCCGCCTACGTTGTCTACCAGATTGATAAACAGCGCCAGGTAATCGTTTAAGATTTTAGCGGCCAGGCTGACGGCTTCCTTGGGGTTGATGGAGCCGTTGGTCCAAACATCCAGCACAAGACGGTCATAGTCGGAGCTGCGGCCTACGCGGGCAGTCTCCACAGCGTAGTTAACCTTGGTAATAGGCGTATAAATGGAGTCCACAGCAATGGTGTCTATGGTCATATCCTCCGTCTTGTTCTTATCTGCGCCCACATAGCCTATTCCCTTGGCGAAAACCAGGTCCATATTCAGGGTCGCGCCCTCGCTCAAGGTAGCAATATGATGGTCGGTATTGATAATCTCAAGACTGGAATCCCCCGTTATGCTTCCCGCTGTCACCTCGCAGGGGCCTTTAGCCCGAATGCTGGCCGTCACGGGAGTATCCGAATGCAGCTTGGCCGAAATGCCCTTAATATTAAGAACTATCTCGGTAACGTCCTCCGAAACGCCTTCAATAGTGGAGAATTCATGCAGCACCCCGTCTATGCGTACGCTGGTAACAGCTACGCCCGGCAGAGAGGAGAGCAGGATACGGCGAAGAGAGTTGCCTATGGTATTGCCAAAGCCTCTCTGCAGTGGCTCTACTACAATCTGCGCATAGCGGTTGTCCGGACTGAGCTGTCTGCATTCTATCATGGGCTTTTCTATTTCTATCATTTTTAACGGAACCCTCCTTTATGGTCAATGAGGGCAATGCCTCATTATTTAGAGTACAGCTCGACAATAAGGTGCTCGGCAATCTGGAGGTCAATTTCCTCACGCTTGGGTATGCTGACCACCGTGCCGGTAAGATTGGCGCTGTCCAGGCTCAGCCACTGGGGAATAAGCCTGCTTGTGCCCTCGCGCAGCACTTTGAACTGCTCCTTTTCGGCGCTCTTTTCACATATGCTTATAACGTCTCCCGCCTTAACTATATAAGAAGGGATATCCACGCGCTTGCCGTTGACCAGTATGTGCCCGTGATTTACTATCTGACGGGCCTGAGGACGGGATACGCCAAAGCCCAGGCGGTACACTACGTTGTCCAGCCTGCATTCAAGCAGAGCCAGCATATTTTCGCCCGTAACTCCCTTGGAGTGCTCGGCCATTTCAAAATACTTATGGAACTGTCTCTCCAGCACTCCGTAAGTCCTCTTGGCCTTCTGCTTCTCGCGGAGCTGGAGGCCGTATTCACCCACCTTGCTGCGGCGGCCCGTTCCATGCTGGCCGGGTATTGTCCCGCGCTTGGTAACGGGGCATTTCTCACTATAGCAGCGGCTGCCCTTCAGAAACAGCTTCTGGTTCTCTCTGCGGCACTGACGGCAGACGGCGTCTGTATATCTAGCCATAATTCAAACATCCTCCTATCCTTATACTCTTCTGCGCTTGGGAGGACGGCAGCCGTTATGGGGGATGGGGGTAACATCCTTAATCATGCTGATTTCCAGTCCTGCAGCCTGCAGCGCTCTGATTGCAGCCTCACGGCCTGAGCCCGGACCCTTAACATATACCTCGACTGTCCTGAGCCCATGCTCCATAGCAGCCTTGGCGGCAGTCTCGGACGCCATCTGAGCAGCGAAGGGAGTGCTCTTTTTGGAGCCGCGGAAGCCCAGCCCTCCGGCGCTCGCCCAGCTTATGGCGTTCCCGGCGGTATCCGTAATGGTTACAATGGTATTATTGAAGGACGAGCTGATATGGGCCGCGCCCCTCTCTATATTCTTTCTTTCTATGCGGCGGCGCACGCCTCTTTTGACATTAGGCTTTGCCATTTATTTAAACCTCCCGTTACTTTTTCTTTTTGCCCGCTACGATCTTCTTGGGTCCTTTGCGGGTACGCGCGTTCTGCTTGGTGCTCTGTCCGCGCACGGGCAGGCCCTTGCGGTGACGAATACCGCGGTAGCAGCCTATCTCAATAAGACGCTTGATATTAAGAGATACCTCGCGGCGCAGATCACCCTCCACCTTGAGGTTCTTATCTATATAATCCCTGAGCCTGTTTACTTCGTCGTCCGTCAGGTCGCGCACGCGCGTATCGGGATTAACTCCCGTGGCGGCGAGTATTTCCTTAGAACGGGCAGGCCCTATGCCATAAATGCTTCTGATTCCCACTTCAATACGCTTTTCTCTGGGAAGATCTATTCCGGCAATACGTGCCATTTAGGTTCCACCTCCGTAAATTTTGCATAAATAAAATATATAAAAATCCCTATGCGGGCAAGCGGAAAAAACCGCTCAGCCGCGCCCGCGGGGGATTGGATTTCAAAGCCGGGGGAATCTCCGGGCTGGAAAACGCGCCCATTATCCAAACGGCGCACTGCCCTATGGACATTCCCGCAACAGCCCCCAAAGGGGACTTGTTTCAGCCCTGCCTCTGCTTATGGCTCTTATCAGCAGGGCATATGACCATAACCTTGCCTTTTCTCTTTATAATCTTGCACTTGTCGCACATGGGCTTAACGCTTGGCCTTACCTTCATTTTTTATTCCTCCTTAAATTCCCTGCCGGACTGCCGGCAGCATTTGTCCAAAAGCGGGAACCCGCTCAGTATTTGCTTATGCTCATTTAGACCGAAATCCGCTGTAATTCTGCGCTGTTTATCCTGTCAGCCTTTGCTTCTCCATATAATGCGGCCCTTTGTCAGATCATAGGGAGAGATCTCCACAGTAACATGGTCCCCAGGCAGCACCTGTATATTATGCATGCGCAGCTTTCCGGCCAGATGGGCCTGTATCATATGCCCGTTCTCCAGCTTGACCTGAAATACCGCGTTGCGCATAGTCTCCTCCACAACGCCCTCAAGTTCCATTACATCTTCCTTTGCCATCGGCTCACTCCTGTTTTTGTTTGATATTTAAGCCCAGGGCCTCGATAGCGCTTTTCAGCTCGCTGTCAAAGACCTTGCTGCCCGCTTCCAGCTTGGCCCGAATGGCCTGCACATCCTGCGGACACAGCTCCAAATGCTTCAGCTTTTTCTTTTTGGGCGCATTCAATTTGCGCACGGCTCCGTCCGAGATATAAGCGTAATTCTCTTCAGGGAAACCTGTTATCACAAAATACCGGCCTGCATCGCGGCCCGCGCGGGAGCGCACCAGCCGGCCTATTTGAAAATTTTGTTCTTTCAAAGCAAAACCTCCGCAAGCCTATATGGAAACGTCGGGAGCAGTTAAAATTACCGGAGAGCCGTCCACAACGGCCACGGTATTTTCATAATGGGCCGCATAGGAGCCGTCGCGCGTTACAGTGGTCCAGCCGTCCGAAAGAATCTCAACGTCCCCGCTGCCCAGCGTTATCATGGGCTCTATGGCAAGAGTCATGCCCTCCTGTATGCGCACTCCCCTGCCCGGCTTGCCGTAATTAGGTATGGCCGGGTCCTCATGCAGCTCAAAGCCTACGCCGTGCCCGGTAAAATCCCGGACTATGCCGTAGCCGAAAGGCTTGATATACTCTTCCACGGCGTGGGAAATATCAGATATGCGGTTGCCGACCCGCGCCTGAAGCATGCCTTTGTAAAAAGACTGTTCGGTTGCCTCCATAAGAGTCTGCAATTCAGGAGAAACCTTTCCCACAGCATAAGTGCGGGCGGCGTCGGTATGAAAGCCTTTATAATATACGCCCGCGTCCAGGGAGACTATATCTCCCTCCTTGAGTACGCGCTCCGAAGGGAACCCGTGTATAACCTGCTCGTTTACAGATATGCATACCCCCGCAGGAAAACCGCCGTATCCCTTAAAGCCGGGAACAGCGCCGTTTTTTATTATAAAGCATTCGGCGGATTTATTCAAGTCTTTTGTGCGTATTCCCGGACGAATTTCGCTTTTTAAGAGCTCCAGAACCTCATAAAGCAGCCTGCCGCCCTCAGCCATGGCCCGAATATTGCTTAAAGTCTTGATATAAAGCATTATTCCTCTCTCAAACCCTCCACTATATCGCTGGAAACCTTTTCTATGGGCTGATTGCCGTCAACAGTCAGCAGCTTGCCCAATTTGCTGTAAAATTCAATCAGCGGAGCGGTCTGGCTGTTATATACCTCCAGACGCTTGCGTATAGTCTCGGGAACGTCGTCCGGACGAACCTGCAGCTGCTCGCCGCAAACCGGACAGACCTCGGAGGAAAGAGAAGAAACATGGAAGGTGCCGCCGCAGTTGGGGCAGGCCCGGCGCCCGGCCAGGCGGCCGACCAGTAT
The DNA here is from genome assembly GCA_900552055.1 of uncultured Eubacteriales bacterium. Taxonomy (GTDB): domain Bacteria; phylum Bacillota; class Clostridia; order Christensenellales; family QALW01; genus Neochristensenella; species Neochristensenella gallicola. The sequence continues at coordinate 47,890 of URYI01000003.1, read as the reverse complement.
CTCCTGGTCTATATCCACATTAACCGCCTTATCAGTAGGAGATAAGCTTTCAAGAGATTCAGCCTGGTAAAGGTTGCGCGGGAACCCGTCCAGCAGGTAGCCGTTTTTGCAGTCCTCCTGCGCTATGCGGTCTTTTACAAGCGCAATGGTCAATTCGTCGGGCACCAGCGCGCCCGCGTCTATTATAAGCTTGACCTCTTTGCCTATAGGCGTTTCTCTTCTTATATTGTCCCTGAAAATATCTCCCGTAGATATATGAGGTATGTTGTAAAGCTCAGCCAGCAGGGCGGCCTGTGTGCCCTTGCCCGCGCCGGGAGCTCCCAGCATGATAAGTTTCATAGACTTTCCTTTCGTTATAGGTAAATTCAACCCGTATCAACCGCCGTCCTGCCATCGTGCAGAATGAACGGTTCCTGGAAATTGTTTGTTTTCAGCTGTAAAAATAACGCATTGTCTCCTCAGCATTAAGCTTTTAAAGCGCCGCTCAGCCAGCAGGCATAAAGCCATCCGCCCGCCGCGCCTTGCCTCAAAACAGGCCTTCTCCAGGCATAAGGCCCCGCTTAAACATATACAAGCGCCAAAAGCCCGGCAGCTTATATGCATAAATAACGTACCCTTAAATGCCAGGCAGCTCTGAAATCCGGCAGCCGGCAGGTTTATAAGCATAAAAACCAAGCTCAGTCGCAAGACGCCAAAGTCCGCAGGCAGCTTTATATCCGCAGCAGCCTAGGACGCACGCGGCACCCTAGACGCCGATATAAGCTAACACGGCCAAAAGACAGCCTAAGCCCGCAGGGGGGCGAACTGCATTAATATGCCTCAACGCCCCTCTTCGAGCAGAAAATGCTGTTATTTATCCAAAAATCCCTTATAGTGATTCATTACCAGCTGAGCCTCCAGCTGCTTGGTAACTTCTATGGATACGCTGGTAAGTATCAGTAATCCGGTTGAGGAGAAGGTCAGCGCCAGGTTGAGTATGGGAGCGCTGTTCTCCATATTTCCCAGGATTGCGCTTATAATCATAGGCAGCACGGCTATTCCTGCAAGGAACAGACCGGCAAAAAGGGTGAGCCTGCGGTTGATTTTCTTTAAATAATCGCTGGTAGGCTTGCCCGGACGTATGCCCTGGATAAAGCCGCCGTATTTCTGGATATCGTTAGCCGTCTCGTCCGGATTGAAGGAAATGGAAGCATAGAAATAGGCGAAGAACAGCACCAGTATTACGCTCAGTACGGCGTAGAGCGGAGTGCCCGCGCCCAGCCAGTTGTCATACCATACCACTTCAGGCCAGAACATCTTTATAATGATGTTGGGGAAGGCCAAAAAGCTCATGGCGAATATTAAGGGGAGCACGCCCGCGCCGTTGGGCTTCATGGGTATGTAAGTGCTCTGTCCGCCATAGACCTTGCGGCCCGAAATGCGCTTCGCATACTGAACGGGTATCCGGCGTTCGCCCAGATCCACGCGCACTATAATTACCACCAAAGCAGCTACGGCCAGGATTATAACGGGCAGTATCCACCACAGGGCGGCGTTGCCGTTGCGGGCCTGGTCTGCCGCCTGCTGAACGTAAGCAATAGCGGTGGAAGGCAGGCGCGCGATAATACCTATGAAGATAAGCATAGATATACCGTTGCCTATGCCGTTTTCGGTTATGCGCTCGCCCATCCATATGGCCAGAGCCGTTCCGGCCGTCAGGGTAAGGCCTATTATTATATACGCAAAAATGTTCCGCTGAAAATCTGATACCAAAGCTTCCTCACCAAACGACATGCATATACCCACAGCCTGTACAAACGCCAGGGCTATGCCCAGATAACGGGTGTACTGGGTTATCTTTTTGCGTCCCTCAGGACCTTCCTTGGAAAGCTGTTCCAGCTTGGGAATTACTACCGTCAAAAGCTGAAGGATAATGGAGGCGTTGATATAGGGGGTAATGCCCATGGCCATAAAGGTATAGCCCGAAAGGGAGCCGCCCGTAATGATGTCTATAACGCCCCAGCCTGAATTGCTGCCCACTGCCTGCTGTATGACCGACTGGTCAATAAAGGGAGTGGGGATGTAGGTGCAGAGCCTGAACAGCAGAAGCATCAATATAGTGTAAAGCAGCTTCCTGCGCAGGTCCTTAACTTGCCACGCGTTCCTGAGTACCTGAAACATTATTCAATCACCTCTGCCTTTCCTCCGTTAGCCTCTATTTTTGCTTGGGCTGTGGAGGTAAAGCCAGCAGCCTTGACCGTGAGGCTCTTAGTAAGCTCGCCGCTGCCAAGGATCTTTATGCCATCTTTTTCTACTTTACGAACTAATCCGGCCGCCACCAGCATTTCAGGGGTAACGGTCGTACCATTATCAAAGCCTTCCAGAGCGCTTACGTTAATCTGGGTGTAAACCTTCCGGAAACGGTTGTTAAAGCCGCGTTTGGGAATACGGCGAATAAGCGGATGCTGGCCGCCCTCAAAGCCGGGGCGCACGCCGCCGCCGCTGCGGGCATTCTGTCCTTTATGGCCTTTGCCTGAGGTTTTGCCCAGGCCTGAACCGACGCCGCGGCCTAAACGCTTAGGAGCCTTTACTGAGCCGGGTGCCGGCTGTAACTCATGAAGCTTCATTTCTTCTCATACCTTTCTGCCCGCCCTTACGGGCTTAGATTTTGCGAGGGATTAATCCTCTATTTCCTCAACGCCCACAAGGTGCTTAACCTTGAAAATCATGCCGCGCATAGCGGGATTATCGGGCTTAATTGCTGTGGAGCGGATTTTTCTCAGCCCCAGAGCCTTAACCGTGGCTATCTGATCGGGTTTGCATCCGATAGTGCTCTTTAAAAGGGTAACTTTCAGTTTCATATCATCATACCTTTCCTTATTGAAAGTAGGATCCGTGCTTTGAGCCGGCCCGCAGCCGGCATAATTTGGGGGCACAGGTGCATAAATGCCGCTTTATATTTGTATATAAAGCTCTGAGCGCATCCCCGCCGCGAATATCCCGATCACGGATGGAACAGGCAGCGGCAGGCAGAAACCTCGATCCTGAGCCGCATGCGTCTCCGGGCCGCCTTTAATGAGTATCCTCCTGCCCGTTTCTTCCTTGCGCCCGCTTTTATGCCCGTCCGCAAAAGAGCCGGACATATTATCTGCGGCGCAGGCTCAGGCCTCCGGATTAAATGTATCTTTTGATACCGGCCGGATGAACCCTCAAAGATTCTTTTCAGCCGCGCGCCGGCCCGTGCAGGCCCTTGCGCCATATAAAACGCTTGGGCCGGAACTGACGCTGCATCAGCCCCTCAGACATTTATCCCTGCATAAATCCCTTTGCTGCTCAGCCCAAGATTTCCTCGGTGGTCTTGCCGCGGAGACGAGCGTATTCTTCCGCCGTCTTAAGGGAAGCCAGCCCGGCCAGAGTAGCTTTAACGCAGTTGGCAGGATTATTGGAGCCCAGGCTCTTGGTGCGGATATCCTTAACGCCCGCTAATTCAAGCACGGCGCGCACGCTTCCGCCCGATATAACTCCCGTACCTTCGGGAGCAGGCATGAGCAGTACTTCGCCCCTTCCGAATTTGCCTATGGTTTCGTGCGGGATAGTAGTGCCCACAACCGGAACCGTGATAAGGTTCTTCTTTGCGTCCTCAGTAGCCTTGCGGATAGCTTCAGGCACTTCCAGCGCCTTGCCGCTGCCCACGCCTACATGACCGTTGCCGTCGCCTACTACTACCAGCGCGGCCATACGCATATTGCGGCCGCCCTTAACCGTCTTGGCAACGCGGTTGATGCAAACCAGCTTTTCCTTTAAATCAAGCGTCTTGGGGTCAATCTTATTCTGCATTTTTATAAAATCCTCCTTTTAGAACTCCAGGCCCGCTTCGCGCGCGCTCTCAGCCACCGCGGCGACACGGCCGGTATAGAGGTAGCCCCCTCTGTCAAAAACAACCTGCTTGATGCCCTTTTCCTGGGCGCGCTGGGCAATTATCTTTCCTATAAGCTGCGCGGCCTGGGTCTTAGTCATATCCTGTACCTGAGAAGCTATCTCCTTCTCAACGGTGGAGGCGGCGGCAAGAGTATTTCCGGCGGCGTCGTCTATTACCTGAGTATAGATATGATTGAGGCTGCGGTATACATTCAGCCTGGGCCTGTCGGCCGTACCTGAAATCTTTTTGCGCACGCGCGCATGACGCGCAAGGCGGTCAAGATTTTTATCTTTCTTCTTAATCATCCTATTGCCTCTCCTCTCTTACTTCTTACCGGTCTTACCCTCTTTGAGCGCGACATATTCGCCCTCATAGCGGATGCCCTTGCCATGATATACTTCAGGCTCGCGCACTCCGCGCACATTGGCGGCGAACTGCCCGACCTTCTGCTTATTGATGCCCTTAATTACTATCTTGTTCTGCGCAGGCACGTCTATTGAGATATCCTCGTTTTCCTCTATCTCTACAGGATGGGAATAGCCTACGTTCAGAACCAGCTTTTTGCCCTGCTTGGCAGCGCGGTAGCCCACGCCCTGAATTTCAAGCGCCTTTTCATAGCCATTGGTAACACCTATTACCATATTGTTGATAAGCGTCCTGGAAAGGCCGTGCAGGGAACGCTGGAGCTTTGAATCTCCCTTGCGGCTGACCAGAATCTGGCCGTTCTCCTGCTTAACTTCTATTTCTTTGCTGATACTCTCGGTAAGAGTGCCCTTGGGCCCCTTAACGGTGACGTTATTATCCGCGTCAACCGTTACCGTTACCCCGGCGGGAACAATTACAGGGAGTTTACCTATTCTTGACATAATAAATTACCTCCGAATTTTCCGCCGTTACCAGACATAAGCGAGCACTTCGCCGCCTACGCCCAGCTTACGGGCTTGACTGTCCGTCATAACTCCCTTGCTGGTGGAAATTAAGGCTATGCCCATTCCTCCCAGAACCTTGGGGAGCTCCTCACACTTTGCATATACTCTCAGTCCGGGAGTGCTTATTCTCTTAAGTCCCGAAATAACGCGCTCCTTGCCGGCGCCGTATTTAAGAGTCAGCCTCAGGGTAGCCTGAACGCCGCCCTCTATAACTTCAACGCCCTTGATAAAGCCCTCGTTAAGCAGTATCTGCGCAACGGCCTTTTTCATATTAGAAGCGGGGACGTCTACCGTCTCGTGCTTTGCTACCAGAGCGTTTCTGATTCTGGTGAGCATATCCGCGATAGGATCTGTAACAACCATTTTAGATTTCCTCCTCTCAAATCATTAAACGCTCTTACCAGCTCGCCTTGCGCACGCCGGGTATCTGACCGCGGTAGGCCAGCTCCCTGAAGCATATGCGGCAGATGCCGTATTTGCGCAGCACGGCATGGGGCCGTCCGCATATACGGCAGCGGGTATAGGCCCTGGTGGAATATTTGGGAGTCCTCTGCTGCTTGTTTATCATGCTTTTCTTAGCCATTGTTTTGAAATCCTCCCTCTCTTAAGCGCTGAAGGGCATGCCCATAAGGCGAAGCAGCTCCTTGGCTTCCTCGTCCGTCTTTGCCGTGGTAACAAAGATTATATCCATGCCTCTTATCTGGTCGATTTTATCGTACTCTATCTCAGGGAATATAAGCTGCTCCTTGATGCCCAGCGCGTAATTTCCGCGGCCGTCAAAGCCTTTGGGGGAAACCCCGTGGAAATCGCGGATGCGGGGAATGCATATATTGACCAGCTTATCCGCAAATTCATACATGCGGTCGCCGCGGAGCGTAACCTTAGCGCCTATGTTCATGCCCTGACGCACTTTAAAATTGGCGACTGATTTCTTCGCCTTGGTAATTAAAGGCCTCTGGCCCGCAATAAGCGCAAGCTCGGAAACGGCGGCTTCAAATTTCTTAGAATCATCCTTAACGTTGCCCAGGCCCATATTGATAACTATTTTCTCCAGCTTGGGTATCTGCATTACGTTCTCATAGCCGAACTTCTGCTTCATGGCCCCGGCAATCTCGGATTTGTATTTATCCTTTAATCTTGCCATTTGAATTTAATCCTCCCTTTCCTTACTTATCCAAGGACGCGCCGCACACAGCGCCGTTTACCTTTTTCTTGCAGACGCGAACCTTAACGGCCTTATCCCCCTGCTTTTCAACGCGGTAACCCACACGGGTGGGCTGGCCGCACTTGGGGCATATGACCATTGCGTTGGAGGCGTCAATGGGAGCTTCCTTCTTAATCCTGCCGCCCGGCTGGCCCGCCTTGCGGGGCTTGGTGTGACGGGTAACCACGTTCACATCCTTAACCAGTATGCGGTTCTCCTTGGGATAGCAGGCGAGCACCTCATGCTCGTGAGTTTCTTTATTATCGGCGCGGTACTTATCCTTGCCGGTTATTATCCTGACTTTATCGCCCTTTTTAATCTTCATCTTCGGCGCCTCCTTATAAGACTTCGGGAGCCAGCGAGATAATCTTCATGAAATCCTTATCGCGCAGCTCGCGGGCTATGGGCCCGAATATACGGGTGCCCCTGGGCATCTTCTGGTCGTTGATTATTACGGCGGCGTTATCGTCAAAGCGGATATACGTTCCGTCGGGCCGGCGCTTAGCCTTGGTCGTGCGGACTATAACCGCCTTAACCACATCGCCCTTTTTAACCACGCCGCCCGGAGCGGCGCTTTTAACTGAAGCCACTATGGTATCCCCTATGCCTCCGTGGCGCCTGAACGAGCCGCCCAGCACGCGGATGCACATGATTTCCTTAGCGCCTGTGTTATCGGCAACCTGCAATCTTGTCTGAGGTTGAATCATAATTATTGCCTCCTTCCGGCAGCGGCTTATTTAGCCTTCTCTATTATTTCTACCAGTCTCCATCTTTTTTCCTTGCTCAGGGGCCTGGTCTCCATTATGCGCACCGTATCTCCTATGCCGCATTCGTTCTTCTCGTCATGCGCCTTTAAGCGGGTGGTGCGGTTAACAGTTTTGCCGTAAAGCGGATGCTTTACCTTGGTCTTTATGGCTACGACGATGGTCTTGTCCATCTTATCGCTTACTACTACGCCCGTCCTCTGCTTGCGGAAATTTCTCGTGTTTTCCATTCTTTAAGCTCCTCCCTTCTTATTCGGCCTGCGCCAGCTCGCGCTCGCGCAGCAGGGTCTTGACCCTGGCGATATCCTTTTTGCAAAGGCCTATCTGCATGGGGTTCTGGAGCTGACCGGTGGCGTTCTGAAACCGCAGGTTGAACAGCTCGCTCTTAAGGTCCTTGAGCTTATCGTTAAGCTCGGCGTCAGTCAAATCCGAAAACTTTCTTACCTTCTTTTCTGATTTCATTCTGCGTCACCACCCTGTTCCGTTTCAAAATCTGATTTCTTTACGAATTTAACCTTCAGGGGCAGCTTATGAGAAGCCAGGCGCAGCGCCTCGCGCGCCGCTTCCTCGGGAATGCCTCCCATCTCAAAAAGCACCCTGCCCGGCTTAACCACGGCTACCCAGTATTCGGGAGAACCCTTACCGCTTCCCATTCGGGTCTCGGCGGGCTTGGCCGTTACCGGCTTGTCGGGGAATATTTTAGTCCAAACCTGGCCCTGACGCTTGACGTAACGGGTCATAGCTATACGGGCCGCTTCTATCTGGTTGCTTGTCACCCATGCGGGCTCAAGCGCCATTATGCCGTATTCGCCGTAGGCGATGAAATTGCCGCGCTGGGCCTTGCCTTTCATGCGCCCGCGGAACACGCGGCGTCTCTTAACTCTCTTAGGCATCAACATGATTTATTTGCCCCCTTCCGCTGCTTTGTCGTCATTCTTGACCTGGGGGAGCACTTCGCCCTTATATACCCAGACCTTAACCCCTATGCGCCCGTAAGTGGTATGCGCCTCGGCAAAGCCGTATTCGATATCCGCTCTTAATGTCTGAAGAGGAATGCTGCCCTCATGATAGCCTTCGCTGCGGGCGATTTCCGCTCCGCCTAAACGGCCTGAAACCTGAGTTTTAATACCCTTGGCGCCCCCCTTCATGGCGCGCTGCAATGCCTGCTTCATGGCGCGGCGGAAGCTTATGCGCTTCTCCAGCTGGGCCGCTATGTTTTCAGCCACCAGCTGCGCGTCCACGTCGGGCTTCTTAATTTCCATTACATTGACGTTGACCGGCCTTCCGATAAAGGCGGAAATATCCTTCCTGAGAGCCTCTATCCCAGCACCGCCCTTGCCTATTAAGGCGCCCGGCTTGGCCGTATAGAGGAAAACAGTGGTAGAATTGGCCTTGCGCTCAATTTCTATCTTGGATATGCCCACGGTATAGAGCTTTTTCTTAAGGTACTTGCGGAGCCTGTCGTCTTCCGCTATATAGTTTGCAAACTCCTTTTTATCAGCAAACCAACGGGCGTCCCAGCCCTTTATGACGCCTACCCTGGCGCCGTGAGGATTAACTTTCTGACCCATTTGTATGCCTCCTTTACTTTATCTCGTCCAGAATCACGGTTATATGGCTGGTTCTCTTAAGGATAGGGGAAGCGCTTCCCTTTGCCCTGGGCATGAACCTCTTAAGGCTGGGGCCCTGGTTGGCAAAGATTTCGGCCACATATAAGGTGTCTCTGGACAAGCCCAGATTGTGCTCCGCGTTGGCTATGGCTGAATTCAGCAGCTTTTCCACAACGGGGGAGGCGCTTTTGGGGGTGAAGCGGAGGATAGCCAGGGCCTCGTCCACCTTTTTGCCTCTGATAAGGTTGATTACAATGCGTACCTTTCTGGAGGAGATGCGCACATATTTTGCAGTCGCGTGCGCGCGGCGCTCGCGCTTTTCTTCATTGCGCGCTCTTTTAATCGCTGATCTTTTTCCCATTTTTCAATGCTCCTCCTTACTTGCCTGAGGATTTCTCCGAACCTGCGTGTCCTCTGAAGGTGCGGGTCGGAGCAAATTCGCCCAGCTTATGTCCTACCATGTCTTCTGTAATATATACGGGTACATGCTTTCTGCCGTCATGAACGGCAATGGTGTGGCTGACCATGTCGGGGAAGATGGTGGAGGCCCTGCTCCAGGTCTTTAATACCTTTTTCTCGCCCGATTCATTCATGGCCACAATCTTCGCCAGCAGCTTTTCGTTTACATAAGGTCCTTTTTTAACCGATCTGCTCATGCTTAGACTCCTTCCTTAGCCGTTACGGCGCTTGATAATATATTTATCCGACTTGTTCTTCTTGGCGCGGGTCTTGTATCCCAGCGTGGGCTTGCCCCAGGGAGTAACCGGACCGGGACGGCCGATAGGGGACTTGCCTTCGCCGCCGCCGTGAGGATGGTCGCACGGGTTCATAACCACGCCGCGGACGGTGGGGCGCACGCCCATATGGCGCTTGCGGCCCGCTTTGCCGATTGAAATGTTCTCATAATCCAGATTGCCCACCTGGCCGATAGTGGCGCGGCAGTTCATGGAAATCATGCGAACTTCGCCGCTGGGCAGACGCACTTGAGCATAAGCGCCCTCTTTAGCCATAAGCTGAGCGGCGTTACCCGCCGAGCGGACAAGCTGGCCGCCTTTGCCGGGCGTAAGCTCAATATTGTGAATCAAAGTACCTACAGGAATAGACGATATGGGCAGAGCGTTGCCCACCTTGATATCCACGTCCGCACCCGAATAGATGGTATCGTTGACATTCAGGCCATAGGGCGCGAGTATATATCTCTTCTCGCCGTCCTTATAAACCAGCAGCGCAATATTGGCCGAACGGTTGGGATCGTATTCAATGCTGGCCACGCGGGCGGGGATGCCGTCCTTAGCGCGCTTGAAATCAATTATCCTGTACTTGCGGGTATTGCCGCCCCCCTGATGGCGGACGGTCAAGCGGCCCGCGTTATTGCGGCCGCCGTTTTTCTTAACCTTGCCCAGCAGGGATTTTTCAGGGCTTTTGGCCGTTATCTCCTCAAAAGCGGAGACGGACATGAAACGTCTGGCCGGGCTTGTAGGCTTATACTTCTTAATCGCCATTTTGCTTTTCCTCCTCTGCTTTTAATCAGCCATGCCTTCAAAGAACGCTATGGGCTTGGAATCTTTCTTAAGGATTACATAGGCCTTTTTGGTGGTGGGGGTCCTTCCCTCTGAACGGCCCATGCGCTTAACCTTGCCGGCGGTGGTAACGGTATTCACCTTTGCCACCTGCACGTCAAAAATGCTCTCCACCGCTTTTTTAATCTCTACCTTATTGGCGCGGCGGTCCACTACGAAAACGTAGCGCTTATCCCCTATCATATCGTAGGTCTTTTCTGAAAGCACCGGCCTTCTTATAATATCCTCGTAAAATTTCATTACGCGTACACCTCCTCGATGCGCTCCACTGCCTCTTTGGTAAGCAGCAGCTTATCCGCCTTGAGCATATCCACCACATTGAGGGTGTTTACCAAAGTAACGGCAGCCGTGGGGATATTTCCGGCAGCGCGCTGAACGGTCTCATCGGGCGCGCTCAGCACGATAAGGGTTTTGCCGTCCATTTTGAGGTTGGCCAGCACTTTGACCATCTCTTTGGTTTTAGGAGCGGCAAGGTTCAGATCCTCCACTACTATAAAGGAATCGCTGACCACTTTATCAGTAAGCACTCCCTTAAGCGCAAGGCGCTTAACCTTCTTGGGAACATTTATGCGGAAAGAACGGGGCTTGGGCGCGAATACCACGCCGCCCTTGGTGAATTGGGGAGCGCGGGTGGAACCCTGGCGGGCACGGCCCGTCCCCTTCTGGCGGTAAGGCTTCTTGCCGCCGCCGCGGACCTCAGTGCGGGTCAGGGCACTCTTTGTACCCTGGCGCTTATTAGCCAGCTGCGCACGCACAACAGAATGTATAACCGCTTTATTTATATCTGAGGCGAATATCTCATCGCTCAGCGTCAGCTCGCCTGTCTGCGAGCCTTCAAGATTGTAGACAGCTACTTTAGGCATTATTGATAACCTCCCTTGCTTATTTGCTCTTGACCGACTGGCGGATGGTCACTAACGCGCCGTCGGCTCCGGGCACGGCGCCCTTTACCAGTATCACGCCTCTCTCGGCGTCCACGCGGGCCACTTCGAGATTAAGAATGGTAACGCGCTCATTTCCCCAGTGTCCAGGCATATGCTTATTCTTAAATACTCTTGAGGGAGAGGAAGTGGCGCCCATGGAGCCTACTCCTCTATGATAGCCTGAACCGTGAGCCATAGGGCCGGTATGCTGGTTCCAGCGCTGAATAACGCCCGAAAAACCGTGGCCCTTGCTGCGTGCGGTGACGTCCACGCGGTCCCCCTGAGCAAAAACGTCGCAGGTAATAGCCTGTCCTACTTCATAGCCTGAGCAGTCGTCCAGGCGGAGCTCCCTTACATAGCGCATTGCGGGCACGCCTGCCTTTTTGAACTGGCCGGCGTCCGGCTTATTGACTAATTTCTCGCGGATTTCGCCAAAACCCACCTTTAAAGCGTCATAGCCGTCGTTTTCAACAGTTTTCTTCTGAATGACCGTGCAGGGCCCCGCCTGGATAACAGTTACGGGAACTACTGTACCGTCCTCTTTAAATATCTGGGTCATACCCAGCTTTTTTCCCAATATAGCTTTTTTCATATTCTGTCACCTCCGCCCTTAGAGCTTTATCTTGATATCCACGCCTGCGGGGGGATCAAGCTTGGTAAGCGCTTCGACAGTCTTGCTTCCGGCATTATAGATGTCGATAAGGCGCTTATGGGTACGCATTTCAAACTGCTCCCGGCTGTCCTTATATTTATGAGGGGAGCGCAGGATAGTAACTACTTCTTTTTCTGTAGGCAGCGGTATGGGACCCGAAACAGTTGCGCCTGTCCTGTTGGCGGTCTCCACTATCCTGGCCGCTGTCTGATCCACCAGATTGTGGTCGTATGACTTTAAGTTGATTCTGATTTTCTGACTTGCCATTAAAATAAACCTCCTTGTAAGCTCAAATACACGTTTCCGTGTGTGCCGCTTTTAAAATTTTAAAGCGGCCATTTGGCCCGTCGTCCGATTGTCGGACAATTGTCCGCGGAAATTACCCGGAATATTCCGGCAACCTCCCGCTTCATACCATTTTGCCGCACATGGCGCGTTTTGCGGCTTTTTTATATTACAATAAAAGTCCCGGCTTGGCAAGCGATTTTTTAATATTTTTTAAATTTTTTTCTCTTGGAATTAGTTTTAGAGGTATAAGGTGTGCAAAAAGCACTTCCTGAAAGCTTTTTACACCTGACCGGGGGACGCTCCCACCCTTTAAGGAGGGCGCGCTCTTATACGCGCGCCCAGGCCTGCGCCCCTGCCGCACACTGCGCGGCAGGGGTGCAGGCCTTTTTATATAAACCCACCCGCTCAGCGCTTCCCCGCGGGGCCAGAAAAATTCCGCAACAAAGTCTTATCTCTTTTCCGCACGCTTTGTTCCCCCAAAATATTAAATTTTATTTAATTTTTATTCAGATATATTTTTATAATACACATATAATATATAATATTAAAATATCCTCCGTTTACAATAAAGACGGTCAGAAGGCATAAAACATGCGTCCTGCTGCGCTGCTTTGGCTCCATGTACGCCCGGCACATGTCGTTTAAGCGCGCTTTACCTGACACAATTTTACGCCTTTTGAATACGACCTCCAGCGGAGAGAGTTTCTTCATTTTTAAGGCAGACAAAAAAAGCGTACCAGGGAGTAATGCCCATTGAGGATAACGCGGAAAGTGAAGAAATTATCCCGTTTTGAAGCGTGCAGTTATTTTTAAACCGAGGGTAAGGAGGCAACAGATAAATTAACTTGGACGCACGCGCACCGGCCAGTTCCTTGCCGTTTGCATTCCCTGAAGAGCAGCATAATTTCTTCGCGCGCCTTGAAAATAAGCAAAATTATTTAAACGGCGCTGCTATTAAATTTTAAATAAGCATGCTTTTTCTCAATAATTAGCATTACACATTATATAAATATACAGCACGCCCGACTATGCGGAGAAAGAGCGGAGAAAGAGCGGAGAAAGAGCGGAGAAAGAGCAGTGAAAAAACAGGGCGGCTTACTCGCCATGCGCACCTCAGCAATACTAAAAATACCGGGTTTTAAATTCCTCTCCCGGCCGAACCGCTGACTGCGCACAATAAACCGGCACGCCGCATCACTCTCCGCCCAAACGCCCAAAGGTTCAACCGGACACGGGTATTTACACCCTCCGGTTCTAAAAATGCGGCAGTCTGCAAATAATATAACAACCGAAAAACATATATATTAACTGCGCCTCAAAGCGCTGGAAAGGAATAAAACGTATGACCTTTAACCAATACCAGTACGAGCGGGTGCCTCTAACGCCCATAGACCCGGAAATTTCCAATATTCCCGACCGTTTGCTTAAAGCGGAGAGCAAAGAAGAATTTTTGGAGCTGCTTAACCAGGCGGACGCCTTCAAGCGGAAGCTGGCTACCATGTACAACATCTGCTATATTCGGCACACCATCAATACGCAGGACGAATTTTACAGCGCGGAAAACGACTATTACGACCAGAACATGCCCGCGGCCGAGCAGTTTTCCACCCGTCTCAGCCAGGCCGTAATGGATTCCAGATTCCAGGAGCTCGCCCTTAAAGAATTAGGCGAAACCTATTTTCTCAATGCCCGGCTGGCCCAAAAGGCGTTTTCTCCCGAAATCGCGGAAGATATGGCCGAGGAAAACCGGCTCCAGAGCGAATACCAGAAACTTATCGCTTCGGCCCGCATACAGTTTGACGGACAGACGGTCAACTTAAGCCGGCTTACCCCATTTAGGGAAAGCCCCGACCGGGAAGTGCGCCAGCGCGCATGGGAAGCAGAAAGCAAATTCATGGAAGAAAACGGCGAAAAACTGGACGAAATATTTGATAAATTGGTAAAAACACGCACCCGCATGGCTAAAAAGCTGGGATTCAACAGCTTTACCGAGGTGGCCTACCGCCGCCTCAAGCGCGCCAGCTACGGGCGAAAGGAAACAGACGCCTTCTGTGAGCAGGTGCGCAGGGAAATAGTCCCCCTGGCCACCCACCTTATAAAGCTTCAGCATGACCGCAATAATATAGAGGACGCAATGATATGGGACCGCTCCCTGAGCTTTAAGGAGGGCAATCCCCGCCCGCAGGGAACGCCCGAAAAAATATTTGAGAAGGGCCGGAAAATGTATACCGAGCTTTCACCAATTACGGCGGAATTTATAGAATTTATGCTTGCCAACGGGCTGTTTGATGTTTTGAGCAGGGACGGTAAAGCGAGCGGAGGCTACTGCACCAGCATTCCCGATTTTCAGGCGCCCTTTGTTTTCGCCAATTTCAACGGCACAGCGGGGGATGTTGAGGTATTGACCCATGAATGCGGGCACGCGCTGAACAGCTATATATCCCTCAGGAAGGTCAAATATATTGAACAGGAAGAGCCCTCCTATGATATAGCTGAAATTCATTCTATGGGTATGGAATTTATGACTTACCCATTTATGGGACTGTTTTTCGGAGATAAAAAGGATAAATTCATCTACCAGCACCTGGCCAGCGCCATAATCTTCCTGCCCTACGGCTGTATGGTGGACAGATTCCAGCATATAGTATATGACAACCCAGAGCTTACACCTCAGGAGCGTCACAAGGAGTGGCTGAAACTGGAAGCAGCATACCGGCCGGATATAGATTACGGAAATATCAGCTATTTTGCCAAGGGCGGCTGGTGGCAGCGTCAGCTTCATATCTATATGCACCCCTTCTATTATATAGACTACTGCCTGGCTCAATCAGCGGCGTTTATGCTGTACAATATAATGCGGGAAAATTATGAAGCGGGCTGGGAAAAATATATTGCTCTTGTAAATAAAGGAGCAGAATTAACCTACACCCAGCTGCTTGCGGAAATGGGCCTGGATTCCCCCTTTGAGGAAGGTGCGCTCAGGCGAATTGTAGGCCCTTCATATATGGAACTGCTCAAACGAAACGCACAGCTGGTGCCATAAGCCCCTTTGTTCCTCAAGCGTTTGGGCGCCGCGCAGCCAAAAAGGGGGCGAGTCGGGGCGCGCTTGTGCCCCGGCCGCCCCCTTTGGCTCCCCTGTATTAATAATAAGGACGGCTATGCCGTCCTTTTATTAATATGGGGAGCGCTCGCGCAAGCGGCAGAAGCATAGCCCTAAATAAAACTAATATAAAAGCCTCTCCCCTCATAATACACTTATAATAATATGCTTGTGTTATCCGTCTCGCACAGATATTGCCCCGTGCGCGCACGTCTCTTTCCTCAGGCCCCGCATAAGCCCCGCAAACGTTTTTTCTTTACTTACATATGGTGGAGTATTTGCGCCAATGATTAAAAACCGTCTGCATGCCTTAAATCACCTTTAAAGCATATTTAACATGGTATTTTTTCAAAAATAACAAGACAGGAGCCAACAAATATGATATAATAAAAGCAAATAATCAGCATGGCGGGAGAGTTATTGTTTCCTGCCCGTTTTTAATGAGTTTTTGTCAATCAAAAACCAGAATAGGAGAAAGCATGCTTGTTCATCTGGGCGGGGACGTCAGCGTACTTCAAAAAAAAATAGTTGCCGTGCTTGAACTCAGCGGCGAGCTGACCGAGGATACCCGCAACTTTATAAGCGTTTCCCGGGAGGAGGGCTTTCTTATAGAAATAGGTCCGCCTCCTTATAAGTGCGGAGTGCTTACGGCCGATAAGCAAGGATATATTTTTTATCTTTCACCTATAACCGCGCAGACCATTATTCAGCGTGCGGGGATGTAAATTAGCAAGGAAGGGATTAAAGCATAATGCAGTCAAACAATTACGATGCCTCTCAAATACAGGTGCTGGAAGGCCTGGAAGCGGTGCGCCGGCGTCCGGGGATGTATATAGGCTCTACCGATGAGCGGGGTCTGCACCACCTTGTCACCGAGCTGGTAGACAACAGCATAGACGAAGCACTAGCAGGCTACTGCGATACAATAGAAGTTACCCTGCATGCAGACGGAACTGTCAGCGTACGGGATAACGGCCGGGGCATACCGGTAGACATTCACGAAAAATACAACAAGCCCGCCGTAGAAGTGGCCATGACTGTCCTGCACGCCGGCGGCAAATTCGGCGGAGGCGGATATAAAGTCTCGGGCGGCCTGCACGGCGTAGGCATGAGCGTGGTTAACGCATTGAGTGAAGAACTGCATGTAGAAGTCAGCCGGGACGGTAAAATTTATTCTCAGGATTACCGCAGGGGCGACCCTATAAACCAGCTTACCGTCATAGGGGAATGTGAAAACACGGGCACCTATGAGCGTTTCCGGCCGGACAGCGAGATATTTGAAACTGTAGTGTTCAACTACGAAACCATTCGCAGCCGCCTGCGCGAATTAGCCTTTTTAAACAAGGGCATACGCATCCGGCTCAAGGATGAGCGCGGCGAAGGACGGCAGGACGAATTCCATTATGAAGGTGGTATAATTGAATTTGTCAAATACCTAAACAACAATAAAAATGTATTAACCCCGGAGCCTCTTTACATGGAGGGGGATAAAGGCACCTCCATAGTGGAAGTGGCCATGCAGTATAACGACAATTACAACGAATTGATATATACCTATGCCAACAACATAGCCACTCACGAAGGAGGCACTCATCTTCAGGGCTTTAAAACAGCTCTGACCAGGGTAGTCAACGATTACGCCAAGCGGCACCACATGCTCAAGAATGGAGAAGCAGCGCTTTCGGGCGAAGACGTGCGCGAAGGGCTGGTAGCCGTCATAAGCGTCAAGCTGGAAGAGCCTCAATTTGAGGGACAGACCAAAACCAAGCTGGGCAATTCTGAATTCCGCTCGCTGGTAGATAATGTGGTAGGCAATGCGCTGGACGCCTTTTTAGAGGAACATCCGGACGAAGCCCGCGCAATAATAGATAAATGCCTTACGGCCAACAGGGCAAGGGAAGCCGCCCGCAAGGCGCGGGAACTCACACGCCGCAAGAACGTGCTTGAATCCAATGCGCTGCCCGGCAAATTGGCCGACTGCTCGGATAACCATCCGGAAAACTGCGAAATATTCATAGTGGAAGGAGACAGTGCAGGCGGAAGCGCCAAGCAGGGCCGGGACAGCAAATTCCAGGCCATTCTACCTCTGCGGGGTAAAATATTAAACGTGGAGCGCACCCGGCTGGACAAAATGCTTCAAAACGCTGAAATAAGAGCAATGATAACCGCATTCGGCGCGGGCATAGACGTAGAATTTAACGCTGAAAAGCTGCGCTACCACAAAATAATATGCATGACTGATGCCGATGTGGACGGAAGCCATATACGCACACTGCTTTTAACCTTCTTTTTCAGGCACATGCCCAAGCTTATAGAGGAGGGTTATGTTTACATTGCCCAACCGCCGCTCTTCAAGGTGACGCTGACCCGCACAAAGCAAATAAGCTATTTTTACAATGACGCAGAGCTGAACCAATATCTTGAATCCATAGACCGCCAGAATTACGAAGTGCAGCGGTACAAGGGATTGGGTGAAATGAATGCCGAGCAGCTCTGGGAAACTACTATGAATCCTGAAACCAGGACGCTGCTTAAGGTGACTCTTGATGACGCTATGGCGGCCGACCAGATATTCACCATACTCATGGGGGACCAGGTAGAGCCCAGGCGTGAATTTATAGAGAAAAACGCCTTGCTTGTAGCAGACCTTGATATTTAAAGTGTTAAAAATACGGCTTGGATTTTATATTAAACACCATATAACGGGCTAATTGACGCGGGATTTGCCGAGCCGGACAGAAACAAGCGGTTTTCTTAAAAAGTTGACCTGGTTAAAGCAAGGGGGCGCCCCACCCTCTAAAGAGTCCCCGCCCTGCGGGCGGGGACGGGGCCGCGCGGACTAAACCGCCCGCGCGCCGCCCTTTTACATTGCACCCGCCCGCGCCCCTGCGCGCTGCCGCAGCCTTAACGCAATAAAAGAAACTTTTTTGCTTTTGTGATATAAGCACTAAAAGCAAAAAACCGGGAGGATATTAAATTGGAGAATAATCTGCACAATCGAACAATCAACGTGGATATAGAGGACGAGATAAAAAAATCCTTTATATCCTATGCCATGGCGGTTAATATAAGCCGCGCCCTGCCCGACGTGCGGGACGGTCTTAAGCCGGTACACAGGCGCATACTCTATTCCATGCACGAAATGGGCCTGTATAACGATAAACCCACCCGCAAGAGCGCGCGTATCGTAGGTGACGTTATGGGTAAATACCATCCCCACGGCGACAGCTCCATATACGACGCGCTGGCAAGGCTTGCCCAGGATTTTTCCATACGCTATATGCTGGTCCAGGGCCAGGGAAACTTCGGTACCGTTGACGGCGACCCGCCGGCAGCCTCCCGTTATACCGAAGCCAAGCTATCCAAAATCTCGGCCGAAATGCTGGCGGATATAGATAAGGAAACTGTGGATTTCTATCCTAATTTTGACGAAACCGAGCTTCAGCCCAAAGTGTTGCCCTCCCGCTTCCCTAATCTTTTGGTGAACGGCTCGGACGGCATAGCCGTAGGCATGGCCACCAACATCCCCCCGCACAATCTGCGCGAAACCATAAAAGGCCTTATAGCCCTTATAGATAACCCTGATATAACCATAGAAGAGCTGACGGAGCATATAACCGGCCCTGATTTTCCCACGGGAGGAAGCATACTGGGCCTTGCGGGCATAAAGGAAACCTATCTTACCGGGCGCGGCCGCATAGTAGTCAGGGCCAAGCACGAGATAGAACAAATGACGGCCGACCGCGCACGCATTATAATACGCGAGCTGCCTTATCAGGTAAATAAAGCAAGAGTAGTGGAAAAAATAGCCGAGCTATATAAGGAAAAGCGGTTTGAAGGCCTCAGCGCCCTGAGGGATGAATCCAATAAGGACGGCATGCGCATAGTTATGGAGCTGAAAAAGGACGTCAATCCTACAGTAGTGCTCAACTACCTCTATAAGCATACGCAGCTCCAGGAGACCTTCGGCGCAATTATGCTGGCGCTGGTGGACGGCGAGCCGAGAGTGCTCAACCTTAAGCAGATGCTCTATTATTACCTTGAGCACCAGAAGGAGGTTATCCGCCGCCGCACTCAATACGATTTAGACAAAGCGCTGGCCCGTGCGCACATTTTAGAAGGACTTATAAAGGCTCTGGACATAATAGACCAGGTTATAGCCTTAATCCGATCCAGCCAGAATTACGAAATAGCCCGCGCTAGACTGGTGGAAGAACTGGAATTTTCCAACGAACAGGCCAAAAGCATACTAGATATGCGCCTGCACCGCCTGACCGGTCTGGAATTATCCCGCCTGACCGAAGAATTGGAGGAAAAGCGCCGCTTTATCGCCTATTGTCAGGAAGTGCTTGCCAACGAACAGAAGGTCATGGATATAATTAAAGAAGAATCCACGGCAATAATGGAAAAATACGGAGACGACCGCCGTACCGAAATAACTGCGCTCAGCGATGAAATCGACCTGGAATCTCTTATCCAGGAGGAGGACATGGTAATAACCATGACCCACTTCGGATATATTAAGCGTCTGCCCAGCAATACTTACCGTTCGCAGCGCCGTGGAGGCAAGGGAATAACTGCCCTTACTACCCGCGAAGAGGATTTTGTGGAGCAGGTAATGGTGGCCAGCACCCATACCGATTTATTGTTCTTCACCAACCAGGGCCGCGTGCATAAGCTGCGCTGCTACCAGATACCCGAAGCGGGGCGCACCGCCAAAGGCACGGCGGTGGTTAATTTGCTCAGCCTCGCGCCTGGTGAAAAAGTAACGGCAGTAATACCTCTTCCTGAAGTTCCTGAAGAACGGGAGGGCCGCAGCCTTATAATGGCCACCCGCCATGGTTTTATCAAAAAGACCAAGCTCAGCGAATTTGAAAATATCCGCGCTAACGGGCTCATTGCGGTTATCCTGCGCGAAGGGGACGAACTGGTGCAGGTAGCCCTTGTTTCCGGCTCGGATGACATTATCATAGGCACCCGTCTGGGCAAAGCCATACGGTTTAACGAGCAAAACGTACGCAATATGGGCCGGGCCACTCAGGGAGTCACCGCTATAGATTTGGCCCAGGACGACCACGTTATAAATATGGCCGTGGTAAAACCAGGCGCCAGCGTGCTGACCATAACCGAAAACGGATACGGCAAACGCTCAGACCCCGACGAATACCGCGTGATAAACCGCGGCGGCAAAGGTATAATTACCCATGAGCTAACCGAAAAAACAGGCGCTCTGGTAGAATTGAGAATGGTAGAGCCCGACGAAGACATAATGCTTATTACTTCAGACGGCGTAATAATCCGTACTCCTGTAGAGGATATCCGCCTGGCCGGCAGAGCCACTCAGGGCGTGATAATCATGCGTGTAGTCGAAGATGTGAAGGTGGTCTGCGCCGCGCCCGTTCCAGCCGAAAGCGAGGAGGACGCAGACCAAGCGGAAACAGATAAAGCCAATTCCGCCGACGCTCCGGAAGAACTGTAACGCCGGGAAGCGCGGGCCGCGGGCGGGTTTATATTAATCCCCGCCCCCTGATAAACGCCGGGAGGTCCGCAAAATGCGGATATCCCAAAAGCCGGACAAAGCCATCAAAAGCACCGGGGGCGGTCCTTAAAAGGGCGGGGCGGCCCCGTGTACATTAAACATTATAAGGAGAAATAAGTATGAAAAAAACACTTAAGCTGATAGGCATAGGTTTTGGATGCTTTAATTTCGGAATAATTTCCATTGTATTTCCAATTTTCTTTCTGTTGTCCTTAATAATATTCCCCAATACCAGCAACGATGGGTTTTTATACGCCCGGTTTATATTAAACGCAGCTTTATGCGCCATTGTCGCCGCCGCTGTATTTATAGTCTACAACATAAAGCGCTCTAAAACAGACACGGGCACAAGCCCCTATGCCTGGAGCGCCTTTGCCGGCTATGAACTGGGAGTTATAGTCATTCTTATAATTACAATCAGCCTTGCGGTATCAGACAGCTCCGGATTAGGTGTAATAACAGGCTATTAATACAGCATCTTCAAATTTATATGTTATTAATACTTTAGTCCGCTCTAAATATATATAAATTTTTCTATACTGAAAGGATATACCATATGGAGAAACTGAGAGCAAAAAAAGGATTTATATGCGATATGGACGGAGTTATCTATCACGGCAACCGTCTTCTGCCCGGCGTAAAGGAATTTGTAAGCTGGCTGCAAAAGGAGAATAAGCAGTATTTATTCCTCACCAACAGCTCGGAGCGCTCTCCGCGCGAATTATGCCAGAAACTGCGCCGCATGGAACTGGACGTGGATGAATCACATTTTTATACCAGCGCCCTCGCAACGGCTACCTTCCTAAAAAACCAGTCCCCGCGCTGCCGGGTTTTTGTAATAGGGGAGCCCGGTCTGTACAACGCCATATATGAAGCAGACCTCACAATAGACGACGTCAATCCCGATTATGTGGTGGTTGGCGAAACCAGAAATTATAACTACGAAAGCATTTTAAAAGCCGTCAAGCTGGTGCTTAACGGAGCCCGTTTAATAGGCACCAATTCGGATATGACCGCTCCCGGAGAAAACGGCATAATCCCGGCGTGCCGGGCGTTAATGTCCCCTATAGAGCTGGCAACCGGCAAAAGCGCATATTACATAGGCAAGCCTAACCCCTTAATGATGCGCACCGGCATAGCTCTTTTAGGCTGTTCCTCCGCCGACGCCGCAATAGTGGGCGACCGCATGGATACCGACATAATTTCGGGCATAGAATCTGAAATTGATACCGTCCTCGTGCTTTCAGGCGTAAGCAGCCTGGATACTCCCCGCTCTTTTGCCTACCGCCCCAAATATGTGCTTAACGGGGTAGGCGACATTGTAAACGGCCAGGTACCCGACGTATCAGTAAAAGAGTAAAAGGTTCATATATCCCCCAACCTCATTTGTTTAAATCCAAGTGCTCAAATGGGGGCGGCGCAGCGGCCTTCGGCCGCTGTAGCGCAGCAAAGCCCCGCGGGAAAGCAAGCTTTCCCGCGGGCTTTGTTGCGGCCGGATTTTGACGCCGCAGGCGTCAAAATCAAGCGCCGCCCCCCCTTTTTTTGCTTTTAAGCATGCCGCGCGGGGATAAACAGGGGGCGTTTTAATTGACGGTTGCGTTTAAGCTGTTAATCGTGTATACTTAATTTTGGCTGTAAAATGCCCGAAAGCTTTAACTATTTTAAAATTATGATAAAGGGGATAATTATGCCGTCTGATATTGAAATAGCGCAAAATACTAAAATGACCGAAATATCCGAAATTGCCGCCCGAAACGGATTAGCGCCTGATATGCTTGACTACTACGGGCGCTTTAAGGCTAAACTAAGGCCGGAAGCTTTTGAAAACAGGCCTTTAAGGGGAAAGCTGATATTGGTAACGGCTATGTCGCCTACTCCGAGCGGGGAGGGAAAGACTACCATAAGCGTAGGTCTGGCAGACGGCCTCAGATATATAGGGAAAAAATCCATGCTCGCCCTGCGCGAGCCTTCATTAGGCCCTGTTTTTGGGATGAAGGGGGGCGCCGCCGGGGGAGGGTACGCTCAGGTAGTGCCTATGGAGGATATAAATCTGCATTTTACGGGTGATCTGCATGCCGTGGCTGCGGCTAATAATCTGCTGGCAGCTTTATTGGATAATCATATTTTCAGGGGCAACAGCCTTAATATAGACGTTCGCCGCATACAATGGAGGCGCTGCATGGATATGAACGACAGGCAGCTCAGAAATATTACCGACGGCCTGGGAGGGGCTTCTAACGGCGTTCCGCGGGAGGACGGCTTTGATATAACCGCTGCAAGCGAAGTTATGGCGGTTTTATGCCTCAGCGAGAATCTGGCCGACCTTAAGGAGAGGCTTTCCAGGATAGTTGTAGGGTATACTTTTGACGGCAGGGCTGTAACGGCCGGGCAGCTTAACGCTCAGGGGGCAATGGCCGCCCTGCTTAAGGATGCAATTAACCCCAATCTCGTCCAGACGCTTGAGGGCACTCCGGCGTTAATACATGGGGGCCCCTTTGCCAATATAGCGCATGGCTGTAACAGTGTGCGGGCCACAAAGGCCGCATTGACCCTGGGCGATTATGTTGTGACCGAGGCCGGCTTCGGCGCTGATTTGGGTGCGGAAAAATTTATAGATATAAAATGCCGGAGCGCCGGACTGGAACCTGATGCTGTTGTGATAGTGGCGACTGTTAAGGCTTTAAAATATCATGGCGGAGCAAATGCCTCTCAGTTATCCCGGCCCGACACGGGCGCGCTTGAACGGGGCTTGTGCAATTTGCAGAAGCACATAGAAAACATAACGGGAGTGTTCGGCTTGCCTGCCGTGGTGGCGGTTAACCGTTTTAATACCGATACTGACGAAGAACTGGAAATTATCAAGAGGGGCTGCCGGCATGCGGGCGTTCAGGCCATAGAATGCCGCGCCTGGGGAAAAGGGGGCGCGGGCGCCGCAGAATTGGCCGAAGCGGCCGTGGGTTTGTGCAGCCAAAAGAAAGCCTTTAAAATGGCTTACAGCCTTGACTGCTCCTTAACTGAAAAGCTTAGGCTTGTTGCGTGCAATATATACGGCGCGAGGGACATTAAGCTTGCTCCTGCGGCAGAAAAGGCGTTAAAGCTGATTGAAAGCAATGGCTATGGTTCTTTGCCCGTATGCATAGCAAAAACCCAGTATTCTTTTTCAGATAATGCGCAGAATCTTGGGAGGCCGAAGGATTTTCTGCTGCATGTGCGGGAAGCGAGGGTATCGGCCGGAGCGGGCTTTGTTGTAGCGCTTACGGGAGAAATTATGACTATGCCCGGTCTGCCCTCAAGACCGGCTGCAATGGATATAGATATTGATTTAAACGGCAGGATATCAGGACTTTTTTAACGGGGTGGCTGCGTAAGCTGAAGGTTGACGGTCAGAAGACGCCCGTGAATAAAGCAGAGCTTTATTTCCGCGTGTATCCCATTCGATAATTAATTGTTAAATTTTATTGACATGCCGTAATTTCGTATTGCTGATTCCGGCAAAATTATATAAAATAATTATATACTCTTTATGGTTTGTTGTTTTTATCGGGAAGGAGCGTATAAATGAAGCTGGCCATATATGATAAAAAAGGCGTAAAGCTGGCGGGAAGCGTGGATATGCCTGAAAATCTGAACGAAGAAATCCTTGCTAAGCCCATGCCCTTTTATGCTGAGGGCCGTTTATATTCCAAGCTGGACGGAGGAATGTTTTCGGCTGTCTGCATGGACGCGGAAGCGGCGCGCAGAATAATGAGAATTGAAACGGACGGCAAGGGAATGACGCGGGAGGGCTTTTTATTTTCTCTTTTAAACGGCCGGCTTACTGTAGACGAAGCGATAACCCTGGGTGCCCGCCTGCGCGTTCCGTTTGAGGTGCGCCGTTCTGTGGCGGCCGTCATTTTTGCGGGCGAAGCAGAGTTTGAGGAAGCCGGGCTGCTGAAGGAGATTTTTGACGAAGTAAACGCGGACGTGATACAGATGGGTCATATGAGATATGCCGCCGTATGCGAAAGCAGGGACGGACAGGAGGATTTTTATGATACCTGCATGGCGCTGAGGGATACTTTTTTAAGCGAAGTGAATATAGATGCATTTATAGGAATAGGCCAGCCCTGCGAAACAGCCTCTTCTCTTTCGGAGGCGTATTCCCAGGCAGCCGCATGCGCCGAATTAGGCGCAAGCTTTTCTCATTACGGCGGAGTGTTCAGCTATAACAGGATGTTCCCCGAAATACTATTAAAGGGCGTTCCAACGGAATATATTTCTAAATTTGCTTCGGCTGCCGCTAAAATAAGCGGAGCGTCGGACGAAGAAACCATGATTCTGCTGGACGAGCTTTTTAAGCAGAATCTGAATATCAGCAAAACGGCTAAGGAGCTGTATATGCACCGCAATACCCTTATATACCGTTTGGATAAGCTCAGGCGCGTTACCGGGCTGGACGTAAGCTGCTTTGACGATGCGGTAATTCTCCGGCTCATGCTGGCCATGTCCCGGCTGGGTGAAAAATAAAAGTGATTATAGCTTTATGATATCAAGCATAATTATAAGCTGTAAGGTTTTAATATTCTGGCGGAGGTAGTTAAATGGAAAATTTACAGGAACAAGAGGAGCTTAAACGAATAAAAAAAGAGAAGAGATACGCTCTTGTATCAAAAATTATGGGCTATGTTCTGGTACTGGTCATAGGAGCGGTGATCGGCTCGATAATACAGGATTTCCGGGCGGCCGGGGTGCTGGGCAGGGACAATTACCGGTCTGTTCTGACGGCGGCCAATCTGGTTAGAAACCAGTCCATAAACGAATATACGGCTGATGAGATAACTGATATGATGCTTACCGGCCTGGCTTCTTATATTGAAGACGACTACTCCTATTATTTTACGCCCGAGGCTAAAACTCAATATGACGACGACAAGCAGGGAATTGTAAAGGGCGGGATAGGCGTGCAGGTGGTTACTGAGGAGGACGGGAGCGTGCTGATATTGGACGTATATGATGATTCCCCCGCTCAAAGCGCAGGCATTAAGACGGGCGATTATATAGTAGCGGTAGACGGAGTAAATGTCAGCGAGATAGACGACCTTTCAAGCGCAATATCGGGGGAAAACGGTACAACCGTACGCATTACCGTGCGCCGGGGAGAGAATGAATTGGCTTATGATGTCATAAGGGGTCAGTCGCAGCAGACTATGGTGCGTTATAGAACCATAGGCGACGTTATGTATATCCAGCTTAAAAGTTTTAACGGCAATGCCGTGGAAAAGTTCCAGGAGGCTATGGACGCCGTGGAAAGCCAGGACTGCACGGGCATTGTGCTGGACCTGAGGGATAACGGCGGCGGCGATTTATCCATTCTTGAAAAAATAGGGAATATGATACTGCCTGAAGGGGTAATAATCTATGCTCAGGACAGGCACGGCAACAGAATAAGCGAGATCAATTCGTCGGGCGCGGATATGGATTTGCCTATGGTGATACTTACAAACAGCAATACTGCCAGCGCTTCCGAAGCGCTTGCGGGCGCGGCGCGCGATCGGGGAACAGCCGTACTGGTGGGGACAAAGACGTTTGGCAAAGGCATTATGCAGACTACCTATACGCTGGACAATGAAGGCGCGTTTAAGCTGACTACGGCTAAATACTATCTGCCCAGCGGGGAATGCATACACGAAATAGGCCTTACGCCTGAATACGAAGCAGCTCTGCCCGACGGCCAGGAGAGCCGCCCTTATTACATGACGGACCAGGAGGATACTCAGCTGCAAAAGGCGCTGGAAATATTAGGGCAGTAATTTGAACGGAAGGTATGGCTTAGGTTCCAGGCCCCAACCATGCAGGGAATCGGCGCGCCGGGCGGTTGAACCGTTTATTTTGCCCCAATACCTGTCTCAAGCTGATGGGACAAATGCTTTAAAATCAAAGAAAGGCAGCGCGGGAACAGGTTGTATTGGGGGCGCTCTTCCGTCAGGAAGGGCGTCCCAATTTATATTCGTTCTTTTGCGGAACGGGGGTGCCTGCGGTATGCTGTAGTTCTGCGAGCGATGATATAAGCCTATGGCGTATGAAGGAACGGGCAGCATATCATATTTTCACGAAGAGGAATATATAATACGGCTCAGGCCGTATATCATATTCCGCCGGAGGCATATTATTATTTGCTTGCCGATAAAGCTGTTTCCTGCCATATGTTTGGATTAATCTCAGTGCGGAACCCGTTACGGAAACTTACCCCATGAAAGGGGCCGTTTCTGTTTATTGGAAAACGGGGCTGCTTCTTTGCAAAATGTCTCCGTTCAGCGGCTTTTGTTTATTAAAAGCTGAATATTCAGCGGGAAGGCGCATATACTCTAGCAGAAAGGGGTAGATGCGCTTATGAAGCAGAAGCTTAAGGAGGTTCTTACTGTCAATACCGTCCTGGCGGCGGTTTTAGTGCTGCTGGCTGTAGCGGCCTTTGCGGGGCCGAGTGCCGTTTCGGTCTTTTCGGGGGATGAATCGGCGATATATAATATTGAAACTGAAGAAAAAGTGGTAGCCTTTATGGTAAACGTATATTGGGGTACAGAATATGTTCAGCCCTATTTGGATTTGTTTAAACAGGAAGGCATAAAGGTGACTTTCTTTTTAGGGGGTATCTGGGCCAAGGATAACGCTCAGCTTATAAAGAATATGCAGCAGGACGGCCACGAAATAGGCAATCACGGCTATAACCATAAACTGCCCACCCGCATTTCAAGTGACGAGACGCGAAAAGAGATATCGACGACTGATACCATTATAACCGAGATTACCGGCGTTAAGCCCAAGCTTTATGCTCCGCCCGCGGGGGATTTTAATAAGGATACGCTTAAAATTGCGCGTTCCCTGGGGTATAAAACCATTATGTGGAGCATAGACACCATAGACTGGCGGGATAAGGATACTCAGAAAATTATGAACCGGGTTATGAAAAATCTGAAGCCGGGCGCCTTTGTGCTTATGCATCCAACAGCGAACACCCTGGAAGCGCTTAAAAGCATGATTTCCCAGATAAAAGAGCAGGGCTATCAATTCAAAACTGTTTCCGAGATGCTGGAAATTTAATGTTTGCATAAAAAAGGCAGATTATTGTATAATAAATATAGCAGGCGGCAAAGCCGTATTGTTTAATTATATAGGACGCGTCCTTGATGCCGGCGGGGAGGACGCTCCTATTTTTATACCGCCGGGGAAACGGAGCAGATATGCAGAAGATTAAGCTGGCAAACGGTATAAGAGCGGTTATAGAGAACATACCCTATCTTCATTCGGCCTCTATAGGGGTTTGGGTGCTGGCGGGTTCCAGATATGAAAAGGCGGAGGAAAACGGCATATCTCATTTTATCGAGCACATGCTCTTTAAAGGGACGTCAAAACGCTCGGCCAAGGATATTGCCGCTCAGATAGATAATATAGGCGGGGTGCTCAACGCTTTTACGGCCAAGGAATGCACCTGCTTCTACGTCCATCTTATAGACGAGCATATTCTGACGGGCATTGAACTGCTGGCGGATATGCTGTATAACAGCACTTTTAAGGCGGAGGAGATTAAAAAGGAGCAGGGCGTGGTCAATGAAGAAATTTCTATGGTTCAGGATACGCCTGACGATTTGGTGCATGAACTGCTTTCAAGCGTTTATTTTGCGGGTAATCCTCTGGCAATGCCTATTCTGGGCACCTCTGAGCTTGTCAATTCCTTTGACGAGCAGAAAATAAGGGATTATATGCAGAGGAGATATACCTCGGACAATATAGTTATAAGCGTAGCGGGAAATATTGACGAAGAGAATTGCCTCCAGATGCTTCAGGAGCATTTTGGGAGCAGGCAGCTGCCTCAGTGCGGAAAGACGGATATAAGCCCCGAAACAGCGCGGGAACGGAAATTTGCAACGGCCAACAGGGAAAATGAACAGATGAATATGTGCCTTGGGTTCCAGGGCGTGGGCAGCCAGGATAAGCTTTATTATGCCATGAGCGTCTTTAACGGGGTTTTCGGCGGAGCTATGAGCTCACGGCTGTTTCAGAAAGTGCGGGAGCAGAACGGGCTTACCTATTCGGTATACAGCTATCCCAGCTCCTATGTGGACTGCGGCATGTTTACCGTCTATGCCGGCATGAACCCAACCCAAACCGAACGGGTCATTTCCCTTATACGCGAGGAGGCTGAACTGGCCAAGCAGAACGGGATAACCGACGCCGAGCTGGAGGCGGGCATAGAGCAGGTTAAGGGCAGTTTTATACTGGGACTGGAGGGCTCTCGGAGCATTATGAACCGCAACGGCAAATGCATCCTGCTGCTTGACAATATAACCCCGGTAGAAGAGGTTTTAAAGCGCGTGGAGGCTATAACCAGCCGGGACATTAAAGAGCTTGCCGGACGGATATTTGATTTTGACAATATGTGCGCGTCCTTTGTGGGCAAGCAGGACAGTTTTCCCCGGATGATAAAATAAACAAAGGAGAAATAACAATGGAGAAGGATAAACTGGATATTATCTTTGAAATGCAGAATAAATTTGATTCGGATTTGGTTCAAAGGCGGGATTTATCGGGTATTTCCCAGGCTGAATGGATACAGAAGGAGACTCTGGCCATGCTCAGCGAATTGGCAGAGCTTATAGATGAAGTGAATTTTAAATGGTGGAAAAATCCCAAGCCCGTTAATGAGCAGGCGGTAAAAGAAGAGCTGGTGGACATACTGCATTTTTTTGTGAGCATGTGCCTGAAAATGAATATGTCCTCGGTTGAGCTGTATGACATGTACATATTGAAAAACAGGGAGAACTTTGACCGCCAGAACGGTTTGAGCGCAAAAACCGGCTACGAAAGCGCTAAAGCGGAAGATTAGAATGTCAAGAGGCAGCAAAAGAGATGCCTGAATAAAATTTTAAAGCGCAGTTGAACCCGCAAAAAGTTGGTAGCGCCGCAGAGGCGTTGTGAGCGCGTTTACAAGCGAACAGCCGCAGCAAGCGTGACTTTTTGCGGAAAGGAGGAGGGACGGCGTGAGTGAGCCGATGACTTTTCAAAAGAAAAGTCGTTGCGAAGGATACATAGTCCGCGACGACGTGCGGCGGCAGGCAGAATTATAACCTGCATTTACGGCTGACAATAATAATGCTGCGCTGCTTTAGCTTAGGGACTGTTCTGTTCTGACAGGTGTATGCTGTTCTGTATGAACAGCAGAATGCCCGGAGCGGATAATTATAATGGATTGTGCTTGACAAATAGTATAAGGCATATTATACTTTATCGTGATAAATCAATAAAGCGAGGCGGACTATGAGCAGCAGAAATAAAAAAATGCAGACTCCGGCTGGAGTATATGACTTCCTTCCAGATGAATGCAGGCTGAGTACATATCTGAAACACAATATTTTATCAGAGGCTCAAAGCTGGGGATATGAGCGTATAGAAACTCCGTCCATTGAATATCTGGACGTATATCTTACTACCAACGCAGTGGCGTCCATAAGGGATATTTTTAAGTTTACCGATTCTTCAGGCCGTCTTTTGGCGCTCAGGCCGGATATAACTACATCAGTAGCGAGGGCGGTGGCCGTAAAAATGAAAGAGGGGCCCTTCCCGCTCCGCTTGTGCTATCAGGGCGAGGTGTTTTCCTTCAACGCTCAGGCGGGCGGGTTCACCCAGCGCACGCAGGCGGGTGTAGAATTGATAGGAGGGTCGGGCTCCTTTTATGACGCCGAGGTTATAGCTCTTGCCATTTCCTCTCTTTTAAGGGCGGGGGTAAAGGATTTCCAAATAGAAATAGGGCAGGTGGATTTTTTTAAGGGTCTTATGCTGGAGGCGGGCCTTAACGATGAGCAGGCGGAGGAAGTGCGCCTGCTGGTGGAGCAGAAAAATATGCTGGGCATAGAATTGCTGCTTGAAAAGCTTCCTGTTAGCCAGCCGCTGCGCAAAGTTATTTCCGAGCTGCCTTATTTGTTTGGAGATGTAAGCGTATTGAGCTCGGCGCTGAATATGTGCCCCCATCCCAAATGCCGGGAGGCCGTGGATAATCTGAAGGAAATATATGAATATTTAAAAGCATATTCCTTTGAAAAATACCTTACCTTTGATTTGGGTATGGTGCAGAGCCTTAATTATTATACGGGGGTTATTTTCCGAGGCATATGTCCGGGAGTCGGCGAGCCGGTGATGAACGGGGGCCGGTATGACGGGCTGCTTGAAGAGTTTGGCGCGCAGCTTTGCGCTACCGGCTTTGCCGTTGAGGTGACTAAGCTTATAAAAGCGTATGCTTTCCATCCGGCTGAAGAGGGAGAAAAACAGGCAGAGGTGCTTTGCGATGCGGAGAATTATGCTGAAGCGGTGAAATTATGCGCCCAGCTTCGCAGCCAGGGCAAGCAGGCCGTGCTTAATTTACAGAGCGGCAATACAGGCTTATATGCGGAAAACAACTGCGCTGAAGGCGAAATATACATGGCCGGCAGCGAAAATACCGAGCGGGTTAAATAAGGGGAGAAATATATGGACACTGTTACCATAGCGCTGGCCAAGGGCAGGCTGGGTGAAAAGACAATGGATATACTGGAGGGCTGCGGCGTAGATTGTTCTTCGGTAAGGGACGCCGGCAGAAAGCTGGTTTTTGATAACGGGGAGGGGTATAAGTTTCTCCTGGTAAAGCCCAGCGATGTGCCTACATACGTTCATCACGGAGTAGCCGATATAGGAGTGGTGGGCAAGGATACCCTTTTGGAGGCCAATCGGCCCCTTTATGAAATGCTGGATCTTAAATTCGGGCAGTGCGCGCTCTGCATTGCCGGGCCGGCAGACTGCGCCCAGCACCGTCCGGACAGGATTTTGCGCATAGCTACAAAGTATCCAAATATAGCGCTGAATTATTTTAATTCCAAAGGCCGGAGCGTAGAGATAATAAAGCTTAACGGTTCGGTAGAACTGGGGCCTGTTACCGGACTTTCGGATGTTATACTGGATATAGTGGAGAGCGGCAAGACTCTTGAAGCCAACGGGCTCAAGGTAATGTATCAGATTTGTCCCGTAAGCGCGCGGCTGGTAGTCAACCAGGTGAGCCTAAAGACTAAGGGCGGGCGCATAAAGCCTCTTATAGAGCGCATGCGGGAGTTTATAAGTACCAATCAAAACGGGTGAGATTTATGAAATTATTAAATATAAAGGATGTTGAAATTGAAAGGCTGTTCAACCGTTCTCAGCTGGCCATGAACGAGCAGGCCGAGACGGTACGCAGTATAATAGCGGATATCCGCGCGCGGGGGGACGAAGCGCTGTTTGAATATACCAGCCGCTTTGATAAGACCTCTCTGGACGCCTCCAGCATTAAAGTAAGCAAAGCTGAAATTGAGCAGGCTTATGAAAATACCGATGCGGAGCTTATCCGGGTTATGAAGGAGAGCGCCGCTAATATAAGGGATTATTATGCCCGCCAAAAGAGGGAGAGCTTTACATATAATCAAAAAGAGGGCCGGGAATTGGGAGTGCTTTATATTCCCATACAGTCCCTGGGCGTATATGTGCCCGGCGGCGCGGCGGCGTATCCTTCCTCTGTGCTTATGAGCGCAGTGCCTGCCGCTGTGGCGGGAGTGGAGCGGATAATTGTGGCCACCCCCTGCGACGCCGCCCTTAAGCGGCCGGCGTATTCCACCATAGTTGCCGCGGATATAGCGGGTGTAAGCGAGATATATAAGATGGGCGGGGCCCAGGCCATAGCTGCGCTGGCCTTCGGGACCCAGAGCGTTCAGAAGGTGGATAAGATAGTAGGGCCGGGCAATATTTACGTAGCGCTGGCCAAAAGAGAGGTTTTCGGCTATGTGGGAATAGACAGCATAGCGGGGCCGAGCGAAATACTGGTCATAGCCGACGGCAGCGCAGACGCGCGCTATGTAGCCGCGGACGTGCTTTCCCAGGCTGAACACGACCCTATGGCCGCCTGCATATGTGTTTCCTGCGATAAAGCTCTGGCTCAGGAAATATTAAGGGAAATAGAAAAGCAGATGGAAAAGCTTTCGCGCCGGGATATTATTTCCCGCTCATTATCTGCTTACGGCGCTGTGGTTGTAGCGGATAATCTTGAACAGGCGGTGGAATTTTCCAACAGAATTGCGCCCGAACATTTGGAGCTTTGCGTGGAAAAGCCTGAAAAGCTGCTTCCTCTTATAAAAAATGCCGGCGCGGTTTTTATGGGGCATTATTCGCCCGAACCTCTGGGGGATTATTTTGCCGGGCCTTCCCATGTTCTGCCTACTTCGGGTACGGCGCGCTTCTTTTCGCCGGTTAATCTGGACGACTTCGTAAAAAAGACCAGCGTAATTAATTACAGCCGGGAGGCGCTTAGGGAGGTTCATAAGGATATAGAGCTTTTTGCCCGCTTTGAAGGGCTGACTGCGCATGAAAACAGTGTAAAAATACGCTTTGAAGAAGAATAATTCAAGAATTGAGGGTTGGATATGCGAGAGGGAGAAATACAGAGAACTACCTATGAAACTGATATAAAGCTCAGGCTGAATCTGGATGGAGAGGGGAAAAGCACTGTAGACACCGGCATAGGTTTTTTTGACCACATGCTTATTCTTTTTGCCCGGCACGGGGCGCTGGATCTGCGTTTGAGCGTCAAAGGGGATTTAAATGTAGACGGCCATCACAGTGTGGAGGATACGGGTATTGTTTTAGGACAGGCTGTATCTAAAGCCTTGGGAGATAAAGCGGGCATCAAGCGGTACGGTTGTGCGTATGTGCCTATGGACGAGGCGCTGGCAAGGTGCGTTATAGATATTTCGGGACGGGGTTTTTTAGTATATGACGTGCCCGAAATGGCCTGTAATCCAGGCATGGACGTTATGCTGGCCGAAGAATTTTTCAGGGCCTTTGCTGTGAATGCCGGAATTACTCTTCATATATCAGTGCTTTACGGCAAAAATCCGCATCATATGCTGGAGGGTATGTTTAAGGCGCTGGGACGCGCGCTGCGCGAGGCGGCCTCGATGGACGCCAAAATGGAAGGTGTGCCGAGCACAAAGGGCTTATTGTGATTATATAGTACAGGGGAGAGTATAAAACTATGATTCTATTTCCGGCCGTGGATATTAAGGACGGCAGCGCTGTGCGCCTTAAGCAGGGGCAGGCGGATAAAAAGACGGTATATTTCAAAGACCCTGTGGAGGCCGCTCTTAAGTGGAAAGAGCAGGGAGCAAGCTGGCTGCATGTTGTGGACTTGGACGGCGCTTTTTCCTCTCATGGGAAAAATCTGGATCTAATTAAGGCCATTATAAGCGAAACCGGGCTGAATATACAGCTGGGCGGCGGAATCAGGACTTTGAAGGATATGGAAACCCGCCTGGAGGCAGGCGCTAAAAGGGTGATAATAGGCACGGCCGCTCTGGAAAATCCACATCTGCTTAAAGAAGGGGTAAATAATTTCGGAGCGGAGGCAGTTGCCTGCGGAATAGACGCGCTTAACGGGAAAGCGGCGGTTAAGGGATGGGTGGAACTATCCCAATTAACCCCTCTTGAAATGGCCTTAAGGGCAAAGGAGCAGGGGATTGAGATTGTAATTTACACCGATATATCTAAGGACGGTATGCTTTCGGGACCTAATTTGGATGGGACAGCTTCCCTTATAGAGCAGACAGGCATGAGGATTATTGCAAGCGGCGGAATAAGCTGCGTGGAGGATTTAGTCGGGTGCGCGCAGATTGGCGCATACGGAGCCATTACCGGCCAGGCGGTATATACGGGCGCGATTGATTTAAAACAGGCATTAAAGAAGCTGGAGGAGATTTAAATGGATTTAAGCAATATTAAATTTGACAATGCGGGACTGGTTCCGGTTATAGCGCAGGATGCGCTCAGCGGGCGGGTCTTAATGCTTGCCTACGCCAATGCCGAGGCGCTGGAACTGAGCGAACAAACAGGCTGGGCGCATTATTACAGCCGTTCCCGCAAGAGTCTCTGGAAAAAGGGGGAGACTTCGGGCAATCTGCAAAAAGTAGTTTCCATATACGGCGACTGCGACCGAGACGCCGTGCTTTATAAGGTGGTTCCACAGGGGCCGGCCTGCCATACGGGCGAAGTCAGCTGCTTTTTTAATTCCCTGGCTAAGCTTGAGGAGAGCGCCGGCGCGGAAGAGCTGGTCAAGGAATACGAGGTAATAAAGGAGCGCCAGGCGCAGCCCCAGGAGGGGTCCTATACCTGCTATCTTTTGAATAAGGGTATGGATAAGATAGCTAAAAAAGTAGGAGAAGAAGCTGTTGAAGTGGTTATAGCAGGCAAAAACGGGGATAAAGAGGAAATATGCTATGAAACGGCTGATTTGCTCTATCATTTGATGGTGCTTCTGGCACAGCAGGACATAAGCCTGTATGATATATGCGCCGAAATGAAAAAAAGGCGTTAATTACTATAGGTTCAATTATTTTGACTCCGTTTGGCCCCGGCTTGGATAAGCCGGGGTTTTATTAATTCCTCGGCGTCAGCGCGCCAAGTATAATACGTGTCTTTCCTGAAAATCCGCCTGCTTTTTGCGCTATCCTCAGCTGGTGTGCTTTCGGATGCTTTTACCCCCAGTTTACAAGAAAGAGGGCCGGAAGGCATAAAATATGCGACCTGCCGCGCGGCTTTGGCTCCATTTAGACCCGGTACATGCCGTTTAAAATCGCGCTTTACCCGTAACAAATTATATGCCTTCTGACTCTAAGGCCCCAAACGGAGAGAATTTCTTCAATTTCAAGGCATGCGAAGGAAGCGCGCCGGGGAGTACGCCGATTGAGGATAAGGCGGAAAATGAAGAAATTGTCATGCTTTGAGGCGTATAGTAATTTATAAACTGAGGGTATTGTCCGCCTTGAAAAGTATGTGCAGAGCCGCGCCTCCATAGTTTGCCTTAGCAACGCGCAAAATTCCGGAGGTCCGGGGCCGGAGAAAATGCGCCGGTTCACTTCCCTGCAAAGGCGCAGAAACTATATTTGCCGGGGGCATATGGGGCGGAAGCGGCTTGGCAGGGGCGCCGATCCAGCTCTTAAAAAGCCGCGTTATTCTTGCATGCCAATGTTAGATAAGCTTGCGGCAGGCTTTTCAGGCAATGGCTGAAAATGCTCTTTAAACGGCGGAAAGCTTAGCTGCGTTTTCATAAGATTTTATTATGGTGACATGTTGTTTTTTTATTTTATATTGAGTTCGGACGTTAAAAATATTTTGTGCAATTTAAATTTGAAAATCTTATATTTGTACTATTAAAAATTAATATTTGGTATTGCTTTTACAGTCAATAATTGATATAATGAATTTAATAAATTTTTCAGAGGAGGATTTATATGAAAAAAATAGCCAGTGTATTGGCTGCGCTTGTTTTATTATGCGCTTTTTGTTTTGCCGTGCCTATGGCGTCAACGGCTGCGCCCGATAATGTAGGTATCTATCTTATCGAGGACTTTGAGGGCTATGGGGATGAAATTCCCAGCGTTTCCACTCTTGAGGGCTTCTGGTCCTGGTGTTATCATTCTCAAGGTTGGCCGGCGGCTGATGCCTATATAGAGCTGGGCGAGCTTTGCATTTATTCCAACGGCTCGGACGCTTTCTTCTTTGACAGCGTCAAGGGCGGCGCTCCCAAGGAGGAGGTAGCTAATGCTGAATACATAGGCTTCCATGTCACCAGTAATCTGGATAAGGAGATGCAAATAGGCTTCTTCGGCGGCGGAGATGCTGATTTGAAGGATGAAGGCGAAGCGAACTTCCAGATGATTAAGGACAATCTGAACCCTGATGAGGTTCAGAGCTATTCTGCTTATATAGTAACTGATGACGGCGAGGTAATGGCCACCAGGAACAACCCCGACCGCGTGACCCTGCCTGCTAATTTTAAAGGTTATGTAATTTATGACATAACCGATTACAGGAACAGCTGGGCGAGCGAAGGGGAGGATAACACCATCGACCTTTCCAAGACCAGCATTAAGACTGTCGGCTTGAATATCAATGCCAATGACGTTGACGTTGAGCACTATCTCGCTTTTGACAACTTCTTTATCTGCGGCGAGGGAGTTACCAACGAGCCCGGCGATATCGCCACCACCACCGATTATGTTCAGCTTGATCCCAGCATGTTCTATGGAGTAGATATCAATTCGCTGGACAATATAAGCCCCTATCCTGACCAGGGCGGAACTACCACCACTCCTTCTGCTACCGATAACGGAGCTGCCGCCACCGACAGCGAAGAAAGCGCTGCGGCCGGGGCTACGTCAACGGCCGGCGAGGAGCCCGCTGAATCAACCGGTTTCCCCACTTGGGCGTGGATTGTTATAGCTGCTGTTGTAGTTATTATAATCGTGGTAATTATAGTGGCGGCAACAGGAAAGAAAAATAAAGGCGAGAATAACTAACCGTCTTTAATATTCAATATTGCGGCCGCGTCTGCGGCGGCAGGGCAGACCCGATTTTCAATCGGGTCTGCTTTTTTATTGCTCAAGCAGGAAAAATTCATGCTTCTGCCAGGGATAGGTAAAAAAGCCTTAACCCGTGATGGCGGCGCTATGGCAAACTTTCGGCACTCTTTTCAAGGGTCGGTAAGCTCCGGCGCCTTGAGGTCTGGGCAAACCGCCGGTTCGGCGGGCTTGATTATGGCTGAAAATTTATTTTTAAAAATATATCGTTATATTTTAAATTTTATCTTGATTTTAAAAACAATTATGCTATAATAACTATAGTGTCAATATGCAGGGGATAATATAGCCGAAAATAGCTTAGCTTATATTTTTCCCGCGCTGTTCTGCTCCATGTGCGCTAAGCTTGCGCCATTTGCCTAAGGGACGCAAATCAGCTTATTTTTGACTTTGGGATCGCGGCTTTTGAAATTTGCCTGGTTCCAAGGCAGTGCAAAAGGATTATGGGCGTGTACGAACTGGGGATAACGCGGAAAACAAGCGATTTTACAGGGCTGGGACACGCTATTTCCTGTACATTGACTCCGAACAGTCGGTAATAATAATTCAAGAACACGCATTGTAAATTTTGTAATTCAGCAAAGAGAAAAATTTAATGGAGGGGTTTTTATGAAAAAGCTTGCAGGTATGGCGTTAATAAGTGTACTGCTGTGCGTTTTTTGCTTTGCGGTCCCTCAGCCTTCAAAGGCGGCTGATAATGCAGGAATTTATCTTATTGAGGATTTTGAGGGCTATGGAAAGAAAAGCTTGAGCGTTCCGGACCTTTCAGGCTTTTGGTCCTGGAAGGTGCAGGCGATGGGGTGGCCGGCTGCGGATGCTTGGATTAAAAACGGCGAAATGCACGTTTTTGGCAATGCCAGCGATGCATTTTTCTTTGACAGCGCAAAAGGCGGCGCGCCTAGGGAGGAAATGGCTAATGCGGAATACATTGGTTTCCATATTAGCAGCAATTTAAACAGAGAAATAGCGGTAAGTTTTTTTGGCGCCGGCGATATTGACAAGATGGATGAAGGGGAGGCTGCCTTTCAGCTTATTCGGGATAACCTGGATATATGGAATAAGCCGTATTATTCAGCTTATTTAATAACGGATGAAGGAGAGGTACTCTCGTCTCGTGATAACGAGACAAATATCCTTTTACCTGCGCTGTTCAGAGGCTATGTCATTATTGATTTAAGCCAATTCAGAAACAGCTGGGCGAATTGGCCCGAATCAAATGTTATTGACTTATCCGGCACCAGCATAAAGCGGATAGGTGTAAATATTGAAGCTGAAGGGGTAAGCGAAGCTGCTTATATTTCTTTTGACAATTTCTTTATCTGCGGAGTGGGGGTAAGCGATAATCCCGGCAGCATATCTGAAACAAGCCTGGCAGCCAGCGCGTTTTACGGCGTGGACATAACTTCTCTGGAAAATGTAAATTCAGATTCTTACAGGGAAAAGCATCCGGTTAGTTCTGAACCGGCGACGGAAACTCCTTCGCCTTCTCCCAGTCCTGCGGTTGAGCCTTCTGAGAGTATTTCGGCTACTTCTCAGCCAACGCCGACGGCTGCTCCTGAGACTCCTCGGCCAACGCCGACAGCTGCTCCTGAGACTCCTGAGGCAACGACTGCGCCGCCGCTCCAGCCGAGTTCTGATAATACTCCTGATGTTACTGATGAATCCGCAGCAACGCCCTCTCCAGATATAACGGATGAAGCGGAACAACCTTCGGCTCCAACGGCGGGCAGCATGCCGGATACTAATAAAAATCCGGATGCTGAAGCCGGTTTGGTTCTCAAGGGGGTCGATGATGCCAACGGCACTAAAATTCAGCCGGCTCCAGTTGCGGCAGCCGCAAATGAATACCCGGCAGAACCGGGAGCGCTATCTGCATTGGAGATAGAAGAGAGCCCTTATAGCGCTGGTTTTCCCGTATGGGGCTGGATTGTTGCCGTAGCAGCAGGAGCCGGCATTATTGCGGCGGCTGTATGGGCGGCGCTGAAGAAAAATAAGGGTGTGAAGGATTAGGGAATATATAAATTAAGAGCAGAAGGGGTTTTACAGAAGCTGCCTGCTGCGGCTGCGCTCGCGGTTGTGCTGCTGCGCGTTCTTGCTATACGAACTGTATGCCTTTTTTCATGCGCTTTGTTCCAACCTGGCTCAGTGGATTTAGTAAAATCAATTATCCCGGCCGAGAAGGGATTTTCTGGCCGTCAAGGAAGAGGGCGCAGGAATACCGTGGTGCTTCAAGGACGAGGATACTGACTGCGGAAACATCCTGGAACGTATTGTATCTGGATTGTATGCCTTGCCTTTTAACATACAGTATTGTATTTTGGCTGTCCTTTGTGGCGGCTGAGTAAGCCCGATTTAATATCGGGCTTTTTTAAAAGGATTATGAATGTATAAATAGCGATTGAATATTTTTATTATTTATGTTACAATAATCAAAAAATAAAGCATAGGTCATCAGGGTGCATTTGCGGGCTGTATACAGCGGCAGAAGCGCTTAAAGTATTTAGGATAGCCATGTTTGATGTTCTTAACGGCTGAACGGGGCGGCGGCGCTGTCTCAAGCCGGAAAATATAAATTCAGTATGCTGGGAGCATTCAGAAGGACGAAATATGGGTTTTGGAAAAACGACAGATATAGGTATAGATTTGGGCACGGCCAGCGTGCTTATTTATTGCAAAGGCAAAGGAATAGTGCTGAGGGAGCCTAGTGTCGCGGCGGTGGATAAAATAACCGGCACCGTAACCGGCGTAGGCTATGAAGCGCAGCGTATGATAGGGCGCACGCCCGGCAATATTATGGCTGTCCGGCCTCTGCGCAATGGTGTAATCTCAGATTTCGGCGTTACGCTGGATATGCTCAGGCTTTTTATAAAGAAGTGGGCGGGCAAACAGCGTTTTCATAACATGCGCATGGTTGTGTGCGTGCCCAGCGGCGTTACCGAAGTGGAAAAGCGTGCAGTTCTGGATGCCGCACGGGAGATAGGC
Source organism: uncultured Eubacteriales bacterium (assembly GCA_900552055.1). Classification (GTDB taxonomy): domain Bacteria; phylum Bacillota; class Clostridia; order Christensenellales; family QALW01; genus Neochristensenella; species Neochristensenella gallicola. Next base: position 7,979 of record URYI01000003.1, on the reverse strand, counting down.
GCCAAAGAAGTGCACATAATAGAAGAACCGCGTGCGGCCGCGCTGGGCGCAGGGTTGGATATAGGCCAGCCGAGAGGCCATATGGTGGTGGATATAGGCGGCGGCACGACGGATATAGCGGTCATTTCCCTGGGCAGATGCGTTATAAGCGAATCGGTAAAAGTTGCCGGTGATAAGATGGACGAAGCGATTGTCAAGTATATTAAGCGCAAGCATAATCTGCTTATTGGGGAGAGAACGGCAGAACTGCTTAAAATCAATATAGGCACGGCATATCCGCGCAGTGAGACGCTGTGTACTGAAATAATGGGCCGAAATCTGCTTACCGGCCTCCCCAAATCTGTGACAGTTACTTCAGAGGAGATACAATCGGCTTTGGAGGACTGCGTGCAGGAGCTTATACAGGGGGTCCACAGAGTATTGGAGCAGACCCCTCCGGAGCTTTCGGCGGATATATTGGATTCGGGTATCTGCATGACGGGGGGCGGCGCGCTGCTTTTTGGCTTAGATAAGCTTTTCAGCGAGCATTTTCATCTAAACTGCTATGTGGCTGATGATGCTATATCCTGCGTAGCGCTGGGAACGGGTATTTGTCTTGACAATCTGGATTTCCTCTATTCGGGGCGAGATGACGATTGATTTAATTGGATGTTAATATTTTACCGTCCATGTTCATATATGGGCGGTTCTCTGTGCCTTCTTTGCCTTCGCCTGTCCTTGGACAGGTAATTATTTATGACGGAGGCTCGCAGAGCCAAAAATGATTAAGTATGCGCCTCTGCCGGGCTCAGAAAATATGTATCCGGGCGTACATGGAGCAAAAGCAACATGTCAGAGACTTACATTGGGTCTTTTTAACCGCATTTATATCTTGCAAACTAATGAAGCAGGTTGGAAACAGGAATTTTCGCTTGATGGGATATTATGTGCGTACCGACGACGTCAATACGGCCGCATTGAAAAAGCATATCCGGGAATAGGTTACCCTAAATTGACAAGGGGATACACGCCTCCAGCGGTCTGATTCCGGCATTTTCTGCGTCGTCGTCAATGGGCGTGCGTTCAGTACGCCTCATTCCGCTTCCTTGAAAATGCCTGAATCAAACCTGCGGGAGGCCGAAGCGCCAGACAGCGGCCGGTTGGGTGCCCTGCAAGGCGCTTGAACGACGTGTGCTGGACGTACACGGAGCGAAAAGCAACACAGCAGGATACGGAGACAGCCCTGTCCTGACCGTATATGCTCTTGTCAATTTAGGGTAAACAAGATTAAATATAAAGATATGTTAAGCTTCCAAGCGTATATTGACCATTTTAAGGACAGTAGGCAGACATACTGCTTATGGCCTGAAAAAGCGCAAGCCGGTATTATTCAGGCGTCGGCTTGTTTTAAAGCCTTTCGGAACTCTGCTCATGGCCACCCCTTTAAGGGGTGGCTGCGATTTTTGTCAAAAACTTAACAAGTTGCCTGGCGGTTCTAAAAGTTATCCCGGCAGACTTGTTAAATCTTTGACAATTAATATTTGCGCATTTATGGCGCGCCGGCCCTGGGGCGCTTTTGCGGGCGGGTTCTATAGGCCGAAATACTGAATTTATCGCCGTATTTGGGTTTGCGGAGTTTATCTTATATACAAAAACAGCTTTTTGTGATATAATACTAATTAGTATTTTTAAGGAGTGCGTATGTAAATGGCGGGCAGCGCGAAAAAGAAAACCACGGGCAGCAATAAAAAGCGGACTAGTAAGCAGAAAAAGAACCTCAAACATGAATTCCAGGGCGTGCTGCTTATCGCTATAGGCGTTATTTTGCTTGCGTGCCTGATTATGGGCGATTCGGCGGTAGTTCCGCGTTATATAAATATGGTGCTTTTAGGCTGCTTCGGCCTTTTGGCTTATGTTATTCCTGTTTTGTTCGCAATATTCGGCGTATTCAGGATTATCCTTAAGAAGATTACCATACATAAAGGCAAGCTGGCCTCCACTATAGTTTTTGTACTAAGCCTTATAGGTTTTATACACTGCGTATGCACACAGCCCTATACCGATTTAGGCTTTTTCCCTGCTCTGGGCAGATGCTTTGAGGACGGGGCTGCCCGTATGGCCAATATGGGGCTTTTCGCAGAGCTGTATATATATCCGCTGACTGCGCTTCTGGGGCGGACCCTGACCATAATTCTTATGCTGGCCGGAATTGCCGCGACAGTAATCCTGCTGTTTAATTTTTCATACAGAGAAGCGGGTAAAAAAGTTAAAGAGAAGATAGACGTTATTTCGGACCATGCGGCGGCATACAGGGAAAATCACAGGGAAGAACGTGAAAAACGCCGGCAGGCGCAGATGTTTGACGACCTTATAGAGGATGATGAGCCTAAGTCGCCTATTGAAGAAGAACATACGAGTCTGGAGGCTCAGGCGCCCCTTTCGGTAGGCAGGGCAAGGAAAATAACCATAACCAGCCACTACGACAATATGCCTGAGCAGGAGGAAATAGGCCAAATTCAGGAAGAACCTGAGAAGCCTGAGGAGCTTCAGGAGCCTCATGCGGCTGAACCGGCTGTCTCCGAACACAGCAGTGAAAATATATTAGTTCCTCCTAAGGATTCGGCGCAGGTGTATCGCTTTCCGCCCACGAGCCTGCTTAATCCGCCGGCGCCCGTTAAGCATAATATAAAGCAGGATCAGACCGAAAACATAGAAAAGCTGGAATCCGCCCTGCGCAGCTTTGGAATTGGAGCGCAGGTGGAAAACATAACTATAGGGCCGGCGATAACGCGCTATGAGCTTACTATTGCCAAAGGCGTGAGGGTAAGCCGCATAGCCGCGCTGGCTGACGATATAGCTCTGGCTATGGCTGCCACGGGAGTGCGTATTGAAGCGCCTATACCCGGAAAGAGCGCTGTGGGCATAGAAATCCCCAACGGCACTATTTCTACAGTTTCTCTGCGCGAGGTAATTGAAAGCGAGGCCTTCCGCAGCAGTCCTTCATGCGTTACTATGGCTTTGGGCAAGGATATAACCGGCCGGCCCATTGTGGCGGATATAGCTAAAATGCCCCATTTGCTGATTGCGGGGCAGACAGGTTCAGGTAAGAGCGTTGCTATTAACTGTTTGATAGTGAGCCTGCTGTATAAATCCCGGCCTGAGGACGTGCGCATGATACTTATTGACCCCAAAAAGGTGGAACTGAGCGTATATAACGGCATACCCAATCTGCTCCTGCCTGTAGTTACCGACCCGAAAAAGGCAGCGGGCGCTCTTCAGTATGTAGTGCGCGAGATGGAAAACAGGTACAGCGAGTTTAACCGTAAAAAGGTCAAGGATATTACGCGGTATAACGAAGTTTCCCGCCAGGCGGGAGAGCCGGGCATGCCCAGGATAGTGGTAATTGTAGATGAATTAAACGATTTAATGATGGTTGCTCCGGGCGAAGTGGAGGACAGCGTCATGCGCATTGCCCAGCTTGCCCGTGCCGCAGGTATTTATCTGGTTCTGGCCACGCAGCGTCCGAGCGTCAACGTCATAACGGGCGTCATAAAGGCCAATATCCCTTCGCGTATGGCCTTTGCCGTTTCTTCGTCGCATGATTCACGCACCATACTGGATATGGTGGGCGCTGAAAAGCTGCTGGGCCGCGGGGATATGCTGTACCATCATAACGGCGAATTTAAGCCTTTGAGAGTTCAGGGCGCATATATAGATGAAATAGAAGTGGAGCGGGTGGTTAATTTCATTAAGGAATCCGCTTCAGAGCCTGAATATATCGAAGAAGAGGCTATAGAGCTTGTGGGAGGCAAGGGCTCAAAGGGCGATGCTCTTGAAACAGATGATGATTCGGACGAGCTGCTGCCCAAGGCGATAGAAATTGTAATAGATAACGAGCAGGCCTCTATTTCCCTGCTTCAGCGCAAGCTGGGCATAGGCTATGCCCGTGCGGGCCGTATCATAGATACTATGGAGCGGATGCATATTATAGGCCCTTCTCAGGGCAGCAAGCCCCGCGATATTATTATGACCCGCCAGCAGTATAATGAGATTTACCGGAAGGATTGATTTATGAGCCGCATATATATAGTCTCTCTGGGCTGCAATAAAAATCTTGTAGATACTGAAGTAATGCTGGGTATGCTTGAAAAGGGCGGACATACCATTATCAATTCGCCTGGGGAAGCTGAGGTAATAATAATCAATACCTGCGGCTTTATTACTGAGGCCAAGCAGGAGGGAATTAATACTATCTTTGAGATGCTTCAATATAAACCCTCCTGCCGCGCAGTTATAGCCACGGGCTGCCTGGCCGAGCGGTATCCCAGGCAGCTTATGGAGGAAATACCCGAACTGGACGGCCTTATGGGCGTGTATCAGTATCCCAGGATATGCGAATGCGTTCAGGCGGCTCTTAACGGGGAACGGCCGGTATTTACGGGCGGGACTGCCCAATACCTGGATTGGGCCGCTTCCTGCCGGAAATTGGCGACGCCGCCGTATATGGCGTATCTTAAAATTTCAGAGGGCTGCAACAACCATTGCGGATACTGCGCCATACCCGGAATACGCGGGAAATATGTTCCCAGAAGCTTTGAAAGCCTCATGGCCGAAGCTGAAGCGCTTAAAAGGCGGGGAGTAAAGGAATTAAATGTTACTGCGCAGGATATAACGGTATACAGAGATAAGGACAAGGGACTTTTGGATTTAATAAAGGCGCTGGACAGACTGGGGTTTGAATGGATACGCCTGCTTTACGCCTATCCCGGCAGGGTGAGCGACCCATTGCTGGAATATATGAATGATTCAGAGTCTGTATGCAATTATCTGGATGTGCCCATCCAGCATGTCCGGAACAATGTGCTGAGCGCTATGAACAGGCATTATGTGCAGGCAGATATTACTCATCTGTATGATAAAATACGTTCTTTTAACAGCGGCTGGGGTATACGCACAACTGTAATGACTGGTTATCCGGGCGAAACCTCACGGGATTATGCCGCACTTTTAAATTATATCACGCTGCACCCTTTTGATCATCTGGGGGCATTTGTATTTTCGCCTGAAGAAAATACGCCCGCAATGCAGATGGAGCACAAGGTGCGGCTTTCTACGGCAAACGCCCGGCTGGACGGGATAATGCTCCGGCAGGGAGAAATATCCCATAGGCTCAATCAGGAGAGAATAGGAAGAACTTATAAAATGCTCATAGAAGGCGCAGACGAAGAATCCGGCCAATATTACGGGCGCTGTTTCTTTCAGGGCCCTGATGTGGACGGCAGGACTTTTTTGGACGCGGACTGCGCACTAAAGCCGGGAGATATGATAAATGTGGTTGTCAGCGATGCTTTCGCTTATGATTTATATGCTCAATTAGCCTAGAAATGCGAGGATATGTATGATGAATACAGCAAATAAGCTTACCCTGCTTCGGATACTGCTCATTCCGGTAATGGCCGTTGTTTATTGTCTTGGATGGCGAATAGCGGCGGCGGTTATTTTTGTTGTGGCCGCAGTTACCGATATACTGGACGGTCAGCTGGCGCGTAAAAAGGATATGGTGACTGTCCTGGGTAAATTTCTGGACCCAATAGCGGATAAAATGCTTAATATTTCTGCGCTTATACTGCTTATATGGCATACCGGCAGCCTTTTTATAACTGTTGCTACAATTATAATTATAGCCAGGGAATTTGCTGTAACAGGCTTTAGGGTAATTGCCGCTTCCAATAACAATATAATTGCGGCTGACGGCTGGGGAAAGCTTAAAACCATAGTTCAGGATATAGCAATAGTGCTTTTGATGCTGGACAATCAGCCGTTTGAGCTTATAAACCTGCCTATGGCTTTGATTTTCCTCACTGCCGCCGTTATACTTACCATTATTTCGGGCGTGCGTTATGTATATCTTAACAGGGAGCTGCTTAAATAAATGGATGCGCTTAAAAAGCTATGCGGATATCTAATAAATACAAATACATCTATTGCGCTGGCTGAATCATGCACCGGCGGACTGCTTTCAGCCATGCTGGTGAGCTATCCGGGCATAAGCAGCGTATATCTATGCGGGACGGTAGCCTACAGCAACCAGGCAAAAATCAGCAGGCTGGGCGTCAAGGAAGAGATTATAAATACATACGGCGCGGTCAGTCCGGAGTGCGCGCGCGCTATGGCTGACGGCGCTAAAAACACAGCGGGCAGCATTATCGCTTTAAGCACTACCGGCATAGCGGGGCCGGGAGGAGGCAGCAAGGCAAAGCCTGTAGGATTGGTGTATGTGGGAATAAGCCTGCCTCAGGGAGAGACGGCTGCCTATAAGCTGGAGCTTAAAGGTACGAGGGAAGAGATTATGCATCAGGCGGCTCAAAGGGCGATAGAACTGCTGGCAGAGAAATTGGGTGTAGCTTAATATTTTTTAAAAACATCTGGCATTTTTCGCTGATTTATTATATAATAATTATAATTTCTGTTACTGATGGCGCCGCCTGCGGCCGGAGCTGAACAGCAGCGGCTTGAAATGCGCCGGGGCACGCCGGAAAAAGGGGGATTTGTCTGCCGCAGCCGGCAGTTTCCCATAAATAATTGCTGCGGAGAAACGGAGCGGATATGGACAAGCAAAAAGCATTGGATGCGGCTCTGGCCAAGATTGAGAAGGAGCATGGCAAAGGCGCTGTTATGAAGCTGGGGGATTCAGCGGCCAATATGAACCTGGAGGTTATTCCTACGGGCTGCGTGCAGCTGGACGCCGCGCTGGGAGTAGGGGGTATCCCCAAGGGGCGCATTATAGAAATATACGGCCCTGAATCTTCGGGTAAAACTACCGTAGCTCTGCATATTGTAGCGCAGACGCAGAAGCTGGGCGGAACAGTAGCGTTTATTGACGCCGAGCATGCGCTTGACCCGATTTACGCTAAAGCTTTGGGAGTGGATATAGACGAATTATACATATCCCAGCCGGATACGGGCGAGCAGGGACTGGATATTTTTGAAGCTTTAGTGCGCAGCGCCGCTATTGACCTTGTGGTTGTTGACTCGGTTGCGGCTTTGGTGCCCCGTTCTGAAATAGACGGAGATATGGGCAGTTCGCACGTCGGCGCGCATGCGCGGCTTATGTCCCAGGCGCTTCGCAAGCTGACGGGTATAATAAGCAAGACCAACTGCACGGCGATTTTTATAAACCAGCTCCGTGAAAAGGTAGGGGTCATGTTTGGAAATCCTGAGGTGACAACGGGCGGCCGGGCATTAAAATTTTATTCTACCATCCGGCTGGATATAAGAAAAGCAGACGCTATTAAATCGGGAACAGATATAATAGGCAATAAGACCAAAATAAAAGTGGTTAAGAATAAGGTCGCACCTCCATTTAAGCAGGTGGAAGTGGATATTTTATATGGTAAGGGAATAAGTCAGGAGGGCTGCCTTCTGGACGCCGCTGTGGATTTAGGTATAATTGAGAAGAGCGGCTCCTGGTTCTCCTATGAAGGACAGCGCATAGGCCAGGGAAGGGACAACGCCAAGGACTATATTGCCGAACATCCCGAATTCAGAACCATGCTGGATTCCCAGATACACACCATGCTGGATAAGTTGAGCGAAATAATAGGTTCGGGCAAGAAAAAGCCCCTTAAGAAAGTGGGGGCAGTTTCAGCTGAGGATGAGGATATGGATTCGCTGGATGAGGATAATTAATTCATCCGGGGCTTTCTGATTTTTATAGCGCAAATTGCAACATGGGCGGGAGAATGAAAATTTTTCCGTCTTTTATTTAGTTATAAGAAATAGGCCTTAGACCGTATGCGCAGGAACAGCAATTATAATAAATGCCAAATAATTTACAGGCTCAGGGCATTTACGGATATTATTTATAAAATAATTATTATCGCTGTTACCCGCAGTTTACAAGGAACTACACGCCTCAAAATGATAATTTCTTCATTTTCTGCGTCTCAATCAGCGTACTCCCAGTACGCCTTCTTCGTCTGCCTTGAAAATGAAGAAAT
>URYI01000002.1 GCA_900552055.1 uncultured Eubacteriales bacterium | reverse complement strand
GACAGAGATAATCCAATATAACCGGCACATCCTTAAGCTCTTCGCGGCAGGAAGGCACTTTGCAGTCCAGTACCCTTAAAGGATTGCGCTCCAGGCGCTCCTTGCAGGTAGAACAGAGCTTTTCCCTTTTGCCGGACAAAAATGCCATAAGCGCTTCATTATAATTTTTACGGCAAGCGGGACAGCCTATGCTGTTTATATTTACAGACAAATCATTTATGCCGATATTTTTAAATATATTCAGGGCAAAAGCTATCAGCTCTGCGTCCAGCGTAGCCTCCGGAGCGCCAAAAACCTCCACGCCAAACTGATGGTGCTCCCTGAGCCTGCCTGCCTGAGGGCGTTCATAGCGGAATACCGGCGTAAAATAATATGTCTTTAAGGGCAGAGGCTGATTATATAAGCCGTGCTCAAGAAAAGCGCGCACAGTTGAAGCCGTGCCCTCCGGTTTAAGAGTAATGCTGCGGTTGCCCTTATCGTTAAAGGTATACATCTCCTTTTGCACTACATCCGTAGTATCCCCTACGCTTCTCAAAAAAAGCTCGGTATGCTCAAAGGTGGGAGTGCGCAATTCATAAAATCCATAGTTCTCCGCTAATTCCCTTATTATGCGCTCCAGCTCATGCCATTTATATACCTCTGACGGCAATACGTCTTTTGTTCCCTTGGGGGCCTGAGTAATTACAGCAGCCATAAAAGTCCCTCCTGAAATTTATATAAAAAAAACACCTCTTAGCTCCGGGGACGGGCTTCTGCCCGCGGTGCCACCCCGCTTGCGTATATAAAAATAAATACGCCCACTTAAAATTACCGTTAACGCCGGAATACGCCCGCTCAGGGATGTCCTTCAGAAAACTATTTTACCAGAGAGCTTTCAGCCCCGGCTCCCTTTCTCTTTTGTAAAATCAGTTTCTTACTCTTCCCGTCATCACGCTGATAATATTTTAGCTAATAATATTTTATATGATAAAATCCTTTATGGCAAGCGGTTTATGCGCCAAAGCCATCTTTCCCTTTTATATTATTTTACTTGCCGGCTCATAAATAATCCTCCCTTGCCTGTGTAAAAGTTTTACTCTCAGTTTAAATTAAGCGTTTACGGCCGTCCGCCGCTGAGCCGGGCAAAAGCTCCGCTCAGCGCAAGCTTCACTTCCGGGGTGACCTTTAAACGGCTTAGCGGGAAAACGGCCCGGCTCCAAGGCCAAACCGTCCTCATTTTCTCTAGTATATATCCGTAAAATAATTAAAACCGCCCGGCCGTCAATCAATTTTCAAACAGCGCTTTTTTCCGCGCTATCATCTCGTCCACCCGGCTTATGTAGTCGTTTATATTTTTGCAGTTGGGAGCGCGCTCTATCCGGCCGTTTTGCGGAAATATCCGTTTGGATATGCCCCCCGCTCCCAATGCCAGAATATCCGTGGTTTCCTCCATAATATCTATATTATAAACGCATTCAAGCCCCTTGAGCGCATAGCCTACATTCTCTAAATTACCCGCCTGATACTTCTGCCTGTAAAGATAATATGGATTGTATCGGTCTTTTTCCAGCGTTTCCCTGGCAGTTTCTACCATGCGCCCGGCCTGTTCCTGAGATATTATATTAATTGCCGGCTCTCTCCCCAGGGACTGCGCAAGCGCCGAGCCCTTTTTAATTGCAAGCGTATGTACGGTTATATTCTGCGGGGAAAGCTTTTTCACCTGTTCCAGCGTATAGTTAAAATCCTCCAGGCTTTCCCCCGGCAAGCCCGCTATTATATCCGCGTTTATGCATTTAAAATTAAAAGTCCTTGCCAATTCAAAGCAATCGCATATTTCTTCAGGCGTATGGCGGCGGCCGATAAGCTCCAGCGTGCGCATATTCATGCTCTGGGGATTTATGCTTATCCTATGCGCACCCGCGCGCTTTATAAGTTCTAACTTTTTAAAGGTTATCGTATCCGGCCTGCCAGCCTCGACGGTATATTCACAGTAAGGCGTAAAAACATTCAGCTCGGAAAGCAATTCCTCAAAGCTGCCGTCGTCCAGAGCGGTAGGCGTACCGCCTCCGATATACAGGCATCTGACGCGCTTATGACATTCGCGTATCAGCTCTGCCATCGCGCGTATTTCTTTAATAAGCGCCTGCATATAACCGGGTATTAAACGCTCTCCCTTAGTTGCGTCTATTGAAGCAAAGGAGCAGTAAACGCACCGTGTTCTGCAAAAAGGGATACCGACATAAATATCAACCGCATCTTTTTCGGGCTTTATATAAGGGCGCTGGGCGTCCACTATTCTCAAAAGCAATTCAACTTTTTCCCTGTCCACGGCATAAATATCAGTGAGTTCCCTTATTATCGAATCTCTGTCCTTGCCGGTCCGCTCATATATAAGCTTTGTGGGCCGTATACCCGTTAACGACCCCCAAGGCAATTTTATATCAGCTATCCCGGACAGCAGCCTGAATACAGACAGCTTAGCGGCGCGCTTGCGCATGCGCTTGAGTATAAGCGGGTTGTTTCCCGAATCAATATCAAAACTGCATTCCGCCTCCCCCGCAGGAGAAGATTCCCCTGTTCGGAAAAACAGGGAGCTGCATTTAATTTTCCCGCTCTCTAAAACAAGCGAAAGCCGCAGAACAAAATCTGCGCCCGGCTGCTCAATGCTTATATCCGCCTGGGGATAAAATGCCCGTATACTCTCGGAAATATCATTAAAAAATTCAGGAGCATTGGAATCAAGAAATATTCTCATTTTTTATCCCAGCCAAAGCCTAAAAATGGATTCTCCGCCTTTTCATGGTCAAGAGTCGTGCTGCGGTCGTGCCCCGGATAAACTATATAATCTCCTTCCAGCGTAAAAAGCTTATTGCGTATGGAGTCCACCAAGGTATCATAATCCCCTCCGGGAAAATCCGTTCTCCCAATGGAGGAATTAAACAGAGTATCACCCGAAAAAATCATATTGTCAGTTACATAGCAGACCCCTCCGCGGGTATGGCCGGGTGTATGCAGCACTTTTATATCTGCAAAAGGAAGTTCTATTATGTCCCCGTCGTTAATAAGGCGGTCGGCCTCCGTCGGAGGAATCTCCCGGCGGGAAAATTCAGACGCCAGGCTTAATTCCGGATCGTGAAGCATTTGCGCATCCAGCGGATGTATATATATTTGCGCGCCCGTAACCTCTTTAAGGGGGGCGACCGCGCCTATATGGTCAAAATGGCCGTGCGTCAGAAGAATGTGTCCTAATTGCAGCCCTCTCTGCTCCAATTCCATTAAAAGCCGCTTATGATTTCCGCCTGGGTCAATTATGGCAGCGTCCTTCCCATCATAAAGAATATAGGTGTTTACTTTTAAAAGTCCGGTATGAGTAGCAAAAATCTCCATATATAAACCTCTTTTGTATAGTTGGCTAGAATAATTTAGAACTGTCCAGCAGTATAGTCACCGGCCCGTCATTAACAAGGCTTATCTGCATATCTGCTCCGAATACGCCTGTTTTAACAGCCAGTCCGCGGGCCTTAAGCGCTTCTGTTAAATCCTCGTATAACCTCTGAGCGTTTTCAGGAGGCGCCGCCTCGGAAAAAGAAGGCCGTCTGCCCTTGCGGGCGTCCCCATAAAGGGTAAACTGGGAAACGGCCAGGACAGCTCCGTTTATTTCGGATAAGGATAAATTCATTTTCCCGGCACTGTCTGTAAATATGCGCAGGCCGGCTAATTTATCCGCGATATATTGGACGTCACCGGCAGTATCTGTCTGCCCTACGCCAATAAGGACAAGCATCCCGTCATCTATATGCGAAATTTCCCGGCCCTCAACGCTTACTGACGCTTTAGTTACTCTTTGAACGACTGCTCTCATAACTGATATCCTATTGATTCATTCTGTAAACTTCAATAACGCCGCTTATCTTCTTAAGGGTCTTGATAAGCTGCTGAAGCTGCGCTGTATTCTTTATTTCTACCGTCATGGTTATATTGGCCAGACCGTTTTTAGCCTGCGCGTTAATAGAGAGCATGCTTAACTGATTCTGATATATCTGATTAGAAATATCCACCAGTATGCCCGCCCTGTCATAACAGAGCATCTGTATGCCCGCAGCATATTCCGAATCCCCTTCAACTGCCCAGGCAACTTCTATTTCCCGCTCAGGCTCAAAGTCAGATAAATTGTTGCAGTCCTTCCTGTGAATGGACACTCCTCTGCCGCGGGTTATATAACCTACTATATCGTCTCCCGGCACGGGATTGCAGCAGCGCGCAAAGCGCACAAGCATATCCTCCTGGCCCTTTACTATTACGTCAGTTTTGGATTTAAGGATGGAATGGGGCTTTTTGTGTGCTTGTTCGCCCTCGCTTTCATTCTCAGCCTTTATAATCTTATGCTCTTTGCGGTATTCCTCAATAAGCCGCATAAGCACCTGGTTCATGGTCAATCCGCCATAGCCCACCGAAGCGTATAAATCGTCTGTGCTCTGAAGCTTATATCTTTTAAATATAGGCTCCAGCCACTCGCTTTTCATAAGAGAAGAGAGGGAATAGCCCTGCCGCTTGGCTTCCTTTTCAAGCATATCCCGGCCTTTGACAATATTCTCTTCCCGCAGCTCCTTTTTAAACCACTGACGTATCTTGGATTTAGCTTCGTTGGTCTTGACTATATTCAGCCAGTCCCTGCTCGGTCCGTGAGGAGAAGAGGAAGTCATAATTTCAACTATGTCCCCCGTCTTAAGCTGCGCGTCAAGCGTCACTATACGGCCGTTAATTTTAGCGCCTATGCATTTATGTCCTATGGCCGAATGAATGGCATACGCAAAATCCAGAGGCGTAGAGCCCGCCGGCAAATCAATAACATCTCCTCTGGGCGTAAAAACAAACACCTCGTCGCTGAAAAGGTCGGTGCGCACGCTCTCTATAAACTCGCGCGAGTCCCTGGAATCTGCTTCATATTCCAGCATCTTGCGCAGCCAGGCCATTTTTTCATCCATGCTGCTCTTTTTATTTGCATTGCCCTCTTTATATTTCCAATGAGCGGCTATTCCGTATTCGGCAGTCTCATGCATTTCATGAGTGCGGATCTGGATTTCAAACGGCGTACCGTTAGGCCCTATTACCGTAGTGTGCAGAGACTGGTACATATTAGCCTTGGGCATTGCAATATAATCCTTGAACCGTCCGGGCATGGGCTTGAACATGGTATGCACTATGCCCAAAGCGCCGTAGCAGTCCTTTTCCGAATCCACAATAATACGCACAGCAGTGAGGTCGTAAATCTGATCTATGCCCACATTATGCGCCTTCATCTTGCGGTATATGCTGTAAAAATGCTTGGCGCGCCCGTAGATGTCGGCTTTTATCCCCGCCTCCTCCAGCTTGGGCCTCATCATATCTATGACCCTTTTAATATATTCCTCCCGTTCGGCCCGCTTCTGATGTATACCGTTATATATGCTGAAATAGGCTTCAGGGTCAAGATATCTGAGAGAATCGTCCTCCAGTTCCCATTTGATTTGATATATACCAAGACGATTGGCAAGAGGCGCGTAGATTTCCAGAGTTTCATTTGCTATAGCTATCTGCTTTTCAGGGGGCAGACTGGAAAGGGTGCGAATATTATGCAGCCTGTCCGCCAGCTTTACAAGGATTACCCTCGTATCCTTAGCGGTAGCTATAAACATTTTCCTCAGGCTTTCTGCCTGCTGTTCTTCCTTTGAATCAAAGGTTATCCTGTTCAGTTTGGTAACGCCGTCTACCAGCGCCGCCACTTCGCTTCCGAACTCCCTTTCAATATCCGCATATTCATATGGAGTATCTTCTATTACGTCGTGCAGCAGGCCCGCCTGGATAGTTGCTGCGTCCATATTAAGATCCATAAGAATCAAGGCTACCTGGGTCGGATGAGATATATAAGGCTCACCCGACGCACGCTTTTGAGAGCTATGGGCCTTCTCGGCAAAGTCATACGCGCGCTCTATGCTTTGGCAGTCCTTTTCATTGTATTTTTCTCTTGCTTTTTTCATAAGTTCGTCTTTCATATATCTCACCCCTTTTCAGCTGAAAGCTTTATATATCTATATTATGCGCAAATTATACGGCCGATTGCATAGCGCTCCGGCAGTCCCGCTTTTATATCAAATTTTCCCATAAACAGCAGGTAATTATATTACCCTTTAAAGCAAAGCAATTCCATATATTATGCCTGCTGCTTCAGAAACTGCGTTATACCGCTGTATATTGTGCTGCTCTGCAATTCCGTTTGCTTTATATTAGGACTAATTTTGATAAATGTCAAATGGTTGCCCGATTCCTCTGCAAAAAAACCCAGCTGCAGGAACACATCCAATGCAAAAGCGAGAAAGGCCGGAGGCATGCTCCCATCCAGGCTGTGCGCCGTCATAATCAGATTGTCCCTGGTCAAAAACAAAGCTGACTGCCGGCAGGTATGCTTAAGCAGCTTAAAGGCACGGCCCATCTGCTCCCTGGAAATATTATTATATTCCGGCCTGAGCTTTTCTGCTTCTGCCCCCGTATAAACATAAAAATCCGCATATGGGAATTGCTCAGAGAGAAAGCGTACAGTATTCAACGGCGCTCCGGCTATAAAAACGCTGCTGTAGCCGTCCAGATTGATTTTAGAAAAATCCGGCCCTATGAGAAATATATTATAGCCCCCCGTCATGCCCAGCGAAGTATAAAAAGCAATATCCGTGCGCGGAGACTGCGCCCGCAGCAGCTTAACTAATCTGATGCACATATCCGGATGCGAACAAAGCACCGCCGTGCCTGAAATATCCTCCTGCATAAATTCATCCAGACGCTCACAGAACTGTGAAAAATCCTCTTCCTCCATTCCCTCGTCTCCCTCTCCGTCCAAAGCAAATTGAGAATAGAAGGAGCGCATAATCAAATCGCAGTCCCGCTCAATTAAAGCAAGCAGCCTGCTTTCATTCAGCTCGGCACTGGCCGCGTCCAGCCTTAAAAGCACGCTGGTTATATCATTCCACCTGCTCAGCATGGGCGAAGCTATTACAGTATAATCAAAATCCTGATTCAATTCTATGCCGCTGTTCATATAGCTGTAGGCTATGCCTTCTATGGCCGTAGTGTCGCTGCAAAAGCTGGCCTTTAAATGATTGCTGTTCTTGCCTATTACGCGTATATTGGCCGGTTTAAGCCCGTCAAAGCGGAATTTAGGCGTAGGATTGCCCATGCCGAACGGCTCAAAAAGCTTAAGCTCCTCGCATACCCTGGGCGTAATCTCGCTTATATCCGCCCGCGCATCATATTTAGCCGAGGGATAAAAGCATTTGGGATTGATATTTTCCTTTATATAATCGTCCAAACCGGAGGACAATTCCTCCAGCAGTTCCTCTTTAAGAGTCATACCCGCCGCCATCTCATGCCCGCCGAATTTTATAAAGTAATCTGAAAAACGGCACAGCATCTCAAACATATTTACGCCCTGCACGCTGCGTCCTGAACCTGTCGCCAGACCATTTTCCAGCGCAAAAAGTATGCACGGCCTGTGAAAGCGTTCAACCATCCTTGAAGCAACTATGCCTATTACCCCTTTATCCCAGTCCTGGCTGGCAAGCACTATTATCTTGGCGTCCCTGATCTGTCCTGAAGTGCCCGCCATCTGTACAGCGCTCTGATATATCTCTTTTTCTATTTCCTGCCTTTCAATATTTAAGCTGTTAAGCAGCTGGGCATTTTCCTCGGCCTTATCCGGATTTATAAGCAGTTCCAGGCTTTTTGAGGCGCTTTCCAGCCGTCCTGCGGCATTTAAGCGGGGAGCTAAAGTAAAAGCTATATCTGAGGCGGAAAGCCCCTTAATATCCGCTCCGGCGGCCTCCGCCAGCGCAGCCAGCCCTTCACGCTCCGCTTTATGTATTCTGTCCAGCCCCAGGCGTACTATCTGGCGGTTCTCACCCGTCAGAGGGACAATATCCGCTATTGTCGCAATAGCGGCTAAGTCTATATACTCCAATCCTTCAGCCTCTCCAAAAAGCGCGCTTACCAGCTTAAAGGCAACGCCCGCGCCGCAAAGCTCGCTGTATGGCTGGCCGCCCGGACGCTTAGGGTCAACGCATATACAGTCGGGCAGACGCTCCGGGAGACTGTGATGGTCGGTAATGACTATATCCATCCCCAGGCTTTTGCCCAGTTCCACCTCTTTATATGAGGATATGCCGCAGTCCACTGATATAAGCAAATCATATTTGCCCGCTACGGCCTGCATGGCCGCTTCATTCAGGCCATAGCCCTCCTGGTGCCTGTCGGGGATATAGTAATTTATATCGGCGCCTGCTTTCTTTAAGGCCAGATAAACTATGGCGCTGGCACAGACTCCGTCCACGTCATAATCGCCGTAAACCACAATCCTGCTGTTATTTTTTATATGCTTATTTATCAGCTCACAGGCCTGAGGCATATCGGTAAGCAGCATGGGATCAAAAAAAGCCTGCGCCTGCGGATGCAAAAAAGCCTGCGCCTGTTCAGGAAGAATATAGCCGCGGGTATATAATACCTCCGCTAAAGGCCGGGAAATTTTGAGCGTATCAGCCAGCAGCTTAACCTTATCTGTCTCTATAAGAGAACTTTTTACCGCCGGTTTAAGTACTAAGGGCATAAAAATCAAACCTCTTTATATAATAACTAACTAAAAATTATACAAAATCCCTTCCGCATAATATACGGAAGGGATTAAAACATCATCCTCTGCCTCAGCTATTTT
The DNA here is from genome assembly GCA_900552055.1 of uncultured Eubacteriales bacterium. Lineage (GTDB taxonomy): Bacteria > Bacillota > Clostridia > Christensenellales > QALW01 > Neochristensenella > Neochristensenella gallicola. Next base: position 45,518 of record URYI01000002.1, on the reverse strand, counting down.
TCTTGTCCGCCCTATCCTTAAATAAGGACCATATAAGCGGATTAAGCAGGGTTGAGGTATACATACTGGACAGAATACCAACTATAATGGGCAGGGTGAAATTCTGTACAGAAGCAACGCCCAGAATAAACAGCACACCAACAGTCAGCAAGGTGGTAATGGAAGCAAACAGCGTCCGCCTTAACGACTGCTTAACGCTCAGGCGGGCTACTTCATAATTAGACATACCCGTGAGCTTTTTGCTGTTCTCCCTTATGCGGTCAAATATAATGATGGTATTATTGATGACATAACCTATTATGGTCAGCAGAGCCGCTATAAAGGTCGCGTTAAGCTGTACCTGGAACAGGGACATAACCGTTATAGTTACAAAAACATCATGCAGAAGCCCGATAATGGCCGTAAGCCCTGAATAAAGCTCAAAACGGAACCAGATATAAATCAGCATGCAGACTGCCGCAAGCAGAACCGTCCAGAAAGCCGCAGCCGTTACTTCGCTGCTGACTGTGGAATCCGAGCCCTCCGATTCAAAGCTCAGCAGCTCGCTCATTTTGGCAGTAAGCAGCTGGGCTGTAACAGCCTCTTTGTCAGCGTCGTTAACCGAAAGGGAAAGATTTACTCTGTCCCCGTCAAATGTCACCGAAGCGCTCTCTCCTGCAACGGCTACTACCGTATCTATAACAGCCTGCGTATCAAAATCCTCGCCCAGAACGGCAGAAGCAGTAATAGTACCCTCTTCTACATCATAGGATTCAAACACTAAATCAAAATTGCCCGTTTCGCTTTTCAAATTGTAAAGCAGCAATTCGCTGAGCATATTTTCTAACGACATGCTGTTAAGGTTTATCTGCACCTCAGCCTGGGTGCCGTTTGTAAGGGTAAAATCAGAAGTATAATTGTTTAAAAAGCTTTCCACTGCTTCATTATAAGCATCCTGATTTATGCTTACGCCAAAGTCCAGCCTGTATGTCATTGTTCCATTTTCAACAGTATATTCAGGCGAAAGCATGCTGCGGTAATAGTCGTAAAGCATATTGGCCAGCCTGTTCTCCACAATGCTGTAGCCGTTGGTATTTACAACGTCGCTTGAATTTGCAGAAGAGGAGGCCGAGCCGGAGGCGGAAGTCGAAGCAGAAGCCGAAGCAGAGCCCGACTCTCCCGCCGTATTTTCAGCTGTTCCAGTGCTGTCGGGACTGGCAGCAGCAGAAGGGCTGCCGGTATTTTGAGCAGTCTGCCCTGAAGAAGGGCTGGCAGAAGGCCGTGCTGACTGCGTGGACTGCGCAGAGGGGGTCATGTTCGCAAACTCTTCTTCATCAACATAGAACTGTATACTGTAGGCCGTATCGCCCAGTCTCTTAATAACCGCATCCTTGCCGCCCGCAGCAGTTACCATATCCTCTAAGACCTGGGTATCCAATTCGCGGCCCATATCTATAGTTACTATTTTGCCGCTTCTGAAATCTATGCCGAGATTAAGCCCCTGGGCAATTAATGAAACAATGCCCACCAAAATAACAACAGCTGATATTATAAAGGGCAGAAATTTCTTATTTTTCATTTTTATCTACCCCCTTCAACCCAAATACTGACGGTTTTACAACACCCAGGTTGATAAACAGCTTCATAAAGCCCTTGGTAACAACTACCGCTGTAAACATGGAGATTATTACGCCGGCCAAAAGAGTGGTGGCAAAATTGCTCACCTGCGGCGGAGAGAAGGGCAGAAGCATAACTATTGCAGCTATAATAGTAGTAATATTGGAATCAATTATAGCCGTAAGCGCTTTGGAGAAACCTGAATCCACCGCGCTGGCAAGCGGCTTCCCGCTCCTGAATTCGTCTTTTATCCTCTCAAAGATAACTATATTTGCATCCACAGCCATTCCTATACTCAGTACGATACCCGCTATTGAGGGAAGCGTGAGCTGGAGCCACGGGAAGGTGCCCACAAAGAAATAGAAAATCATGATATAGACATATAATGCCATATCGGCAACCAGTCCCATAAATCTGTACATTATAACCATGAACAGCATTACCAGAATCATGCCTATAAGCCCGGCCAGGAGCGCCTGATTAAGCGCCTGTTCGCCCAGCGTAGCGCTTACCGTGGTGCTGCTGAGCTCAGTAAGCTTTATAGGAAGGGAACCGCTCTGAAGCACTACGGCCAAAGCCTGCGCGTCGCTCTGGCTTGCACAGCTAATGCTGGCCTGTCCGTTTGTTATGGCTTCTCTTACTGTAGGAGAGGAATGCAATTCTCCGTCAAGATATATGGAAATGGACTCATTATTGGCCGCAGCGCTGGTAGTAGCCGCAGCAAAAGCTGAAGTACCTTCCGAATCCAGCGTCAGACTGACCAAATATTCTCCCTGGGAATATCCATAATAATATGCGCTTGAGATATTCTCCCCCGTAAGAATTACATCGCCGTCGCTGTCGCGGAATTCCAATTCTCCCATCCGGCCGACCAGACTGTATATTTCATCGGTGGACTGCACGTCGGGAACCTCAACGCGGATGCGGTTTGTGCCCTGCTTAGTAACAACGGCCTCAGTATAGCCCTGACTGCTCAGCCGTTCTTCTATTATCTGACTGGCCTCATCAATATCCGCTTCATAATCTTCGCTGCCTGAGGTATCCGCTTCATAAAGGATGGTAACGCCTCCCTTGATATCCTGGCCCAATTTTACATTGGAATACCAAGGCAAAAATCTGTGATACCCTATGAGTATGCCTTCTCCGTTCCAGCCGAAAGCCCAAACGGAAGCCAACGCCGCAATTACTATTATAATAATCAGCGTTATAAGGCTCTTGGTCCTGACTGACTTCATAGCCCGTCCTCCTCGCGTAAACAATACTTACCTATTATATATTACCAAGGTAATTTAGTCAATATGGATGTTGTCCAATTTGTACAATTCTGACATATGCACATATTCGTCTGCATTATTATGAATGGAATTAATCTCTTCCTGGGTCAGCAGCCGCACTATCTTTCCGGGCGTGCCCATAACCAGGGACCGGGAGGGAATTTTTTTACCCTGTGTAACAACCGCGCCGGCAGCTATTATTACGTCCCGCTCAATGTAAGCGTTATCCAGCACTATCGCGCCCATTCCTATCATAACATTATCCTCTATGGTGCATCCGTGCACAACAGCGTTATGTCCTATTGTTACACAGCACCCGATATTGGTTATAGCGTCATGCTGAGTATGGATAGTTGCGTTATCCTGGACATTTGTATCCCGTCCTACCACAATTTTATTTATATCTCCGCGCAGGACGGCTCCCGGCCATATATTAACGCTCTCGCCCAGTTCTACATCTCCTATAACGCTGGCCATTTCATCAATATAAACCCTCTCGGATATCACCGGGGCTTTCCCGTTAAAGCTTCTAATCATTACACGCACCCTCCTCTAAAAACTTTATCGCATATATTGCCAAAGCGCATTCAAGGCGCTTTTTTTCAAGCAGGCAGGCCATTTTATACGGCTTATTAATATCCCCGTTGTAAATGTAAGCGTTGGCCGCGCAGCCGCCGCTGCAATAATATTTTGCCCAGCACCCGCCGCACTCCTCCTTGCTGAGGACATTGCACGCCTTATATCTTTTCTGGGCCTCACAGTCAAAAGTACCGTCCAGCACGCTGCCCATTCTGGTTTCAGGATTGCCCGCAAACTGATGGCAGGGATAAATGTCCCCCGAAGGCGTAACCGCAACATATTCATTGCCCGCGCCGCATCCGGTCACTCTCTTTATCAGGCACGGCCCCCCCGACAAATCCAGCATAAAATGAAAGAAATTAAAGCTTTTATCCGTACCTTCTCTGTCCAGATATATCCGGGCCAGCTTTTCATATTCGGCGTAAATGCGTTCCAAATGCTCCTGTGTCAGAGCATATTCCTCTTTTTCATCTGTTACGACCGGCTCCAGGGAAAGCTGCTTAAAGCCATAATCGGCCAGAAATTCCACATCCTTTGAAAAATCAGTATTATAAGCGGTAAATGTGCCCCTCACATAATACTTTTCCTGATTGCGCGACTGAGCTATTTTAAGCGCGTTAGGAGCGATTAAATCAAAAGAAGGCCCTCCCTTGACGGTTCTGCGCATGCGGTTATGTATTTCGGGCCGGCCGTCTATGCTCACTACCACATTATTCATTTCCCTATTGATAAAATCCAATATCTCCTGATTGAGCAGCAGGCCGTTTGTAGTTATGGTAAAACGGATGTTTTTATTATGCTTTTTTTCCAGGCTGCGGCCGTATTCCACCGTTTTTCTGACCACGTCAAAATTCATCAACGGTTCTCCGCCGAAAAAATCCACTTCCAGATTCCTGCGGGAGCCGCTTTTTTCCATTAAAAAATCCATAGCCGCCTTAGCCACATTTAAGGGCATAAGGGAGCGCTCCCCATGAAAATCGCCCGTTGAGGCAAAGCAGTACTGACAGCGCAGATTGCAGTCGTGCGCAATGTGCAGGCACATGGATTTTATCACGCTTTTATTGGCGGACGCGGCCTCTTTCACGGCGTCATTATCCGTTACGGCATTAAGCGCGCCCTGCTTTTCAAGCTCTTTGAGTTCGCTCAGCGCTTCAATAATATCTTCGTATTTATATAAATCAGAAAGCCTCTGGGTTATTTCCTTTTCCTCAACGCCCCTCTCCATCAAAGAAGCTATGTCAAAAACGAGCTTGTCCACGCAATAGACAGCTCCGCTTTCCACGTCCAGAAGAATATATTTGCCCAGGCATTCAAAAGTATGTATCATTTATAAACTCCAGCATATAACAAAAAATCGAATCTGTGCCTTACTTACAATAAAGGCACAGATTCTAAGCATGAATAAAAACTATTATTTTTTTTCGCAGGACTGATTGCCTACCGTGCATGAAGTTTTGCACGCGCTCTGGCAGCTGGCCTGGCATTCGCCGCAGCCCGATTTCTTAACATCCTTATTAAGGCAGGGCTTGCTGATAGTAACTATTCTTTTCATATAAAGACAACTCCTTTGTATGGCCTACGGCCAATCTTAATTTACCCGTAGACATTATACATTTTTTCCTGAGTTTCAGCAAGCTATTTTTTCTTAATGTTCGCAATTAATATGCCTGAAAGAAGTCCGGCCGCCAAACCTGTAAGCAAATCTACAACAAGGGTTTCAAGCGCGCTCCAGTCTCCTTTAAACAGAGAGAAAATGGCAAAGGAAAGCAGAATGTACAATACGCCCGTAAGGCCGCCGGCCAGATAGCCTCTCTCTTTTATGAATTTCAGAGTTACCAGCACGCCCACAAATATGCTGCCTATCTTTATAACCATATTAACCGCCGGTATAGCTCCGTCCCCTATATGGAAGAGCTTAACCAGCAAGGCAAAGAGCAGCAGCGCCGCAACTGTTACTATCAGTCCGGCCGCCGTGCCCTTTAAAAGATTCAGGCAATAGCCCAGCAGAGTATTGCTGCAAGTATTATGAGCAGCAGTTTTTCTTTTTGTCCGCATAATATGCCCCCTCTTAAATATATTTTAGCATTTTCAGCAGCTATGCTAAATTATACGGGGCACATTAAAAGGTTATGCCATTAATTTTCCAGGACGTCCAGCAGCACGTTGAAATCCATGCGCTCACCGCGCCGCAGGGCTGTTACCGTTATTTCGTCTCCTACTTCCTTGCTCTCCATAATTTCAGTCAAATCAGCAAGATTGGAAACAGCTTCGCCGTCCACCTCTACTATAACGTCGTCTACATTTATTCCCGCGTTGGCAGCCGGTCCGTTTTCCACCACTGAAGCTATGATAACGCCCGATTCTGCGCCGGTAAAGCGGTCATAGGCCGTGCTGCAGGTTACGCCCAGGCCCGCACGGGTTACTTTGCCGTCATTCATAAGCTGAAGCACGATGTCCTTAGCGTCATCTATGGGTATGGCATAACCCAGTCCTTCCACGCTTATAGCGTTGCCGTTGGAATCGTAGGTAGTAACCTCTTTAAGGGTAATAATGCCTACGACCTCTCCCTCTTTATTAAAGAGCGGCCCGCCGCTGTTGCCCGGATTAACCGCCGCGTCTGTCTGTATCATCCGGAAGCGCCGCCCGTCTGTATCCACAGTGCGGTCAAGCGCGCTCACAATACCTGAAGTTACCGTGCTGGAAAGCCCCAGCGGAGTACCGATAACCACAACCAGCTCGCCTACTTTCAAATCGCCCGAAACACCTAAAGGCGCAGCCGGATATGTGCCCTCCTGGAGTATTTTTACAACAGCCAGTTCAGTGCGTTCATCCGTACCCGCAAGGCCGGCCTCCAATTCGGTTCCGTCCGAAAGGTATACCGTTATGCTCTGCGCGCCTTCCACCACATGGTGATTGGTAATTATATAGCCGTCCTCAGTGAAAATAACGCCTGAGCCCCATCCCTGGCCAGTAGCAGTTTCCACAAAGATTGATACAACAGAAGGCCCTCTTTTTTCCGCTATTTCAACTATAGGTTCTTCCTGGGAAATAGCCGGAGCGGATACATCGGGAATTTCGGTAGTGCCCGGCCTTAATAAATCCGAATTAACCGCGCTTTGAGTATTCTGCGGAGCCTGAGCAGTAGATGAACTGAGCGGAGCGTTATTATTGAACCCAAGGCCGTCCAGGCTGTATACAACCGAAACGCCCACCACAGAACCGATTATAAGCGAACCGACTATAATGCAGATAACAGCGGCAACGCCTATGCCTCCCCGTTTTTTCTTCGGACTTTTAGGCGGTTCAGGCGGCGCCTGATAATTGCTGAAATTATTGTACGGAGCCTGATAATCGTTAAAGGGCGCTTGGGCGTCCTGTGCCTGGGATTGCTCTTGCGCACTCTGTTTTTCCTCTTCGGGAATGAAATTGTTCTGTTCGTCCATGTTCTATGTCCCTCCCGGGCGCATAACCGCCCTTTATTGGATTTAAGGGTTCAGGAGAGCAAAAGCAGCTCCTATTCACCCGTTGTTTTGGATTTGCCTTTGGGTGCAAGCTCAAGGGTGAAGGTGAAGGTTGAGCCCTCTCCCTCTTTAGACTGCGCAGTTATATCCTGACCATGCTGCACCATTATCCGTTTTACTATGGAAAGCCCCAGGCCCACGCCTTTGCTTCCCGTGCGGGATTTGTTCTCAGTATAAAATCTTTCCCATATATGGGGCAGAATATCCTGCTTGATTCCCGCACCGGTGTCTTTTATTGCCACAGCGGCCCGCCCCTCTTTAATACAGGAGTAAATGGATATCTCTCCGCCCGGCGGCGTAAATTTTATAGCGTTGTCCAGAAGATTTACCAGCACCTGCTCAATGCCGCCCTGATCGGCGTATACATTTATTTTTTCTTCTTTAAAAGCTATATTCAAGTCAAGCTGTCTGTTTTCCAAAGCATTTTCCTTTGTTATAATAACCCGCCTTATAAGCTCGTTTATATCAAAAACCGTCTTATGCAGCGGCATATTGCCCGATTCAATGCGCGTCAGATCCAGCATTTCCTTAGTAAGCCTGCTGAGCCTCTGGGACTCGGCCAAAACTATCTCCAGATATTTTTTATATTCGCTTTCGGGAATGGTGCCGTCCAGCATGCCCTGGACAAAGCCGGTAATACTGGTAAGCGGAGAGCGCAGTTCATGGCTGACGTTGGCAACGAAATCCTTGCGCATTGTGTCGGTAGAAGCAAGCTCTTCAGCCATTTTATTAAAGCTTTTGGCAAGCTGCCCCACCTCATCCCTGGTCTTAACATATATGCGCTTTGAAAAATTGCCGTTTGCAATAGCCTTGGCGGCAGCATTCATCTGGGTCAGGGGCAGCACCATGCGGTAATTCATCATTATGATTAAAATGATGCTGAATATCAGCACGGCCGCAAGGGGCACCCATATGCCCGACATAATTTTATAATACGAATCGTATATGACGCTTTCATCCGAATGCATAACAGCTATTCTTTTATGAGTTTCCGAATTGGGCATATCGGCCGCCACAGCTACGGTGGAATATCTGGAGGAATATTTAGGGCTGAAATAATCCGCCCTGATATATACCGACCCGTTATTCATATTTTGCAGCAGTTTATTGAGCAGCCCTTCGTCCAGTTTGGCATTCTCATCTTCAGGCACGCTCAGGCCAAACAGGGCGGAACTTGTACCGCAAAGGAAATTGCCCTCTTCATCATATATCTGTATCACCGCGTCAAATTCGTTGGCAATGGATTGCAGAAAACCCTGGAAAATATAGTCGTCAGGGTCGTCAAACTGAACCGCCATTCTGACCACTGCACTGGCCCTGCTTGAAAGCAGCTCTATGTGCACATTTGATATTTCCTTACGGCACGCTTCAAGCAGTACGCTTCCTACTACCCCCAGAAACATAAAAGCCATGAGCATGTAAAGGCCAATCATCTTAGCGAGTACACTACCCCGCATGCACTATTTCACCTCGAATTTATACCCTATGCCCCAAACGGTTTTTATGCTCCAGCCCTCAGGATCAGGCATCTTTTCCCTTATGCGCTTGATATGCACGTCTACTGTGCGCGAATCTCCGAAATACTCAAATCCCCATACCTGTTCAAGCAGCTGTTCGCGCGTAAACACCTTGTTGGGATGAGAAGCCAGAAAATAAAGCAATTCTATTTCCTTAGGAGGCATTTCCAGCTCTTTGCCGCGGAACACCACAGTATAGTCTGAAATATTAACTGTAAGGTCATTGTAGGTATATTGGTTTACAGTCTCTTCATGGGTGTTGCTGCGGCGCAGCATAGCTTTAACGCGCGCAAGCAGTTCCTTTGGCTCAAAGGGTTTTACGATGTAATCGTCCGCCCCTAATTCTAATCCGAGCACCTTGTCAAAGGTCTCTCCCTTGGCGCTCAGCATGATTATGGGGGTATTATTTATCCTGCGGATTTCCCGGCAGAGCTGCAGCCCGTCCATAACAGGCAGCATTATATCCAAAAATACCAGGTTAGGATTGCAGCTTTTAAATTTTTCCAGCCCTTCGCCCCCGTCATGCGCTGTTACCACCTCATACTCTTCCTTTTCAAGATACAATTTGACCAGTTCGCAAATATGGACGTCGTCGTCCACTACAAGAATTTTCCCTTTCATAAAACCGCCCTTTCCTTGAGCATTCTATAGCTTATTGTTTATAATTATACATTATATTGCATTAAAATCAATGAATAAAATGTTAATATATTTTTATGGCAATCTTAAAAGATAAAACGCCCTTCCTCTGCCGGTTTTCACTGCTTGAGAGTCACTATGGTCACACCTGCTTCCCCTTCGCCGTATCTGCCCGGACGCTGTTCTTTTACCCTGGGATGTCCCTTTAAATATTTCATTATGCCGCTGCGCAGGGCGCCCGTTCCCTTGCCGTGGATAATTGTCACCTCGTTAAGATGGGCCATATAAGCCTCGTCCAGATAGCGGTCTATATACATGCAGGCCTCGTCCACCGTTTGGCCGCGCACATCCAGACTGGTTGAAACGCTCAAATTGCCCCGCACGGCCCTGGAAGTATTGACAGGCGCCTTGGCCTGTGCTTCAGCCGGAGAAACATCCTCCAATTTAACATTCATCTGAAGTATGCCGGCCTGCACCTTTATTTCCCCCTTAGCGTTGGGCAGGCTCTGAACTATGGCGTTCTGCCCCAATGAGTGAACAAAAACCGTTTCGCCTACGCGCAGCTGTTCTTTTTTAATATTTCCTCCCGCCTTGGGCCTGTTATAATCCTTTTTATCAAGATCAGCTTTAAGCGCCCTGCGTTTTGTCTGCATTTTTATAAGCGCCTGGTCGTTAGCGCCGTCCATAAGCGCCTTCAATTCATCTATGCATTCCTTTGCCTTTTTATCCGCTTCCTCAATTATTTTTGCCGCTTCTGACCTGGCCTGAGCCAATATTTTTTCTTTCTGCTTTTCCAGCTGGGCCTTAAACTGCTCCGCTTCAAAACGTTCCTCGCGCGCGCGTTCTTTTTCCAGGGCGGCCTCCTCCTGTTCGCGCTGAGCCTCCTTAAGGTGCTCCTCCGCCTTAAGCAGCACATTTTCAAAGCGCACTCTTTCCGCCTTAAGCAGTTCTCTGGCTCTCTGGACCAGCCGGGGCTCCAGTCCCAGGCGCTCGGAAATGGCCAGCGCGTTGCTCATGCCCGGAACGCCTACATTCAATTTATATGTAGGCCGTAAAGATACCGAATCAAACTCCACAGACGCATTTTCCATTTTCTGAGCGGTCATTGAATACGCCTTAAGCTCGCTGTAATGGGTAGTAGCCGCCGCACGCGCGCCCAGATTTATAATATCCTCCAGTATGGCAATGGCCAGCGAAGCCCCTTCATTCGGGTCTGTTCCCGCGCCCAGCTCGTCAAAAAGCGCAAGGCTGCGCGGGGTAATTTCCTTCATAATGCGGGAGATATTGCTCATATGGGAGGAAAATGTTGAAAGAGACTGCTCTATGCTCTGTTCGTCCCCAATATCCGCAAATATATTATCAAATACGCTCAGCTGAGTGCCCGTATCCGCAGGCACATTCAGCCCTGACTGCGCCATCAGGCAGAAAAGCCCTATTATCTTAAGCGTAACCGTCTTGCCGCCGGTATTGGGGCCGGTTATTAAAAGCACGGTAAATTTATCGCCCAGCCAAACGCTTACCGGGACCACCTTGTTTTTATCAATAAGCGGATGACGGCCGTTTTTTATATTTACATATCCCCTCTCGTTCATTTGGGGACGGACGCATTTCAGCTGCACCGAAAGCTTTGCGCGGGCAAAGATAAAATCAAGGCTTATAAGGGCGTTTAAATTGCCCTCTATTACATCGGCGCTTTCCTTTACCTGCCGGGAAAGCTCCTGAAGTATGCGTTCCATTTCCTCATGCTCCCGCGCTGTAAGCATGCGCAGTTCGTTATTTATCTCCACAACCGCCATAGGCTCTATAAAAAGCGTGGCTCCGCTGGAGGACTGGTCATGCACTATGCCGCTGACCCTGCCCTTATTCTCCGCCTTAACAGGCAGGACGTATCTGTCCCCCCGCATGGTTATTATGGCGTCCTGAAGATATTTATTTAATTCCGGCTTCTTTATATATGAATTTAATTTCTCCCGGATGCGTTCATGACAGGAACGTATCTGCCTTCTGATTTGATAGAGCGCATTGCTGGCCCCGTCATGCATCTCATCCTCTCTTATTATAATTCTGAAAATTTCTTCTTCCAGCTGACGAAGAGGATAAATGGCCCTGGCCAGCCATGAAACAGGGGTATCCTCCTCTGTTTCAAGCGCCGCCGCCGTGCGGCGGGAAGAATTTAAAAAGCGCGCGGCAAGCAAAAGCTCCTTCATGGAAAGCGCCGCTCCGATACGCGCCCTTTTAATCAGCTCCTCCGGATTGTCAAAAGGCTCTACAGGGCTTGTGCCCTTTCTTAAAATTATGCTTTCAGCGCACTGGGTTTCTTCCAGCGCCTTTTCTACGGCGGTATAATCCTCCAGCGGAAGCAGCCCCTCCGCCATAACCCGGCCGGGCTCCGAAACGCAGCAGTCCGCCAGCATAGTTCTGATTTTATCATATTCAAGCGTCTTTAACGCACGCTTATCCAATTTATTTTTCTCTCCTTTTTAAATGCGAAATACTTTAAAGCTAAGCAATATTATTCTATTCCGCGCAGATAATGCCCGCGTGTCACGTCCTCTTTGTCATATGCGTCCCATTGAGCAAAGCTGAAAGCCTTAAGGCCCATTTGCTCCAATTCGCTTCTTTTATCCAGTAAGGACGTAACTTTACAATTATACAGCACATGCCGGCAAAAAGCATATTTATATTTCACAAGAGGGAAGCTCCGGCCCTGCTTATCTGTCAGAATATATTCCCCTTCGCAGCCTGAGCATTTTTCTCCGGCCGCCTTTCTGGGACAATGCATTAACAGCATCACCGGGCTCCGGCCCTCCAGCCGGATTTCAGCAGGAAATTTTTCTGCCAAAGCCCTTATATGCCCTTTATCCAATTCATATGAAAGACATATTCTTTCAGCCCCCCGGCGCATATAAAAAGCCGCCGAATAAGAGTTTAAAATATTCAGGGAAGGCCCCGCTATAAAATTAAGCCCATATTTGCGTGCAAGATATATAAATGCCGGGCTTTCAGCCAAAATGCCGTCAAAAGCACGCATATAATCAATATTTCTCTCTAAAATGGCATAATCCTGCTCAAGGCATCCGGCCAGCCCGGCAAAATATACTTTTTTATCCGGGCTGATGGATTGATATTTTTTTAACAAGTTTTTAAGTGCGTCATCCGAAAAGCACTCCCAGCTTACCGGCCTGAAATACACCGCCTGAAATTTTTCGGATGAAAGGGCGGTTTCCAAGCTTTCCAAATCATACACTTCAGCAATATTCATAGGAGTATAACTGCCTTCAGCACTATTATATCGCTCAGGCTCCTGCGGAGTGGCAAAGGAATAGCGGCTATGAGCCGACCGTCTCATATTATCAAGAAGTCCTTCAATGCTTTCCCTCCGAAGCCTGTTTATATCCGACAGCGTAAAAAACACGTTCTCGCAAAGTTTGACAATAATTTCACAAGCTTCAAACGGAGTGCTCCCCAGCTTTCTTAAAGCTGTCTCTATTGCGCCTGTATCAGGAAGAGCGCCTTTTCCGGCCTGGCACTCAATCCGAGCAGTAAAAGAATTTTTTCCGCACTGCGCCGTTAAGCACAATTTATTTCCTTCCTGATATAATACCATTTTTAGCGGCCGTTTCACCCGCTCATGCCTCAAGCCCTGTTTAATATTATCCAGCTGCTCGATACTGCCCGTTTTATATACCAGCGCATCCATACCGCCTTTAACATTCAGGCTGTTAATCTGCGCTTCGCCCTCACACTCATTGATTTTCCTGCCGTTCTGAATCAGGGAATAAACTTTCCCGCCCCCCAGCGATTTGCCGTTCTTACGCAGTTCTATACTGTCGCCCTGTCTTATTTTATCCGAAAAATAAATTTTTCTTCCGTCATGCGAAAGGCTTTTGCCGATTAATACGCCCGTATTATTAGGCTGCTGGCTGAAAATAATATTATCCCTGCTTAAATAATAGCCCTTAACAAACCCGCCTCTGTTAAATATTTCACAAAGTTCTTTTTTGGCTTCTGCGCTGTCAAAATCAGCATTATCCCTTATGCAGTCCAGCGCTTTTCTGTATTGGCTGACAGTAACGCCCACATATTCAGGACGCTTAAGCCTGCCCTCTATCTTAAGGCTGTCCGCCCCTGCTTCTATAAGCTTGGGCAGATATTCAATGGTGCATAAATCTCTGGCGCTTAGAAGATATCCGCTTTTTACAGCCTCGCCGTTTTTATATAAAGAATATTCCCGGCGGCAGGGCTGCGCGCACGCGCCTCTGTTCCCGCTGCGTCCGCCCGCCATGCTGCTTAAAAGGCATTGCCCCGAAAAACTTACGCACAGCGCGCCGTGCACGAATATTTCCAATTCTTTAGAGCACTTTTCTTTTATATGCCTTATATTTTCCAGAGGCGTTTCCCTGGCAAGCACTACCCTTCTAATATTGGACAGTTGCTCCAAAGCCAAAATATCGTAAAGGCTGCATAAGGAAGCCTGCGTACTGATATGTATTGGAATATCCGAATATCTTATAAATGCGTCTATCAGGCCCGCGTCCTGCATTATAAGCGCATCCGCCCCAAGCTGTGCAGCCTCGCACCCCGTTTCATAAGCGTGCAGAAATTCCTCGTCCTTTATTAAGGTGTTCAGCGTTAAATATGCCTTTACCCCGCGCTCATGGCAATAGTCAAACGCACGGGCCAGCTCCTGCATATCAAAATTGCCGGCCGATTTGCGGGCAGAAAATTCCTTGGCGCCCAAATATACGGCGTCTGCTCCGTACTGGACCGCCATTTTCAGGCCGTCAAAATTACCGGCAGGCGCAAGCAGTTCGGGTATTGCTTTTTTCATAATTATCCCTCTAAATCAAAAAACATTATCTGCTCGCTCTGGGACATGCCCTTTAGACAGCCGTTATTGAGCAGCACCTCCAGCACGCTCTTTGATATTTTGGTTCTGCTTATAAGATCCTCCTGGGAGGAAAATTCTCCGTCCGCCCTGGCGTCCACGATTGCCTGAGCAGCCGCCTCCCCCAGGCCAGCCAGCGCCGTAAGGGGCGGCCGTATTTTGTTCTCCTCATCTACTGTAAATTCCGTCGCTTCTGATTTATAAATATCTATATCGGCAAAATCTATGCCTCTCATCTTCATCTCCAGCGCTATTTCCAGCATGGTAAGTATGCCCTTTTCACGCGGGTTCAGGTTGGGCTGGTCGTATAATTCCTTTATTCTGTCTTTAATGCTCTCTGCTCCGCCCTGCATAAGATTTATCTCAAAATCATCTGCGCGTACAGTAAAATAAGCAAGATAAAACGCCACAGGATAATGCACCTTAAAATACGCTATGCGTATGGCCATAGTAACATAAGCGGCGGCATGCGCCTTGGGGAACATATATTTTATTTTCTGGCAGGAATCCAGGAACCATTCGGGCAAATCCGTCCCTTTAATGGCCTCTATCATCTCTTCGGTCATCGGCCTGCCCTTGCGCACCGTTTCCATAGTTTTAAAGGCTATCTTGGACGGAACCCCCTTTTGCAGCAGCCGGTTCATTATATCCTCGCGGGTACAGATTAATTCGGGCAGCGTAGCCTTTCCCTGCTGTACCAATACCTGCGCGTTATTTGCCCAGACGTCCGTGCCGTGGCTCAGGCCGGATATCCTTAAAAGGTCCGCGAAGGTAGTGGGCTTAGTTTCTATCAGCATTTTACGCACAAAATTAGTGCCCATTTCAGGAATGCCGTAAGTCCCCACAGACGTCCCAATCTGCTCAGGCGTTACCCCCAGAGCGTCGGTAGACAGCCATAAAGAGAGAGTTTGAGGATCGTCTAAAGGAATTTCACGGGCATTAAGGCCGGTGAGACGCTCCAGCATGCGTATGGTGGTAGGGTCATCATGGCCCAGTATATCCAATTTTAGCAGAGTATCATGCAGCGAATTAAAATCAAAATGGGTTGTTATAATTCCCTTATCCTTATCATTCGCCGGATATTGCAGAGGAGTAAATTCATATATTTGGTATTCCTTAGGCAGTACCACTATACCGCCCGGATGCTGGCCGGTGGTGCGCTTAACCTCAACGCAGCCCTGAGCCAGCCTGTTCTGCTCGGCTTTAGTAAAGCGCACATTATGCTCCTCGCAGTATTTAAGCACATATCCTATAGCGGTTTTTTCCGCCACGCCGCCGATAGTACCCGCACGGAATACGTTGGAGCTTCCGAAAAGCTCTTCAATATATTTATGTATGACAGGCTGGTATACGCCCGAAAAGTTAAGGTCTATATCAGGCGCCTTATCCCCCTCAAAGCCCATAAACACTTCAAAAGGTATATCAAAGCCCTGACGGGAAAGAGGCTCGCCGCAGACCGGGCAGTTCCTTTTAGGCAAATCAAGGCCGCAGCCGTATTTCTCAATATCCACGTCAAAATCGCTGTATTTGCATTTAGGACAGACGTAATGAGGCGGCAGCGGGTTAACCTCGGTTATATCAGCCATAGTAGCAGCCAGAGAAGAGCCGACCGAACCGCGCGAACCAACAAGATACCCATCCGACAAGGATTTGGCCACTACCTTATGCGCGATAAGATACAGCACCGCAAAGCCGTGCTTTATAATAGCCGTCAGCTCTTTATCCAGCCTCTTCTGCACAATCTCAGGCAGGGGGTCGCCGTATATTTCGTGGGCCTTCTGCATCACCATCTGGCTTATCTCTTCCTCGGCGCCCTCCATCTTGGGAGTATATAATCTGTCCCTGGGGAAGGATTCCATTTTTTCGCACATGTCTGCAATCATGCGCGTGTTGGTTATAACTATCTCTTTTCTCTTCTCTTCAGGCAGATAATCAAATTCATCCAGCATTTCCTGAGTAGTACGGTAATACATGGGGCCTTGGTTATCCGCGTCAGAATAGCCCTTGGCATTTTGAATTATGGTTCTGAAAACGGCGTCCCGCTTGCGCAGGAAATGCACGTCCCCAGTCGCCACTACCGGCTTATTTAACCTTTCGCCCAGCGCGATTATGCGCTTATTCAGCGCCTTTAGCTCCTCTTCATCCTTGACTATGCCTTCACGCACAAGGAATTGGTTGTTGCCTATAGGCTGTACCTCTAAAAAATCATAAAAAGACGCTATTTTCTCCAATTCCGCGTCCGAAGCCTTAGATAAAACCGCCCGGAACAGTTCCCCCGCTTCGCAGGCGCTGCCTATAATAAGGCCCTCGCGCAGGCGGGATATCTGCGACCTCGGCATTCTCGGCCGCTTGAAAAAATAATCCAGATGGGACATGGTTATAAGCTGGTAGAGATTAAAAAGGCCCGTCTTATTCTTGGCATAAAGCACTATATGGTATGTATCGCCGGTACCCGTTCCCTTTTCGCCCGAAAGCCGGTTCAAATCCCCGGCTGTAATAATACCGTCCTTATCCAGCTGCTCCAGAAGCTTTAAAAGCAGCGAGGCAGTTGCCTCCGCATCGTTTACCGCTCTGTGATGCCCCTCCAGCTTAATTTTATAATAATCGCACAGCTTATTGAGCTTATGTGATTTCAGCTGGGGCAGCAGCAGCCGTGCCAAAGCCAGAGTATCAAGGGATACATTATCATATCCCAAACCAAATTTATTGGATGCAAATTTTATGAAGGAAGTGTCAAAAGCGGCGTTGTGCGCTACCAGCACTGTTCCTTTGGCAAACTCCAGAAAATCCCGCACCGCTTCCTCCTGGCTGGGCGCGCCCATGACCATACTGTTATTTATATTAGTCAGCTTGACTATCTTTTCAGGAATATTGCATTTAGGGTCCACAAAGGTAGAGAACTTGCCTACATATTCCCCGTTTTTTATCTTTACGGCGCCTATTTCAAGTATCTGGTCCCTCTGAGATTCTAAGCCGGTGGTTTCTATATCAAATACCACATAAGTAAGCTCGGATAGTTTTGCCTGTTCGCCCAGCGCCAGCATAGGCGTGCCGTCGTCAAAGAGATATCCTTCTACGCCAAAAATAAGCTTTATATCCGCCTTTTGCTTGGATATGGCAGCCTCCAGATCAGGATAGGCCTGCACAACGCCGTGGTCGGTAACGGCTATAGCGTCGTGCCCGTAGGCTTTGGCCAATTTTATCAGCTCGCTTGGGGAAACCACGCTGTCCATCTCGCTCATGCGGGTATGTAGATGCAGTTCCACACGCTTTTCGGGCGCATTGTCAAATTCTTTAGGAGACTCCGCCTTAATTATGCTTTTAGCCATTATAACTATTTCGCCGGCAAATTTATCATATACGCAGTCTCCTTGGACGCATATGCGCTTAACGCTGTCCAAATTAGCCTTTACTTCCTCTTTCTTGCTGTTTTTTACAAACAGTTTAACTGTAATTGACGAAGTGTAATCGGTAATGTCTATTAAAAACAGGGTTTTCTCTCCGTTTTTAAGGGCTTTCTGTTCAACCGAAAGAATATCTCCCTCCAGTATCGCCCTGCCCGTCAATTCATCAACGCTCTTTATATCGGTCTTCTGGCCGCTGAACGCGCCTCCGAAAATAACAGCGTCATCCTTATTAGGCTGAACTGCCGAAACCTCGCGCTGCATAAGCTTAGGCGCAGCCAATTCTTCCTCCAATTTGTCCCGTCTCTGGATATATTCGTCCAGCGCGTCCTTTTCTTCCTCTTCTGTCTGCGGGCAGAATGCTACGGCACACCGCCTGTTAAAAAGTGTCAAAAGCTTTTCCTGTATATAGCGGTCTATGCCCGCCCTGCTTAAAGCCATCCCCCTGGATGCTTCAAGATATATTTCCACCCGCTCCTTACTGAATTTCCAGCGGGCGTTTTCCATCAGACGGGCATAAAAGGGCCGTTCCTTAAGCATGTCCTGTAAAAGCGCGCTCTGCGCTCTGTCCGGGCTAAAGCTGTTATCGGCTATATGTACGCGCACTTCCGCGCCGCACGCTTCGCGCAGAGCCCTGGCAACAACTTCCTCCTGCTCCTCCTCCAGAGGGCCTTCAGAAATAAAATAGGCGTTTATGCAGCGGCTCTCCCTGTCTACTTCCACCCCGCGCAGCTCCAGCCTGCGGCAAAGTTCCTCGCCGCAGCAATCATATATAATTTTACCTAATTTTGAGCGCTCGCCCATCGGCTGCATACAATCACCCGTCAATATCTTTTGTTAAAACTAAATAGCTGTTCAATATATAGTATCATACTTTATAAAAATAGTCACCTGCAAATTATAAATATTTGCTTCCGGAGTTCATAATTTGTTTACAAAAAAAGTTTAAAAAACACTTGACATTTCCTTTGAAAAGCATATACTAAAGTCAAAGAAAGTCAAAGACAATCTTTTGGAGGTGATTGCGAGTGTCGGCTATAAGCGACAGCATAGAGAAATTTATTCTCTCTTTGCTGGAGGAGGATGATGCAATAGAACTTCAGCGGAACGAATTGGCTCATTATTTCTCATGCGCGCCCTCGCAGATAAATTATGTACTTGCAACCCGCTTCAATCTGGACAGAGGCTATGCCATTGAATCCAGACGGGGCGGCGGCGGATATATAAGGGTGGTAAAGGTCAATACTGCTAAAAATGATTTTCTGTACCATCTGGTAAACGGAGGCATGGGAAAAAATATCAGCCGAAGGGAAGCCGAGGATCTCATTCATCAGTTATATTCCAATAACATAATTGATAAGAATGAAGCCAGGATAATGCAGGCTTCCATTTCAGACAATGCGCTCGCAGTGCCGCTGAACATAAAAAATATACTGCGGGCAGAGATTTTAAAACAGGAACTGATAGCTATTCTTAAAAAGGATTAGGAGGAATGATTTATGTTATGTCAAAATTGCAATCAAAATGAAGCTTCTGTAGTAGTAAATACTGTTATTAACGGCGTTAAGAGCACAAGGCACCTATGCTCCAAATGCGCTTCTCAGCTTGGGCTCAATTCCTTAGGCAGCTTTAACAGCATGCTGAACAGCCTGTTTGCCGGAGGGTTCGGCCTGGCTTCTCCTGAAAGCATTATGGATAAAGTCTGCCCCGCATGCGGTTATCATTTTCAGCAGTTCCGGAGCAACGGCCTGTTAGGCTGCGACCAGTGCTATGACAGCTTCAGGGAGGAATTGCGGCCTGTAATAAGAAGAATACAGGGCAGCGTTATAGATAAGCCTGATGTACCCGCCGAAGCGGCTAAGGCTTCTCCTGAGGATAAGCTCAAGGCCTTAAAGGAAGAGCTGAATAAAGCGGTTGCGTCCGAAGAATACGAGCGCGCCGCCCAGTTGCGCGACCAGATACGCGCCGAAGAAGAACCAAAAAAATAAATTAAATGAGAGGAAGAGTGAAAATGAACGATATAGTGCTTTCCACCCGCGTAAGGTTAGCGCGAAACATAAAGGGCAGGCCCTTTGTCAATAATTCTTCCCTGGCCATGCAGAAAGAGCTGGAGCAGGCCGTTATAAACCAAATAGCCAAAAGCGGCGAATATTCGGTTATGACTATGGACAGCATAAGCGAATTAGAAAGGCAGATGCTCTTTGAGAGCCATCAGATAAGCCGCGAATTAGCCGCCAACACTCAGAGCGGAGCCGTATGCCTGAAGAAAAATTCCAGGGTTTCAGTCATGATAAATGAGGAGGACCATATAAGGATACAGGCTATATCCAATGGTTTTTCGCTGGAGGAAAGCCTGGAACAGGCAGTTCAGGCAGATAAAGAGCTCCAGGAAATGGGGCTTGAATTTGCGCGGGATGCTAATTGGGGCTATCTGACCTGCTGCCCCACCAACCTCGGAACAGGCATGCGGGCCTCGGCTATGGTGCACCTGCCTGCTATAGCTCTTACCAAACGCATGCAGACGGTAATGGACAATATGTCTAAACTAGGCATAACCATCCGCGGCATGTTCGGCGAGGGCTCGGAGGCAAAAGGAGATATATATCAAATATCCAACCGCATTACCCTGGGAAATACGCGCAGTGAAATAGTCAAGCTGGTCAAAAACACCTGCGAACAGCTTATAAAAAGCGAAACTGAAATACGCGAGGCCCTAAAAAGCAACAACTATATCGCCGACAGGATTTGCAGGGCGTACGGAATCCTAACTAATGCCCGGCTGTTATCCAGAGATGAATTTATGAGCCTGTTTTCAGACATAAAACTGGGAATAGGCATGGGACTGATAACTGCGGAGAATGAGGCGGATTTGGACAGCTTAATAGTAGACGTTCAGCCGGCCGTTATCTCCCGCAAGGAAGGAAAGGAGCTGACCCAGGCTCAAAGAGACGAAATAAGAGCAAAACTGGTTGCGGATCGCATCAGTCAGACACAGATAAATTAAAGAGCTGCCTCCCGACAGCAAATTAACAAAATCTTCGGGAAGAAGGAGTTTTTATTATGATGTACGGAGGATTTACCGACAACGCGCAGAACGCGCTCAATACTGCCCAGGAGTTTGCACAGGCGAACGGCTTTAATTATGTCGGCACCGAGCATATTTTATACGGTATTGCTTCGGGGGACAGCGCCGCCGGCGAAGCACTTCGAGAATACGGCGTTACTCCTGAAAAAATAGCTGAGCTGGCAAAAAATCTTGTGGGCAGCGGAGATTTTAACATAACTGCAAACTTTGATTTTACGCCGCGCAGCAAACGAATATTGGAGATGAGCATGCAGCAGGCGCGGCAGATGGGACAAAATTATACAGGCACCGAGCATATGCTTCTTGCTCTGCTGAACGAACGGGACGGAGTAGCCGCGCGGATACTGGCCGAACTGCTTCCTGACCCCCGCCCCATGCTGGAAAGCATCTTTAATCAGCAGGCTTCGTCCGGCGCGCCGGGAAGCGTCCACGGCTCCAATAAGGGAGATAAAACCCCTATACTGGACCAATACGGACGGGATTTAACCGCCGCTGCAAAAAATAACGAATTAGACCCGGTTATAGGCAGGGACACGGAAATAGAAAGGATAATACAGATATTGTCCCGCCGGACTAAAAACAACCCGATACTGCTGGGTGAGCCGGGCGTAGGCAAATCTGCGGTTGTAGAAGGGCTGGCCCAGAAAATAGTCCAGGGCAGCGTGCCTGAAAATCTTAAAAACAAGCGCTTGATTGCGCTCGACCTTACAGGTATGCTTGCAGGCGCCAAATACCGCGGCGAATTTGAAGAGCGGCTTAAAGGCGCAATTAACGAACTTAAAAAGGCCGGAAATATAATTCTGTTCATAGATGAAGTGCATACTCTTGTGGGCGCAGGCGCAGCTGAAGGCGCTATAGACGCGGCCAATATAATTAAGCCTATGCTGGCAAGAGGCGAAATGCAGACCATAGGCGCCACCACTCTGAACGAATACCGCAAATATATAGAGAAGGACGCAGCTCTCGAGCGCAGGTTCCAGCCTGTGACCGTCAATCCCCCCTCCCCTGAGGAAGCTGTTCAGATACTTATGGGCCTTAGGGATAAATATGAAGCCCATCATAAGGTTATTATCTCGGACGAAGCGATAAAAGAAGCGGTTAATCTCTCGGACAGATATATAAGCGACCGTTTCCTGCCCGATAAAGCTATAGACCTTATCGACGAAGCGGCCAGCCGGGTAAGGATTAATTCTATCACAGTGCCGCAGGATATGAAAGAGCTTGAGGATAAGCTTAAAGCGCTTTCTGCCGAAAAGGAAGAAGCAATTTCCCAGCAGAATTACGAGCGCGCCGCATCGGTAAGAGATGAGGAGAAGGCTATTAAAGAGGATATGGAAAAGCGCCGCAAGGAATGGAACGATAAGACCCAGACTGAAAAGCCGGTAGTAACGGCCGAGCATATAGCTGAAATTGTTTCATCCTGGACTGGCATTCCGGTAAAGCGCCTTACGCAGGACGAAGCCGACAGGCTGCTTCACCTGGAAGAAGTGCTGCATAAGCGGGTAATCGGCCAGGACGAAGCGGTAGCGGCCGTATCACGCGCCGTCAGAAGGGCTTATGCCGGGCTGAAGGATCCTAAAAGGCCAATCGGCTCATTTATC
Organism: uncultured Eubacteriales bacterium; assembly: GCA_900552055.1. Taxonomy (GTDB): domain Bacteria; phylum Bacillota; class Clostridia; order Christensenellales; family QALW01; genus Neochristensenella; species Neochristensenella gallicola. The sequence continues at coordinate 23,414 of URYI01000002.1, read as the reverse complement.
TTCCTTGGACCTACCGGCGTAGGCAAAACCGAACTGTGCAAGGCTTTAGCCGAAGCGCTCTTTGGGGACAGCAGCGCGATGGTGCGCATTGATATGAGCGAATATATGGAGAAGCATACCACGGCACGTCTGATCGGAGCGCCTCCGGGATATGTAGGCTATGACGAGGGCGGCCAGCTCACCGAAAAAATACGGCGCAAGCCCTATTCGGTAGTACTGCTCGATGAAATAGAAAAAGCGCATCCTGACGTATTTAACGTCCTGCTGCAAATCCTTGAGGACGGACGGCTGACAGACGGCAAAGGCAGAACGGTAGACTTTAAAAACACCGTAATAATAATGACCAGCAATGTGGGCGCGCAGAATATACGGGATAAGAAAACATTAGGCTTCAGCAGCGGCACTCCCCAGGGTGAAAAGGAATATGAGGAGATTAAGGATATAATGACGTCCGAGCTTAAAAAGACTTTCCGTCCTGAGTTCCTGAACCGTATAGACGAAATCATAGTATTCCATCCCCTCAGAGAGGCTGATATTAAGGAAATCGCTTCCCTTATGCTCAGTCAGGTAATTAAGAGACTGGAAGAGCGCGGAGTATACCTTACCGTTACCGACGCGGCCCGCGATCTGCTGGCCAAAAAAGGCTTCGACTCTGTTTACGGCGCACGTCCGCTCCGCCGCGAAATACAGCGGACTGTAGAAGACAGATTAAGCGAAGAGCTTTTAGCCGGAACAATAAAACTCTCGGACAAGGTGCTCTTGGATGCCGAAGAGGATAAAATAACAATAAAAAAGCTGGACAGCGCAACGGCCGCTGATTCGAGCAAGGCTTCTGAATAATTTTCAGAAGACATTATTATATCTTGCATAATTATATTAATTTTGTCTTTAATTGGAATTTTTGCTACAGAACAAAATAATAAGTTTTATGATCTTTCTACAGGAGTATTTACCGGAGTTGTGTTAACAGGCATGACTTCAATAATCTTGTTCCTTTATGAAAAAAATAAGATTATAAACAAACTATATAACAATTTCGCGGAAATTTATTTTACACTCTGTGTAATTGATAAAAATTTAGGTAATTTTCTTATAAAAAAAGAAATTACAGATATGAATTTTAGGATAAATTATAAACTGACAATGGAAATTATAAATACAATAAAAGAATTTGATTTTGATGAATATACGAGCTTTTTTGACAGCAAATTTAATAGTTTATTAGAACAATTTTTAAGTTTTAACCTGAAGTTATACAATCTACACAATATTGTAGGTGAAAGAAACCAAGGAGTTTTGTATCACGAATTAACATTAAAGGATTTAGAATTAAAACGATTACAAGGAATTGCAGAACAAATGCTTTTACCTTATGAACAACAAGTAATAAATGATAGAGAAGCTCTTCTTATTTTAATAGGCAAATTGCATGAATATGTTGTTTCATTAAAACTAGAATTAACATCAAACCTAACAAAATTAGACAATTATCATAAATTCAAAATAAGTTGGGATGGGAGAAAAAGTTTGCTGGAAAAGCAAGTTCAAGAACTTTCTTAGTTTTATTAGAATAAAGAATATTTATACATTATCAATGCAAACATTTAATATGTAGATAAACAAAATAAAAATAATATTTTATAAACTAGTATGGTGCTATGTTTACATTCCTAAAATATCTCTTTCAACTATTTTTACAATATCTTCCGGTAAATATTCTTTCTTGTTAGACTTTTGTTTTGGCTCGGTAATTTGTTGTTTAACCTGTGGCAAATTTTTCAAGATATTCATCAATGAATACATTTCTGCCTGTGGAGTTTGTTGATTATTATCAATATCATTTGAAATTTTATCCATAATTTTTTGTGCAAAATTTAGCAGTTCACGATTAAAGAGTTTCTGCTCTCGGCATTTTTCAAACCTCTTTCTATCCCATTCATATTCTTTCTTCCAATAAAATAAAGTCCTGCGCGAAAGATCAAGTTTTGTGCCAATCACATCAAGCGGTTGTTGTTCGTAAACATATAAATGCTCTGCCTGCTTTAATTTATCCAATTTTGTCATATTTATACCTCAAAAATTATTCTGTCTACTGTAAATTTTGTTTTATCAGATAATCTTCGCACCTGAAAATTACAAGTTCTATCAATTATTCCAAGATTTTGAAAATATTTAATCATCTGATTTAGAAGTGCTAGTGTATTTTTCAATACTTTTGGTGGCAAATTTCTGCCTTTACAAAAATCGTAAAATTCTTGAATATCGTTACAAGTAATATCATTTAAATTTTTATTTTTGAAAAATGGGGAAATGTAGTATTTTAACATTCTTCGATATCTTCTGTAAGTATTTAATTTACAATTGTTTTTGACATAATTTTCCAAAAAATAATTAATCGCAGCATCAAATGTTATAACCTGAAAATTTGTCACTTGGTTTGTGCAAATGATAAATTCTTGCTTAGGCTTTTCTTCCTGATATTTATATAATCCTTGTCCAAATACCAATTTATCCTCGTTCAAAAGCAGTTCAAGTTCTGTTTTACAATCGCATTCCGCAATCATTTCAATTTCATCAAGTGTAAATTCTTTTAAATGTCGCGCCAATTTTTCTATGTTCATAAAATCTGCTCCATAATTTCTTTTGTAATTTCCGCTAAATTATTATCTTTTGAGAATGTTTCCATTTGATTTATTAATTGAACAATTTGCCGGAATCTATTGTATTTTAAATGTATATATTCAATCGCATCGGGAGTAAATGGAACTTCTGAAAGTTGCCCGATTATTTGCGATAAATCATTCATTCCAAATGTTTCAAACTTCAGAATTTCTGAAAATCTGTCATAAAGGTGTTTGTATCGTTCAAGTTTTCTGTGCACCAAACCCATTCCGATAAAAATTATCGGGCATCCGGTTTCATCGTGGATATCACGCAGGGTTTCAATGGTTTTGTAGTTATTCATTAAATAATCAATTTCATCAATAAAAATCACTTGCGGGTTATTTTTCAGCTTTTTTACAACGATATTAAAATTATCCGATGTCAAAAATCTTGGTATTTCATCAAGCTCTTTAACAATTTCTTCAAGCAGCCATCTGCCTGTCATAAGGTTTGATGCCCGAAGATAAATTCCATCATATTTGCACGCAAGCCATAAAGCTGTTTGGGATTTTCCGAGTCCCGGTTCACCATACACTAATCCCATCTTCGGGATATTTTGGGGTTTGTTTATCAGATTTTCAACAAGTCCGATAAAGTTTTTTATGTTTTGCGTTTTAACAAATATTTTCTTCATATAACAATTGATACTCCTTTGTTTGCTTAAATTTTTCTATCCATTCATCTTGTGGATTATGGATTATTAAATACTCATATTTATCAGCATTATTTTTAAAACTCTTGTAAACACCATTTGAACAGCTTTTAAACACAGCTTGAACTGTTGGTTCTCCAGTTTTTGTTTCTAATATTTTAATATCTTCTGTTTCCAGATATTTTTTAACAGACTCAACTGTTTTCTTTTTGAGTTGTCGTTGTTTGACAATTTTTTGCTTGTAATCCTCAAAATCTTTAACATCACCCAAGAGTTTTGCCATCGGATGTGTTTCTGTTACACGTTCTGCGGTGCATAAATATTCGCCTTTCGGGGTGTAAACCTTAATACTTGTCAGGTCAAAAAGATTGTATTTAATAAGAACTTTGCTCTTAAATCCATATAACCTTTCGTCAAAATAGTCGCAATTTAAGAACCTTATGCCGTTTCTTTGAATTGTTTTTACTTCTGTTGCAAGCATCAAATCGTCAAGTGCATTTATATCAATATTTTGTCTTTTTCGTTCTTCTAAAACTTCAGCCACTGTTTTATCCAGAGCATTAGGGCAAGGTTGAGAATTCTTAAAACGCAGCCACATATCTATCATTTTGATTGTTTCTTCTATTGTGGGGACATATTCGTTATGAAGACTTTTGTGGAATTTTTCATTCCTCATCATATACGCAGGTTTGTTTTGAATACTGCTTCCGATGTAGCTCGGCAACAATTTTTCAAAACCTTCCTGAAATTCTTTAAAAAATCTTTCAATTACTTTTGCTCGGGCGTTATATGGTCTTGCAAAAACGGTTTCTATTCCGAGTTTTGAATACAATCCTTGAAATCCAAGTTCTGTGAATCCTTTATCGTCAGTAAAATATTTTGCTCTAAATGCTCTGCCGTTATCCTGATAAACAACTTTCGGTATCATATCAAGATTGATAATTGCATTCCTAAGAGCCGATGCTATGCATTGCGTATTTTCTTCAAGCATAATTTCATAACCAACTAAAGCTGTTGATTTCCAATCCAAAAATCCGACAAGAGTTACTCTTGTGGGTTTGCCTGTGAATGGATTTATCACCTGAAACGCTAATTTATGTCCGTCGGCTACTAAAATATCCCCGACTTCTAAAAGAGAAGCGTCACGTTTTATATATGGTTCAACTTTATCAGAAAGTGCTTTTTCTCCGTCACGAGCGAGAATCCATTTGTCATAATTATTATCCTTAAACCATTTTGCATAACGTCTAAATGTAATATCTGCAGGTATAAAACTTTGCCCTTGCTCATGCAATTTGTATTTAGTGAGTGCAACTGCTTTTCCGATTGAAATTCTATTCGGGTGCAAAAGCAACCCCATAAATATTTTAATTTCTCCATCATTCAATACTGTCCGATAATCATTTACACTGCTATACTTATATTGTGGCAGAAGTTTTGTATAGTCTTCCGTTCCATTTAGCATAGCAAGCCAGCGATGCAAACTACCACGGGATATTTCCCCTAAAATTTCAAAAAGGTGAGAATTTGAAGTATTATGCAATTTCACAAAATCATAATCGGCTTGAAGTTTATTTTGAGATTTATTCCTGAATTCAAGCCATTTATGAACGATATCAAGTCTTGCAAGTGCAATTTGTTTACATTTTTTGGGTGTGAAGTTTGTCATAATGAATTACCTCACACACATTCATCACTCACCTTTCGGAATAAATCAAGTCCTGAATCTCAATCTCAGAGACATTTTGACACATATCAAACTAAAAGATAAATAATTTTTGCACTTTATTGCACTATTTTGCACGGGGTAAATGTTCAAATATATTGGCACTTTAAGGCATGAAAAACACTAAAAACCACAAATATTAGTGCAAAATAGTGCAAAAATCAGGACAAAAGTGCAAGAAAAGTCCGGCAAATCTCTACTCTATAAATATGCCTCAAACTAGCAACAACTCGGCATCATAGCCAATATAAACGCATCTAAACTGTCCTGAAAACCTATAATAACCATTAAAAACAAGTTGTTTTCTGTTGCCAGCATTAATATTCATACAGATTTAAAACGCCTAAAAATATATTTTGCTAATTCAAATAAAAAAGAGCCGCTTTCGTGACTCTTTTTTATTAGCGGACGACGGGACTCGAACCCGCGACGTCAACCTTGGGAAGGTTGCATTCTACCACTGAATTACATCCGCATAGAATATAAATTAATTATAACTCCCCCAGAAATTTCATGCAATTAATCGATTAAATCTCTCATGATTTTACAAATCTGTTCCAACTTTTCCCTGTTGTCTTGAACTCTATTAAAAATGAGTATCTGCAGAAAGTTGCAAAAGAAGTTGACACATCAAAAAACAAGTTATGGGATTATTCAGGTTGTATGGCAGGGCAGAATTATCCTGGGAAGAAATTGGCAAAATAGGTTTAAAAAGTGCAAAAAACTTCGTAAAAGGAATGTTTTGCGATGAAAATGGTTTAAGCTTAACAAGAACTTTAACTACTGCAGGTACAATTGCAGGATTTGCTGCTGTTGCCGCAATTCCTGGAGTAGGCCCTGCTATAGCCTTAACCGGCGGAGCTGCTCTTGGTACATATACTGCTTACAAAGGCACAAGTAAAGTTCTTGAAGGAAAAAAAGAATATTGCAATGCAAAAACACACGAAGAAGCGGTTCAAGCGATGGAAAAAGCAATGGATGGCGGGGTTGAAACCGGCGTATCTATTTTGGCATTGCTGGGTATCAGACAATGCGCCGCCAAGATGAGTATAAAAGCTAAAACCGCTACAAAACCTCAATCAGGAGAACAAACTCCGGTACCAACGAATGAACAAATGCCGGTTTCACAAAAAACCCCCCCAGCCACAAACCAAACCCGTTGAAAACATCAAAACTAACAATGTAGAAAAATTCTATAACAAAAGCGGTTCAATAACCAAAAAAGTTCGAACTGACATTAATGGCAAAAAAATGACAGTAGAATACAAGTACGATAAAGACGGTTTTAATATTATTAGTCAAACAGAAACTTGTAATTAACGGGTGAGATAAATATCTCACCCGTTAATTTTTTATTCAGATTTAAATTCTTTGCCCTGACGTTTGTAGAAATCTTCAATAAATCCGGTATTAAAGTTTCCGCTCATAAAGACTTCGTCTTCTACAATCTGCTGATGGAAAGGTATTGTAGTTTTAATACCTGTCACAACATACTCTTTCAATGCCTGATACATTCTGCGTCTGGCTTCGTTTCTATTTTCACCCCAGCAGATTAATTTTCCAATCATTGAATCATAATAAGGCGGAATTGAATATCCCGGATACACATGAGAATCAACTCTTATGCCAAATCCTCCCGGAGCAAAATATCCGTCAATTTTTCCAGGGCACGGCATAAAGTCATGATCAGGATCCTCAGCATTAATACGGCACTCAATTGCATGTCCCCTCAACAGTACATCGTCCTGAGTGTAACCAAGCTTCTTACCAGAAGCTACGAGTATCTGTTCTCTTACAATATCAATCTGAGAAATCATTTCAGTAACACAATGTTCAACCTGAACCCTTGTATTCATCTCCATAAAATACCATTTGCCGTCGTGGTCAAGAAGAAATTCGCAGGTTCCTGCACCTTCATATCCGATAGCCTTAGCAGCACGAACAGCAGCAGCACCCATTTCTTTTCTTGTCTTTTCGTCAATAGCCGGAGAAGGAGCTTCTTCCAAAAGTTTCTGATGACGTCTTTGAATTGAACAATCTCTTTCGCCAAGGTGAATTACGTTGCCAAATGAATCACCAAGTATTTGAACCTCAATATGTCTAGGATTTTCTAAGAATTTTTCTGCATAAATCCCCGGATTGCCAAAGAATTTTTCTGCTTCCATCTGGCAAAGGTTCATATTTGATTCTAACTCATCATCGCTTCGAACAATTCTCATACCCTTTCCGCCGCCGCCGGCAGTAGCTTTCAGGATAATCGGATAACCTGCCTTATGAGCGAATTCTCTTGCCTGCTCTAATGATTCCAAAAGACCTGTACCCGGAGTTACAGGAACATCATTTTCAATCATTGTCTTTCTTGCAGTTGCCTTGTCGCCCATTTTTCTCATAGAGTCAGCAGAAGGCCCGATGAATTTTATACCGTGCTCGGTACAAATATCAACAAAATCTGCTCTTTCAGACATAAAACCGTACCCCGGATGAATTGCATCACATCCTGTCATTAACGCTGTAGAAATGATTGCAGGAATGCTTAAATAGCTCTGCGCACTAGGAGCAGGACCTATACAATATGCGTCTGTTGCAAGTCTTACATGAAGAGATTTTGCATCAGCCTGCGAATACACCGCAACAGTAGGGATACCAAGCTCCCTGCACGCTCTTATAACTCTTACTGCTATTTCACCTCTATTGGCTATTAATACTCTTTTAAACATATTTAATTCCCTATAGTTTAAAAGTTGAGACATAATCTGTTCTCAACTCCTAAACTTCTCAATCGTTAAACTCTATTCCACATACATTAAAACTTGACCGAATTCAATAGGGTCACCGTTTTTAACACAGATTTGAACAACTTTTCCAGCCTGTTCTGACTTAATTTCATTCATCAACTTCATTGCTTCAATAATACAAACAACGTCACCGACATTAACAGTAGACCCAACCTCGACAAACGGTGCAGCTTCTGGAGAAGATGCTGCATAGAAAGTACCTACCATCGGTGAAGTTATAGCTTTTCCTTTTGCTTCCGCAGGTTTTGCTTCAGCAGCTGGAGATGAAGCCGGTGCAGCAGCTGGGACAGCAGCAGGCATTGCTGCCGGTGCAGATGCTACCATATTAACTTCCGGTAAATCTTTTCTGATTGTAATTGCCTGTTCGCCGTCTTCCAGCGAAATTTCTGTCAAGCCGTTATCTGCAATTATTTTTGCTAATTTTTCTATATAATCTGATTCAAACTTCATAATCTTTTCCTTTTTAGTTTCTCGACTAAAGACGCTCTAGCATCTATCCAAATATTCGTTGCTTCTGGTGTCGACTCTGATTACATCACCGTTAGAAACAAAGAACGGAACCTGAACTACAGCACCTGTTTCAAGTGTAGCAGGTTTTGTACCGCCCTGAGCAGTATTGCCCTTTTCAGCCGGCGGAGTATCAACAACTTCCAACTCAACGTGTGCCGGAATATCAACACCAATAATTCTTGTATCATGTTTAAGAACCTGAACAATCATGTTTTCCTTAAGGTATTTTATACCATCGCCAACCTGATCTTCTGTCAATTGAATCTGTTCATAGGTTTCGTTATCCATCATAACGTAATCTTTGCCTTCTTTATATAAGTATTGCATTTCTCTACGGTCAAGCATGGCTTTAGCTACTTTTTCACCGGCTCTAAAAGTTTTTTCTATAACGTTTCCGCTTTCTACGTTTTTAAGCTTAGTTCTAACGAAAGCTGCACCTTTACCAGGTTTTACGTGTAAAAATTCAACAACGCTCCACAAGCCGTTATCAAGCTCAAGTGTCAAGCCATTCTTTAAATCGTTTACTGAAATCATACGCGCTCCTTATTATAATGTTTATACTATTCATTTTCCTAAAGGATAACATAAACCAAGACGTCACGCAACGGGTATACTAAATACATACTCTTTCGACCAGTAAGCTTAGATTTTTTAAAAAATCTTTACATTTTATTTTTTTTTGATTAAAATAAAAGAACACCTCTTTAGAGGGGAGGATTTATACACTACCCGAAAGGATATACATAAAATGATTAGCAGTATTTCACCATTGCTGTCTAAATTTGTCAGCGCACAGGGGCATACAAATCCGCTGAAAAAAGCTTTAAAATATAAATTCAACGCAAAAGTACACGATTCCCACACAAATCTGCTGAACTTTACAAAGGACAGTACTCCGAATTATATTATCAAGAAATAATTTTTTATTCTTCTTCGAGGCTCAGCACAGCCATGAAAGCTTCTTGCGGAACTTCAACACGTCCGATAGCTTTCATTCGTTTTTTACCTTTTTTCTGTTTTTCAAGAAGCTTGCGTTTACGTGTAATATCACCGCCGTAACACTTATCAAGAACACTTTTTCTAAGAGCTTTTATATTTGTTCTTGCGATTACTCTTCCGCCAATTGCAGCCTGAATAGGAACTTCAAACATCTGGCGAGGAATAATTGTTTTCAATTTTTCCGTAAGTTTTTGCCCAATATAATATGCATTATCTTCATGACATATTACGGAAAGAGCGTCAACTACTTCTCCTGCAAGCATAACATCAAGTTTGATAAGTTTTGAGCGTTTGTAATCTTCAAATTCGTAATCCAAACTTGCATATCCTTTTGAGCGCGATTTAAGCTGGTCATAGAAGTCTGTAATAACTTCACTAAGCGGTAAATGATAAATCAAATCAACACGAACTTTATCAAGATAGTTCATGTTAATAAAAATACCGCGTTTTGTCTGGCACAAATCCATTAGTGTACCTACATAATCGTTTGGAGTAATAATAGAAACTTTCACATACGGTTCTTCAATATAATCACGATATTGAGCGGCAGGAAGGTTAGCAGGGTTGTCGATTTCCACAACCTCACCGTTAGTCTTATGCACCTTATAAACTACAGATGGCGCAGTAGTTACGATAGAAAGATCATATTCCCTTTCCAGTCTTTCCTGTGCAATTTCCATATGCAGCATCCCTAAGAAACCGCATCTAAATCCAAATCCGAGAGCGCTTGATGTTTCCGGCTCAAAAGTAATAGAGCTGTCGCTCAGCTTAAGTTTTTCCAGAGCTTCTTTGAGTTCATGATAGTCCTCATTATCAACAGGATAAAGTCCTGAGAACACCATAGGAAGAGCTTCCTTGTAACCCGGTAAAGGCTCTGATGCAGGGGCATCAACATGAGTTACTGTATCGCCTACAAATCGCGTAATTTCTTTGATTGAACCTGCGAAATATCCTACATCACCGCAAACAAGCTCTTCTACCTGAACCCTGTGCGGTGTGAGATATCCAAGTTCGACAATTTCATACTCTTTTCCGGAAGCCATAAACTTTACTTTATCCCCGAGTTTCATTTTTCCGTCCATAATTTTAAAGAAACATAATGTTCCAAGATACGGGTCGTACGCACTGTCAAAAACGAGTGCACGTAAAGGTTTTTCGCTTGTATCTGCAGGAGGCGGTACAAATTTTACAATTGCTTCAAGAACTTCGCCTATGTTAAGCCCTGTTTTTGCACTCACAGGAATTGCCATTGAGGTATCAATTCCGAGAATTTCCTCAATCTCTTCCTTAACTCTGTCCACATCGGCAGAAGGAAGGTCAATCTTGTTAATAACCGGAATAATTTCCAAATTCTGTTCGATTGCCATATAAACATTAGCAAGCGTTTGAGCTTCAACACCCTGCGTTGCGTCCACTATCAAAAGTGCACCTTCGCACGCAGCGAGCGAACGTGAAACTTCGTATGAGAAATCAACGTGACCCGGGGTATCAATAAGGTTAAAGATATAATCTTTTCCATCTTTAGCCCTGTAATTCATTCTTGCGGCATTCAGCTTAATTGTAATTCCGCGTTCGCGTTCGATATCCATTGTATCCAAAAGCTGCGCCTGCATGTCGCGTTCTGCGATTGTACCTGTTGCTTCCAGCAATCTATCGGCTAAAGTTGATTTTCCGTGGTCTATATGTGCAATAATGCAAAAATTTCTTACATTGTCCCTGTATTTCATAATGGAATTATTATAAATGAAAGAGATTTAGACTTCAACAACTGCTTTTTCAAAAATATCAATAAAATCAAACTTATTTGTGTCAAATACACCTTTGTCAGTCACTTTCAATTCAGGAATTACAGGCAATGACAAAAATCCCATAGTCATAAACGGGTCTTCAATCTTGCAGCCTATTGAATGCGCAGTCTTATTGAGTTCTTCACACTTATTTACAACGTAATCAAAATCCCTGTCTGACATCAAACCGGCTATCGGAAGCGGTAGTTCAGAGATAACCTCTCCGTCTTTTACAACTACTTTACCGCCTTTGCACTTAATCAATGCAACCGCTGCAGCATACATATCAGCATCGTTTGTACCGATAACAATCATATTATGAGAATCGTGAGCAACCGTAGAGGCAATTGCGCCGCATTTCAGATTAAACCCTTTAACAAACCCTTTACCGATATTTCCTGTAGCTCTGTGTCTTTCTATTACACATATTTTCAAAGTATCGTTATCAACATTGCTTACTGCATTTCCATCTTCAATCTTAACTTCCGAAACTACAGATTTTGTAATCAGCTGATGCGGAATAACTTCTAATGCAGTTACTTTTGAGCCTTTAGCTTCAATTCTGAAATCCTCAGGCGTAATCCATCTTACATTAACCGAGTTTCTCACTGCAAGTGCTTCATTTTCAGGAAGCTCTGCAATTAACCTTCCATTCTCTGCTGCAACAACACCATTTTTAATAACCAAATCAGGTTTGAAGCTCTTAAGGTCAGGCAGAATAAGCAAATCAGCTTTATACCCCGGTGCTACTGCACCTAGATTATTCAAGCCAAAATATTCTGCTGTGTTTAAACTTGCTATCTGTACAGCTTTTACAGGGTCTACTCCGGCTTCTACAGCACGTCTTACCATCCCGTTTATATGTTCTTTTAAATCAGCAGGGTGTCTGTCATCAGTCACAAAAATACACTTTCTGGTATTACACGTTTTCAAGACAGGCATCAAAGCATCCAAATCCTTCGCGGCTGTACCTTCCCTAATCATAACGTACATACCGAGCCTTAGTTTTTCGATTGCCTCGTCAGGTGTCGTGCATTCGTGGTCAGACTTAACTCCGCTGGCAATATACGCGCATAAATCCTTACCGTGCAGATAAGGTGCATGTCCATCTATACATTTACCGCTTGATTTAGCAAGTTCTAATTTTGCCATAACATTGTTGTCCTGATTTAATACCCCCGGGAAATTCATCATTTCTGCAAGCCCGAGCACCCACGGTTTATCAATCAAAAGTGACAAATCATAGCTGTTGAGGTCAAACCCTGATGTTTCAAACGGAGTTGCAGGAACACAGGACGGAAGCATTGTATACACATCCAGAGGCAGATTTTTAACAGTCTCGTGCATAAAGCTAATGCCGTGAAGCCCCAATACATTTGAAATTTCATGCGGGTCAATAATTACTGTTGTAGTGCCTGCAGGAAGTGCAACTTTTGCAAACTCAGAAGGAAGCATCATTGTGCTTTCAAGATGAACGTGACCGTCTATGAATGACGGAGTTACGTAAGCACCGTTGACATCAATTTCTTTTTCGCCGGAATAGTTTTCGCCGATACCGGCTATAATTCCGTCAACAATTGCAATATCAGCCTTATGAATTTCTTCTGAGAGAACATTTACGATATTTGCATTTTTGATAACTAAATCTGCTTTTTCAAATCCGCGTGCAACATTAATTATATTTGACATATCAAATCCTTATATTCAAGAAGTTTTGACAAATCTTCAGTTTTCAAAACCTCATCAATCTTGTCCTTAAAATTTTCCGCCCCGTCAGTTTTCATGCCGGCAGGGAGAAGAATATCAGTATTCTTTTTTGAGTTTACAAACCCCTTATTGATAGTCAGAAACTCTTTGTACATTTCTAAAATCTTTATATCATCCGGATTAATTTCATAATCCATTCCAAGAAAGTATTTCATATCTTTTGGCAGAAGTTCAAGGAATTTAATCATAAAATCAACATCGGAAATATTTTCTTCTTCATTATATTCTCCGCCAAGACAATTATTGTTAAGAATATCCTGCTCCGGCTGTGTTTTAATATATCCTGCCCACATAAGACAGCCGACATAGAAACCAAGATTATTATTAAAAAGTTCCAGAAATTTTTTATAATACTGTCTGAATTTCATCTTTCTCTGAGAGAGATTTTTAAACCTGTTAATATCCATATAAAGATATTCGACTGTACCTCTAAACGCCAGAATATACGGTGCAAATCCCGGATCAAACTCTAAACCTGCTGACATAATCCTCCTTCGTTAATTTATAATATTTTAGCATAAAGGATTAAGTTTTGTTAGAAGTTTTTTCCAATTCACCATCAGATAGTTTTAAATTCTGTTCTGCCTTTTTCAGGTATTCAAATTTAAAATCATTTTTCTTGCCGCTGACACTATCATCAAGATGATACCCTCTGGCATCATTTACAATATATTCCAAATTCCTAAACGAAAACTTTCTATCAGCCATTTTTTGGGCTAAATCTTTTAGCTGCGTATCATTTTCCAAAATAAATTTATCTTTATCTTTTATTTTATCTAAATTCATTTTCAAAGCTTCGTACAAACACTCTTTATCCGGATACGGCACTTCAACAAGGTTTTGAAACCTGCTCATGGCTGCCCTGTCCAGCCCATTATTCTTTGGCGAAATATTTGTTGTTCCAATTACAGTAACGTTGGGAGCTTTTTCTTTCAATATTTCAAGATAATTTAAGAATACTGAACGTTCTTCTAAAATACTAACCCAGCGAGTACCTGCTGTTTTATCTGCAACTTTATCAGCAGGTGCAACCATTGCATCAATTTCATTAAAAGTAACCACATACTTTTTATCAGGATTTTTTTCTGCTGTTTTCAATATTTTTTCAAATACTTTCTTTAAATTTTCAACTCCTTCTCCTGCCCACATTGAATTATAATCCGAATACATTACTTCCATGTATTCTGCATCAAGTGACTTTGCAAAAATCTTTGCAAAGTATGACTTTCCAACACCAACAGAACCATACAACAATAACCTGTTGTTTGCTTGAGGTTTTCCCGTTTGAGATACAACATCAGAGCCCGCTTTAACATAATTAATCTGGCGCTCCAGAATAGATTTTAAATCCTTGTTTATGCTTTTACAATTATCAATCGTGATAACTTTATCATCATTTGCTAAAGATTTAAAATCCCTAATTAAAGCAGGCATTTTATGTTTTTTGTTATTTGAAATCTCAAGTAGTATTTTTAAACTAGGCAGATAAGCCGCTGTCAAAAGAAGAATTGCAGATATTCCTGCTATTTTAATCATACGTTCATTCTGTTCAACGACTTTTCTCTGAAAATCCAAATCATCGCTAATACTCAGTGCAGCTTTTTTTCCCAGAATATTATATTTATCTTTTTTTGCTGAATTTTTAAAGATTGGATATCTACTTATATTTTGTGATATTGGTTGAATCATTTTTTGTCCTTATACACATACCTTCAATAAGACTACAATTTAATTGTAGTTTATAGTTTTTACTAATCTAATCGTCTGATGTAAGCCCGCCAATAATACCGCCTACTTGCGCCCCCACACCAGCAACTCCTAAACCAACCGCAGCACCTGCCGCCATTCCAGTCAATGCACCTTTATCTCCCTTAAAAGCAAGCTGGTTATTATTGTTTTTTATACACTCTTTTTTATAAAATCATATAACATAAAATGCACAAAAGCGCAATATAGTTATTAGAATAATATTATTGAAACTATCTCATCCGCACTAATATTCAGACACTCCAAGCTTTCACAGGTTGTCTGCCGTTTTTCCCATAAGCACGGCCGAAGCGGACAATCACATTTTGCCTTAATCGGAATAACTTTCCCGTTATCAGGAATTAATTTTTTATCATCTGTTGAGCCAAAAATCACATAAGTTTTTACCCCGAGAGCAGCTGCAACATGCAAAGGTGCAGAGTCAGAACAGAGAAATATTTCCGCAGAAGAAATCATTTCTGCAAGCTCTTTCAGGTTACGGGTTTTGCCGTACATATTCAAATACTTTTCACAGGGCACAATACGTTCTATAGTTTCAATAACCTGCTTATCATCAGGGCCGCCAACAAGCACAACTTTTTTACCCGCATCTGCAAGTTTTTCCACAACCTCTGCCCACTTCTCAGCAGGAATAGTCTTTATCATACCTTTTTTAACACTCAAAAGACTTACACCAGGATGAATTAAAACAGTATCCGGCTCCGTCTTCCGCGGTTCAATATTAATCTCCGGAAGCTCTGTTATATTATCTGTCAAAGGCTTAACCAAATCGTGATACATCTTTGCTGCATACTGGTTTTTGTTTAACTGGACTGCATGAGTCAAAAGTTTTTCGCTTAGTCTGCCGGAGTTGTAACCGATGCGTTCCTTTATAAATGTCATAAATAAAAAGATTGAAATAAATTTGTTTGAACCTGATGAAATAACTATATCAAACTTTTTAGTCCAAATCCTCCGCAGAAGATTGAAAAGTTCAATATATTTATTTCTGCCTTTTATATCTGCAAACAGAGTTTCATCAATAATATCCGTAAGGCTCAAAATTCCCTTGCTTCTCGTTTCGAGCGCAAGTGTGATTTCAGAGTCCGGAAACTCTTTTTTGGTAGAAATAATCGTTGGCAAAAATAAAATCTCATCTCCGAGGCCGCCAAAATTTATAAACAAAATCTTCTTTTTCATATAATCGTTTTACTTTAAAAATATTTACGTTTCAATAATTGATTTTAACATGTGCTTAAAATATAATTTTTAATGGGGTAATTCAGAGAACGTTTAAAATGAAGATAGCAAATAACAACGAAAATCAAGAAGAAGAATACAAAGCATTTTTAAAAAACATTCGTGCAGAAAAAGAAGAAAGTTCTAATTTTACCAAACTTCTTTTCACAGTAGTTCTTGCTGTTTTATGTGCGGTTATAGTCTGTGTAACTGTTGTTGAAAACAGTTATATACTTGACAAAATAAGTACCGAACAGGCTGACAATGCAAGCGGATTTTTTAAGTTTTATAAAAAAGAAAAAAAGAATTTTGAAACCCCGTTTTCTCCAAGAAGACAGAACATTTTGCTGCTCGGCGTTGATTCTAACGGTGAAGGTTCTGATATCTGGGAAGGAACACGTTCAGATACAATTATTATAGTTAATATTGACCCAAAAACACATTCTATAAATGCAATATCCATCCCGCGCGACAGCAAAGTTTACCTCCCTGATAACAAAGGCGTTCAAAAGATTAACTCTGCTCACGCTCTGGGAGGCATAAACCTTGTTAAAAAGACTCTTAAAGAAACTTTTGGAATAAAGATTGATAAATATATAATCGTACATGATGAAGCAGTTGAAAAAGTAGTTGATGCATTAGGCGGTATTCCGATTTATGTCGAAAAACCAATGAAGTATCATGATTATGCAGGCAAGCTTCATATTAATTTAGACAAAGGCAACACCGTTCTAAACGGAAAGCAGGCTGTAGGTTACCTAAGATACAGAAAAGACGGTCTTGGTGATATTGGAAGAACACAGCGCCAGCAATGGTTTATGAGAAGTTTATTTGAAAAACTTCATTCACCTCAGGTCATTACAAAAATTCCGGAAGTGCTAAATGTTTGCAATACATATATTAAAACTGATATGAGTTTCTATGAACTCTCACAGTACGCTGCTTTTGCAAGAAGCGTTGATGAAAATAAGATAGAAATTGCGACTCTTCCTGGTGCACCAAACCAGAGAGGATATATAAGCTATTGGATTTTAGATCCGAAAAAAACGCAGGAAGTTATAAACAGAATGATTTATAGAGATAAACCTACGCTTGACGGTACAAAATTCAAGGCTGGAATTATGTATTCTCCGAGAAAGGAAGAAGAAGCTCAGGCTATGAAAGAAAAATTAAGCGAGCTTGGTTTTGAAGTTAATATGCTGAAGATAACGCACCTTTCACATACAAGGTTTGTTGCCAATAAAAATGATGTAACTATTGATTTCTTAAACTGGCTTCAGAAGAAAATGCCCGAACTTAACAATATGCAGTTCATTTATGACCCTACTGAAACTTTCTCTGTAGGAAGTGATTTTACTATTGTTCTGGCAGAGGGTTAGAGAACTGGCGTTCCATTTCTCTAACTTCATCCTCAATATCATACTGTTCTCTAAATATTTTGAGCAGGTTTCTTTCGCGCTCATAATCATAATTTTCTTTAAGCCATTCTACAATTTGAGATTTTGGATAATAGTCTGCAAACCTTATTTTTACTTTATCAAAATGGTCTGCTGAAATTGCAGTCATATCTTCAAAATCAGGTACATTATTTATACCCAGCTCCTTTGCCAGAAGTGCCGGATACCAGGAAATCATTCTTCCAAATTCAACACTGTGTTCGTCATACGGGAACAGGTCTACAAAATCTTTTTTCAATAGCTCTTTGACTTTATCATACCCCTGCTGTGCCTTAAGTTTTTTAATCTTATTCAAGCTTCTGGCAAGCTTTGCTGCAGCTCGGCGTTCCTCCATAGAAACAGCATTCAATTCTTTTCCCTGTAACATAAAACCTTGGATTTTAACAGCAGATTTATTTTCTTTGAGCAATCTTATATTACCGTCTAAAATCCCCGCAAACTTTGTCCACAGAGCTCTTAGTTTTGCATCTTTAATATATTTCTTATTATAAATACATCCTCCGGATTCTATGCTTATCCCGCGGATTATATTAGGGTCGGTATTATACACGAAAGCCCGCTCTGCAAGAAAAGTGCCCAGTTCAGTTTTTTTAGGGTGGTTCTCATCAATAAATTTTGAAAGAATGTATCCGCCTGCATCATACATTCCGGAAAGATTTGCAAGAAAGGGTTTTACAAATCGGCCATGTGATCCCCTTTTAAAAAGGGTAAATAAACTCTGTGGTTCGTTCCCTTTCCCGTGCCCTCTGCAAAAATAATCACTGAATAAACGATTAGCAGATTTTTCGCTCTTAAAAGTAGAAACTGCATATGAATATTTTCCTACATCGAGCCTCTGACAATGTTTTAATGAGCCGCTCCCAACATAAGTAATATCAATATCCTTACGCTTCAGAATTTTTTGTAAAGATTGAAGCAGTGCTGACTGAGCCTGTTTTAAATTTTCTAACTTATCTACCTTTCCGGTATACCTGTTTGAAATATCTTCAATTTCTATAGAAAATTTCTCAAACACATCACAGGCACTGCGGGTAATATCCGAAATCTTATCTTTTTCAATACGCTTAATCCAATCATACGGAAGTGAACCAATGCGCCTTTCGCCATCCGGTATTTTCGCTCTGAATCGATTTAGTTTTTCAGCTGTAATATACTCTTTCTTTATTGTACGTAAATGTAAAATCTTTTCCGTGGAAACCATTGCTATTTAAATTCCAAGTTCGTGGTAAAATCTATAATATAATAAAAATACAGGAGAGCAAATATGTTAGACTTAATCAAATCACGCAAGAGTGTTAGAAAATATTCAGAAAAACACATTTCTGATGAAGATTTAAGAAAAATTCTTGAAGCAGGCAGGCTTGCTCCTTCATGGATGAATGTTCAATCGTGGAAATTTATCCTGATTAAGTCTGAAGAAAATAAAGAGCTTCTATCTAAACTTTCTCTCGGGCAGGCTCATGTCAAAAACGCCGATGCTCTTATCGTCTGTGTCGCAGATGTTAATGCGTGTGAAGAAGCAAAAATCACCCATATTAAAAATCCGGGGTTAAATCCGGCGCTGCAGGGAGAAAACGGCCTGCTCATAAGAACAATGGAACAGGTAATCTATCCGATTTCTTATATGATGCTGGAGGCTGAATCACTTGGAATTAAATCCTGCATAATAGGTGCTATGGGAAATGAAATTACGGGTATTGAACAAGATACATACCACGAAGTCAAACAGAAATTGGGTCTGGGAGATGGGCAGATACTCTCCACAATTATCACTCTCGGCTACGAAGCTGAAGAAAGCGCAACGACCAAAATACGCAAAGATTTTGATGATGTTATTTCACTCGAAAAACTCGGATCTAAATTTTAATCCAAATCAGGGTCGCCATTCATTAACTTAAGTATTTCAACAACTTTTGGCATCTGGCAGTCAAAAGAATAATGAGCTTTTCTGATTGAACATTCGCTGCAATTTCCGTTAAGCTTGTAGCATTCAATAGCCTGTTCAGTCCAATTTTTTGTTATTGAGCCGGAAATAAGTGATGGCTGCTTGATTAGAACTTGGTTTAACATTTATACACTCTCCCACAAATAACATAATAGTGCTTAAAAAAATTTTTAGCATCATATATTTGTAGGATTTACAGAAAAAAGCGTATCAATATATCTGCGCGCAATAGTAATTTTTTCATCCATATCAAAAGGCATTCCGCCTATTTGCTCCATTTTATTGATAATTTCAAATAAAGGAGTTTTTATCTGGCATTTTCTTAAAGCAATCTCCCAGTTTCTGCAATCCTCTTTTGAATCAGCATGGAGCAAGTCAGCGTACATGCCGGCGATTAAAGTCTTTTTAAAAATCTTTCTTACAAGTTTAACTTTTTCTCCAGCATCAGGAGCTTCCCTATCTTTTGTCGCTCTATTAATAAAGACTTCCAGAAGTTTTGCTGTTGTATTGGCATAAGGTTTATCACAAAGTGTTTCAATCTCATCTACAAGCAGAAGAGATTTTTTGCCGTAAACAATATTGTTCGGATTGAGAGAATCAAAAAGCCCGAAACTTCGCGGCCCAAAACGCATTTCGTTTAATATGGCAAGATCTCTGGCAATTTGATTATAATTGTATTGTGAAATTGAAGCAAACTTTGGCAGATATTTTTCAATATAATATTTTTTTTGCTGGTGCTCGCTCATAGTTTTACTTAAATGTTCCGGAATACCGGCCGGCATCTGAAAACCTATATTGTGAAGTATTTGAAATTTTCCCGCCTGAAGTATAGGTTCGCCATAATAATTTCTCATTCTGCTAAAAATACCTTTACCCCACTCAAATCCCTCACCGAGAGTTGAAGGAGTAATTTGAGTATTGACCGGAACACGGGCTGCATATTTAGTCGTAATTTTATACACTGCATTGTGAGTGCCTTCTTCTATAAATCTTGACGGAATTAAGATATCCTGAAGAACATTTTTTATTTTTTCGATAATAAGGTTTTTCTCTTTTTCGGAAATTTCAGGTTTTCCTACAACATTATCCAGAACTTTTTCCAGCTCCCTTGACCTGCCTTTGAACGAAGGACAGAAAACACTGTCTACGTATTTTTCTACCTCAGGTATCCGCTTTGAAAGTCTTGGGTTTCTGCCGCGTATAATCTCAAGGTTCTGAATAAAATCATCAACATCTTCATTAATTTCAGCATTTTTAAAAACACCGTCCCAGACCACTCTATCCCTTTCCCTTGTATCATAAGGAAGGTTTGCTTTCTCCGATGCGATAAGTATTTTACGCAATATTTGCTTTGCTTCTTCCGTATTATCACCGTAGCTTCTAATACTATCAAGACTGGATATCTTATAGAGCATGAGCTCCATCAGCTTACCAACAGAGTTAGTTTCGCTCATATTGATTGAATTTATCTCGTCGGTAAGTTTTAATTCATCCCCGGCAAGAAGAATATTTCCAGGATTTTTTGAGTCAAAAGTACAATATTCACACGCAGAATATTTCATTTTATTTAAGCGTGCAAAATCCTCTGCAACTGCGTCGTAGCTTTTTTGAGGAACTTTTGCAAACAAAGGAAGATATTCTTTCTGATAATATTTATAAATTTCTTCAAGACTTTTCAAATCTTTCAGCTTTTCAGGAGGGACTCCCGCAGGAGTGTGTTTGCCAAGATTTCTCAAAATCTTCAAGTCGCCAATTTGTAGAACTTCTTCTCCATAATAAGTTTTTAAGTTTTTGAAAATATTTTTTCCTTTTTTTATTACTAAATCCGAAGTTTCCAGTGAAGGTTTAGCATAATTGTTAATCTTCATAGCAAAATTTTTATCAATTTGATAGACCGTTCCGTTAAATCCACGCCCCATAAAGTTTTTCGGCTTAATAATTTCTTTTATCGCAAGTCTAAGCTTCTCAATAAGGTTATTTCTGGCAGTTTCAGATATAGTTTCTTTCTGGAAAACATCTCCCACAGCTTTTCCAAATTCACCTGAAGCGCTCTGGAATACAGGCTTTTTCATCGGATAAGTATAACTATAATTATTTTGCAGGGTAACTTTCATATACTAGTAAAAACCGGTGAAAAAATTTATTGCCATGCCGGAAACAATACTTATCAAAAGAAGTATAAAAATAATTCTTAAGGTATCTTTAAAATCATTATTTTTAAGCAGAACCAGAAGCCCCAGCCCTGAATTTGCAAGCAGACCGCTTATAACAGCCCCAAATGAAATAGTTCCTTTTATAAGCATCATTGTTAATCCGATTGATATAGCACAATTAGGAATAAGCCCTACTAACGCAGCTGCAGCAGGCTGTATAAATTTTCCGCCGTTTATTAATCGCGTTATTTCAACATTAGAAAGGCAATAGTTTAAAATTAAGGTTATAACTAATATAAACCCCCAAATATTTATTGTATGCAAAATCGGGTGTATAATGAGCTCACGCTTGCTTCCGTGTTCAATATCATGATGACAGCAGCCGACTTCTGTTTGATTTACAGCACTATCTGCAACAGTTTGAATTCTGTTACCCAAAACAAAGTCTATAAAATATCCCATCAAAACTGCAATAAACAGCTTTATCCCGACAATTGGGATTATCATATATGCTTTGGAAGGCGTTGCAAGTAATATCGGTATAGTTTCATCAGAAGTCGAAAGATAAACCGCAATGAGCGTTCCTATTGAAATAATACGCTTTACATAGAGGCTGCTTGCGATTACCGAAAACCCGCACTGTGGAAATATCGCAGCCAATGCCCCGACAAGAACAGCACCTCTGCCGGTCTTCTTTAGGGCCGAGTTAATTTTATCCGCATAATAAAATTCCAAAATCTCTATCAACAGAAAAACAAAAAACAAAAAAGGTATTAAATGTATACTGTCGCATATTGCATCAAGAGCCCAGTCTGCAAGCGGAAGCTTTTCAATGAAATTATCCACCGGTGCAAATATAAATTCATTCAGGCTATTTATTTTTGTTAAGATCTGTATTAACATAATGTAATTAAACAACTAATTTATTTCTCAGTCAATCAGGGAGAATTAATTTATGAATACTATCAATATTGATAAAGAAAAATGTATACACTGCGGTCTTTGCATAAGTGACTGCGTTTCTAAATGTATAAGTTTTGACGATGAAAAATTTCCAAAGATGGACGATGAAAGCCGCTGCCTTCAATGCCAGCACTGTCTTGCAATCTGCCCGACCGGAGCACTTTCGTTTAACGGCAGGAATCCTGAAAACAGCGAGTCGGTAAACTATGACGACCTTTTAACACTTATTAAATCAAGAAGAAGTGTAAGACAGTATAAAGACGAAGAAATTCCGGAAGATACAATGAATAAGCTGAAAGAAATGCTTCCATATATTCCGACAGGATGTAACTCACACGCTCTTCATTTTTCTATTGTTGAAAAAAAATCAGCAATGGACGAACTTCGCAAAAAAGTTAATGATAAAGTTATAAAAATTTTAACAAGTCAGGCTTTTTCTCCGCTTGTTAACAAATTTGAACGTTACAAAAACGCTTTTCTTAAAGGAGAGGACGTAATTTTTCGCGGAGCACCTCATATGGTTGTAGTTTCCAGTCCGATTAATGCTCCTTGCGCCTCTGTTGACCCGATTATTGCACTAAGTTATATCGAGCTTTATGCTCAGCATCTCAGAGTTGGAACCTGCTGGTGCGGATATGCAGAACTTTGTATTAAACTGATGCCGGAAATCTGCGAAATGCTTGAAATCCCTGCCGGCTATACACCTGTTTATGTAATGCTTCTTGGAATTCCTAAGGTCGAATACAAAAGAACAATACAGCCGGAACCTTACGAAATTTCTTCTATAAAAGAGTTTCACAAAAAAGACTCCTGTTTCTTTTGTAAAGCAAAAAGGTTAATAACAAATTTCCTCAGATAAGATTATACTTATATTCCACTTCATACAAAAACAAAATTTTGCAATTTAACCACAAGTTCAAAAATTTTGCTGTATTTATAATGCAAAGTAATTAGTAAAAATGCTACTTTATATCATTCTTATTTTTCAGGATAAACCATACAATTATTATA
>URYI01000001.1 GCA_900552055.1 uncultured Eubacteriales bacterium | reverse complement strand
CAGCGGCCTGATTCCGGCATTTCCTGCGTCATCGCCAATGGGTGTGCGTTCAGTACGCCTCGTTCCGCTTCCTTGAAAATGCCGGAATCAGACCGCTGGGGGTCGAAGAGTCAGGCAGCGGATGTTTGAGTAACCTGCAAGGCGCTTGAATGACGTGTACTGGACGTACACGGAGGGAAAAGCAACACAGCAGGACGCTCAAACAGTCCTGACCGTATATGCCCTTGTCAATTTAGGGTAAAGTATTTAAGCATTACTGCGCGCCGCCGTTCTGCAAAGTTATAAAACCTCCTTATTCGGCCTTATGAGATTCTGGCGCCGAATGCCCGCAGAGCGGCCGCAGGACGGGCGCATGAAAAAAGATCCGGGGATTTTAGAGCCGCGCAGCCAGGCAGAAGCGGCATATATTCTGGGTAAAGCGCATTGTGCTCTAATTATATGGTTTAAACCAGTCTGCCTATTTCCTTTCTCAGTCTTTTAATTATCCTTTTTTCCAGACGGGAGATATAGGATTGGGAAATGCCCAATCTGTCTGCTACTTCTTTCTGAGTCTGCTCTATATTTCCCTCCAGGCCGAACCTGAGCTGCATAATTTCTCTTTCCCGCTCGTTTAATTTTGACAGGGCGCTTCTGAGCAGCTCTTTTTCGGTTTCCGCCTCAATGTTTTTATTAACTATATCGGGTTCGGTTCCCAGAATATCCGAAAGCAGCAGTTCGTTGCCGTCCCAGTCCACATTCAGCGGTTCGTCTATGGAAACCTCCATCTTATGCTTGCTTGTGCGCCTTAAAAACATGAGTATTTCATTTTCTATGCAGCGGGAGGCATAGGTGGCCAGTTTTATCTTTTTAGATGCGTCGAAGGTGTTTACAGCTTTTATGAGGCCTATAGTGCCTATGGAAATCAGGTCCTCAACTGTTACTCCGGTATTTTCAAATTTTTTGGCTATATATACTACCAGCCGCAGATTATGCTCTATAAGAGCGGAACGTGCGCTGGCTTCGCCCCGCCCAAGCGCCTGAATGCATTCGGCTTCCTCCTGGGCGCTAAGCGGCGGAGGCAGGGATTCGCTTCCGCCGATATAAAATACGTCGCGCTTTTTCCTGCCGGATAAAAATGATTTAAGCCTATTATAGATACCCTGTAAGAATGTCCAAAATGATTTTTTCAAATTTCTACCTCCTTGAGCATATCCGGATTTATTATCGCTTCATATTCTCCGCAGAAGCTTTGGTTTCTTGAAAAAGCTAAAATACAGCGGGAATTATACGCCTTTCCGTCTTTAATTATCTGGGCGTCCTGGGGGCGGATGCCGTAAAGCACGCCTTCATCCCCTACGCTTTTATAGCCTATTATATGTATTCCCGGCAGCTGTGCGGGTATTTCGCCGTTCAGCAGTCTGATAAAATCATTGTCCATAATCTGTTTTGCGGCTTCCTGGCTGGCTATTGCGACAGGCGCGCATGAGAGATTGTCTTTAAGGCAGTTGCCGCTGTCAATAAAGGCGTGCAGTCTGACGGTTCTGCCGTTAATTGTAACGATAAATTCCGCTTCCCCGCTTATGCTTCTTTTTCGCTTTTTAATAAGGCTGTTAATGCCTGAAACGCTCAAAGCGGCTGCTGACAATCCGAAAAGCACGCCCCTTGCTTTAAAGCCTGAAGTGAAGAAGCCGCCGGGAACCGCAAGCATATCTGCATTTAATAGGTAAGACAGGCCAAAGGCCGCTCCGCCCGCAAGCAATGTGAGGCCTATAAAAACCAGGGCGGCCGCTGCAAACCCCTTTTGGGTTTTAGAAGCGAAGGCGGCGGCAGCCATGACACAGGGCAGCGCCAGTTTAAGCGGCAAAAAGCTGAGGAACCCGATAATAGGCATCAGGCAGGCGTAAAGAGCGCCTAAAATTGCGGCAAGGAACAGCCTGAAAATGCTTTGCCGGCGCCCGGTAAGCGTGCGGGCGCAGAACAGCAGGGAAAAATCCATAAGCAGATTATCAAACAGCACCTGTTCAATATAAACGTGAATCTGCATTCCCCTTCACCGCCTCGGCTTTAATTATATCCTGTCCCGATGGCAGAATATTGTTGCGGCGTATACTCTTTGGCAAGAACAAAATATATAATTTTGGCGTGTTGTGGCAATAAAAAAGCAAAGGCGCGCTGCCGCGGCGGCAGCGCGCCTTTTTAAATTTTAAATAAGCGGGATATATCAGTATAACGGGATATATCGGTATAAGGCTTTGGGCGCATATCAAAAGTCAGTCTCAAAATAACGGATTTGCCTCCCTGCCCTGTTTCTTTTATTCAATGTACAGCCCGGTACATGCCGTCCGGGAGGCCTGCAGGGCGTAAATCAGCCCTACGGTCACAGCCTTCGGAGGTTCATTTGTTTTCAGGCAAAGAAAGATTTTCCCTGAGCGCCCGTATTTCATCCGCGCCCTCGGAGGTTTATTTATTTTCAGGCGAAGAAAGAATGGTATACATTATGTGTGGCTGAAGATAACGCAGAATACATGCAAGCTTATAAGGCAGACCTTATACATTGTTGCATATAGCGCTGGTTTGCAAGGTATAATGCGGCCCAAAAAGCTGAATTTATGTCCCCGCCGAGTTGCTTTCGCTCTATGTGCGCCCGGCGCATGTCACGTCTATGCCTTACAGGAGTGCAAATTAAATCATTTTTAACTCCGACTATTTCCGTCAGCGGCAATTTGCCTATTTGCAAGGCGGGAAAAGAAGGTGCGGAGGTGAGTGCGATGACCGCGAGTGCAACGCAGAAAACCGGCAAATTACCGATGGTTGAAGCGCATTATACTTTGTACACTAACCCTAATGCTATATATTATTAATCCGAATAATATTAGTTAAAATCGGGTTATAAAAGTGGTTTTAGTCCTTTAATTCAGATATAACCCTTGCGGCAATATCTTCAGCAGTAAGGCAGAACATCTCGCGCTGCTGATTTATGGAAGCGTGCGGCACTATTGCGTCTGCAAGATTCATGCCTATTACCCGAACTTCCTTTTTTTCAGATTCCATATATCCGCTTACCCCTTCAAACAGTCCGCCCGGACATACATTATCCTCAATGATAAATAAAAGGCTGTGAGCCTGGCACTCAGTAAGGAATTGAGTGTCTATGGGCTTTATAAAGCAGGCGTCTGCTACGTCCGCCTCTATTCCCTGCGCCTCCAAAAGCTCGGACGCTTTAAGCGCCTGATTCAGCATGGCCCCAAAGGCCAGCAGGATAATGCGTCCGCCTGATTTTCGCACAGTCTGCCATTTATACGGCATTAACGGCTGGCCGGAAGCTATTTTAAGAGAGCAGCCTTTGGGATAGCGTATTACACAAGGGGCGCTGCTTTTAAGAGCGAGCTCCATCATGTATTTAAGCGTTGGGATATCTCTCGGAGCCATTATAGTAAGGCTGGGCATGCTCCTGAGGAAACCCAGGTCGTATATGCCCTGATGCGCTTCCCCGTCTTCGCCGGTCAGTCCCGAACGGTCCTCTAAAATAATGACGGGCAGGTTCTGGAGGCATATGTCATGGAACAGCTGGTCAAGCCCTCTTTGCAGAAAAGTAGAATAAACCGCTACAAAGGGACGCATGCCCCCTGCGGCAAGCCCTGCGCCCAGAGCCAGAGCGTGCTGCTCGCATATTCCCACATCGTAAAAGCGGGAGGGATAGAGCGCGGCGAAATGCTGGAGGCCGGTTCCCAGAGGCATGCCTGCGGTAACAGCGCAGATTTTGTCATTTTGCCGCGCAAGGCGGATAAGCTCTTCTCCCATTGCCAGTGAAAAGCTTTCTGATTTTTCTGCGCATCCGCCGCTGGGGGATACTCCGTGATATTTTTCCGGATTATTTTCCGCCGGCGGATAGCCTTTCCCTTTTTTAGTGGCTACATGCACCAGCACCGGTCCGTCCTCCTGCTTGGTACGCTCCAGAATTTTGATAAGCGCCGGTATATCATTGCCGTTTATGGGGCCGAGATATTTTATGCCCAGGCGTTCAAACAGCGTGTCCCCCATAATCATATATCTGATTGAATTTTTAATGCGTTCAAGCAGCTTATACAGAGGCTTGCCTATAAGAGGAACGGAGTTCAGGAACCTGGTCAGGCCCTTTTTAAAATCTGCGTAGGGCCGGGTGGTGCGCAGCATAGTAAGATGCTCTGAAAGCGCTCCGACATTCTGCGCAATGGACATATCATTTTGATTGAGCACTATTATAAGCCGGCTTTTTTTATAGCCCAAATCATTTATGGCCTCAAGAGCCATGCCCCCGCCCAGCGCGCCGTCTCCTATAACGGCGACAACGTTGTAGTTTTCCCCCTTAAGGTCGCGCGCTCTGGCCAGCCCCAGCGCGGCTGAAATACTGGCCGAACTGTGCCCGGTGGTAAAAAGGTCGTGTTCACTTTCCAGGCGGTTGGAAAATCCGCTTAAACCGTCTTTAGTGCGGATGCTTTCAAAGCTTTGCGCGCGTCCGGTAAGTATTTTATGTATATACGTTTGATGACCTACGTCAAATACTATTTTGTCCCTTGGGCTGTCAAAAACGTAGTGCAAAGCCAGGGTAAGCTCTACTACGCCCAGATTGGACGCCAGATGTCCGCCGTTTTTTAGGGTTACATTTATAAGCTCCTCACGGATCCGGGCGCTTAGCTGGTACATTTCAGCCGGAGTCATGCGCTTAAGCTTATTAATATCTATATCAATCATTTGCTTTATCCTTCTTTTTAAACAGGGACAGAAAAACTCCTACAAGCAGAAGTATATCCTTGCTTTTATTCAGAGCTATGGTTTTGCCGAAGGCTTTTCCGCCTATAGTCAAACAGGCCACCACTGCGCTGAAAAATATAGTAAAAATCATTTCTAGCCATGAGCTGGATATATTGCGGGCAATAACTACGTTATAGATAATGGCTGAAGTTGCGGCGCCCGAAACAATTCCGCATATATCTCCTACTATATCGTTGCATATGCTGCAGACTTTGTCGGTGTTTTTTATAAGCCCCAGCACTTCTTTGGCTCCTCTTACCCTGCGGCTGGACATGGCTACAAAGGGCGCCTGTTCGGCTGAGGCCATAGCGGTGCCTATCATATCAAAAGCTATGCTTATAATTACCAGCAGCAGAACTATACAGGCGGAAATATATACAGAAGCAGAGCCGACAACCAGTTCAGAAAACAGCGAAAAGGCTATAGTCATGAAAAATGAGATAACGGTTGCTTTAATGGCCCAATTAATGCCTGGCTTTGGTTTTTGTGATTTTTTGTTATTATCAGTATTTTTCAATAAAAACACTCCAATTTAATCCCTGCCCGGTTTCCTTTGTTGTTTTATAGGTTTTTCGCAGCCTATAGGTTTTGCGCAGCCGTTTTAGGCGGCTGTCAGAATTAAGCGCCGGGCATGGATAAAATAAAAAAGGTGGTAGCAAATCGGGTAAACCTTGCGGCTTAGGTCGAGCCGGATTTCCCTGCGTCCTGCCCCCCGTCGCCGAAAGGGCGGTTTCCCATTAAAGGACGTATTGCGCCGTCGCCGGTACGCAACGCTCGATAGCCACTTAGACCACACTATAATCCCCGAAATGCCGTAAACAGTCTAGGAGATTTCCTCGGCAGCGCGCCGTGCCTCTAGCCTCTTTTGCAGATAAGATTTCAAAAGGCCGTCACTCCGCTTATGCATGGCCGTGCTTTAAACGGGTGTTCCTTTATCCCTCAAAATCCACTCAAGGCAGGCTACGCTGTACACAGCGCCATTAAACAGCACCGCATAGCAGGTTCATCCATATTCAGTAGCTTATAAAAGGCCACCGCAATATGTCTCCGCGGCGGCTGGGTCAACGCCCGCATGCCATTGCGGATCGCCCAACCGCCTTAACTCCCAGCACAAACCCCGGACTGGGCGTCCGAAGCCTGCACAAGAAACTTCATCGATATGCCCTTTGACGATTTTTTAATCCCGTCTTCAAGGCACGGCGAACTGACTAGAATACTGCACCACCTTAACAATCATATTTATTTACCTTAAATTGACAAGGGGATACACGCCTCCGGCGGTCTGATTCCGGCATTTTCTGCGTCGTCGTCAATGGGTGTGCGTTCAGTACGCCTCATTCCTCATTCCTCATTCCTTATTCCTCATTCCGCTTCCTTGAAAATGCCGGAATCAGACCTGCCGGAGGCCGAAGAGTCAGACAGCGGCCGTTTTCCGTGCCCTGCAAGGCGCCTGAACGACGTGTACCGGGCGTACACGGAGCGAAAAGCAACACGGCACGTGAACAGCCCTGTCCTGACCGTATATGCCCTTGTCAATTTAGGGTAACTAAAAGCAGCTCTATTCTGTGCATATAAATCCTGTTGCCGGTTCTATATATGGCGGTTGAATAAAGCCGGCCTTTGTATTTATATTATAACATAGTAAAATTAAAATGCAAGTTTAAACCATCTATATTTTTATAATGTTCATTATTCTCCTTTTGGATAAATTAATTCCTCCATGCGCTCAAGCAGCCGTTCCCGGCCGCTGCCGTTTACAGATGAAATGGGATAAATGCCGGATGTGATTATCCCTGTCTCCCGTGAAAGCTCATTTAATCTCTTTGCCTGCTGTGCCCTGGAAAGCTTATCCGCTTTTGTTGCAATAATGCTGAAGGGTTTTTGATAATAATAAAGCCAGTCCAGCATCATTTTATCGTCAGATGTGGGCTGATGGCGTATGTCCAGAAGCAGAAATACATGTTTCAGCTGTGCGCTGCTATTTAAGTAATATTCAATCAGCTCACTGAAGCGCTGCTTTTCTTTTTCTTCTATTTTAGCAAAGCCGTATCCGGGCAAATCCATAAGGCAAAAGCTCTGATTGATGATAAAAGCGTTTATAATTCTTGTCTTGCCCGGAGTCTTGCCTATTTTGGCCAGCTTGGAGTTGCGGGTAAGCATATTTATAAGGCTGGATTTGCCTACATTTGAGCGCCCGGCCACAGCTATTTCAGGCAGGCTGCCGGGACGGTACTGCTCAGGCAGTGCAAAGCCGTAAGCATATTCAGCTCTTTTTATCTCCATCATTAACAGCCCTCCTGCCGCTTTCCTTTTTTACCGGCATCCTTACAAGTATGTTTTTAAGCACCTGGTTAATTTGGCTGACCGGAATAAATTCTATTTCCCCTGCTATTTCTTCGGGGATTTCGGATATATCCTCCATATTATCCGCAGGTATTATTATGCGTTTTATCCCTGCCCTGTATGCCGCAAGCGCTTTTTCCTTAAGCCCTCCTATGGGCAGAACACTGCCGCTCAGCGTTATTTCGCCTGTCATGGCTGTATCGCAGCGCACGGGAATGCCGCTCAGCACAGAAACCATAGCGGTAAACATGCTTATGCCGGCGGATGGTCCGTCCTTGGGCATTGCTCCTTCGGGAATATGGATATGGATATCCTTTTTCTTATGGAAATCCGGATTAATGCCCCAGCTTTCGGCATTGGCGCGTATAAGGCCCATTCCCGTCATTGCGGATTCCTTCATAACGTCGCCCAGGTGGCCGGTAAGCACTAATTCTCCGCTGCCCGGCATAACTGCCGTTTCTATGTTAAGGGTTTCGCCGCCTACGCTGGTCCAGGCCAGGCCGGTAACTATGCCTATGGCATCCTTTTTATTGGCGTCTCCCCTGTGTATTTTCTTATCAGATAAATAATGCTCAAGATTATTTATATCAACAGTTATATTTTCGGTTTTGTTTTTAACCACTTCTATTGCTGCCTTGCGGCAAATAGCCCCCAGGCGGCGTTCAAGGCTCCTTACGCCTGCTTCCCGCGTATAGTCGTTTATTATTTTTAAGAGAGCCTCGTCTGTTATTGTTACTGAAGCTTCTTTCAGGCCGTGCTCCTTTATCTGTCTGGGCAGAAGATGCCGTTTGGCAATCTGGAGCTTTTCCTGGTCGGTGTAGCCCGAAAGCTGAATAAGCTCCATGCGGTCAAGGAGGGGACGCGGAATAGTATCGGAGGTATTGGCGGTAGTAATGAACATAACCTTGCTTAAATCGTAGGGCACCTCAAGATAATGGTCGCTGAAGGAGTTATTCTGCTCCGAATCCAGAACCTCAAGCATGGCAGAAGCCGGGTCGCCCCTGAAATCGCTGGACATTTTATCTATTTCGTCCAGCAGGAAAAGCGGATTAACCGTGCCCGCCTGGCGCATATGATAGATTATTTTACCCGGCAGCGCGCCGACATAAGTGCGCCTGTGGCCGCGGATTTCAGCCTCGTCCCGAACTCCGCCCAAAGACATCCTGACAAAGCTGCGCCCAAGCGCCTTGGCTATAGAACGGGCGATGGAGGTTTTTCCAACGCCCGGAGGGCCGACAAGGCAGAGTATTGGGCCGTGCATGCTTTTTGTGAGGGTGTGCACCGCTAAAAATTCCAGTATTCTCTCCTTAACTTTTTGCAGGCCGTAATGATCCGCTTCCAATATCTCTGAGGCATAATCTAAATCCTCGTTGTCTTTTGATTCCTCAGACCAGGGCAATTCCAGCATCCATTCCAGATAGGTGCGTATCAGAGCGCCTTCAGGCATGCCCGCCGGCATGCGCTTCATGCGCTCCAGCTCTTTGAGTGCCTTTTTCTTGGCTATATCGCTCATATCGCTTTTATTAATACGCTGATTCAGTTCTTCAATTTCTTCAGTATCTCCCTCGCCCAGCTCCTTTTGTATGGCCTTTACCTGTTCTCTGAGATAATATTCCTTTTGGGACTGGTCAATCTGGCGCTTTACCCTGACAGATATCTTTTTTTCCATTTCAATTATCTGTATTTCAGACAGAAGAAATTCATACAGCCGCTCCAGCCGTTTAACGGGGTCAAAAATATCCAGCATTTCCTGTCTCTGTTCATCATTTTCCAATACGCTGGCCGTCATAAGGTCGGCAAAATAAGACGGGTCGTTGACCGCTTTAAGAGACTGGATTATATCGGAGGATACTTTGCCTGATTCCTGGGCATATTCCTCAAATACGCCCATAATAAGGCGCATAAGGGCCGCGGCTTGTATGTGGTCGTATACAAATTCATCCGCTACTTCGTTTATAACGGCCTCAAACATATGCTCCTGGCTGGTAATAGCCTTTATTTCGGCCCGGTATAAGCCTTCGGCCAGTATGCGCACAGTATCGCCGGGAATCCTCAAAACCTGCTTTATACGGCATACGCAGCCTACCTTTGCTAAATCGTCCAGCATGGGATCCTCTATTGCAGCCTCTTTTTGGCTTATCAAAAAAATCTGCTGGCTGGAAAGCATGGCGTGTTCTATTGCGGCCTTGGATTTCTCCCGCGCAACATCCACATGCATGGACATACTGGGAAATATTGCCATTCCCCTCATAGGAATCATAGGCAGTGTGAGCTCGCTCATATATTCTCCGTTTCCTCCGGTCTGCGCACAGGCGGCCGGCATAGTAATAATCAAAAAAATTCGGCTTGATGTATAAGCCGCTAATATATATTATATATTGTTTGCAGTTAAAAAGCAAATATAATAAATGTGAACGCGAATGATTTTCCTGTATAAAATAATAAGAGCGCGCTAGTGCGCGCCCGTAACAAGACAAATTACTTAATTCAGCTAAACCAATCGCCGCAGTCATAATCGCCGGAATCTAAATTAAAGCTCGCATCTATACCTATAACCACAAATTTTCTGAGTTTAACCCGCGTTATCTGCGACCAAGCCCCGCTCATATTCTGGTCGTTATGGTTTATAAAGCGTATGGCAGGTTCAATCTGCCATGAGTGTGCTTCCCGCCAGGGAATTACCTCTACATACCATTCCTTTACGTTTCCGTATGGAAGGTGATTAGTTATCGTTTGAGAGTCATTATCGTAGGTGTAAGAATGACTATATCCGACATTGCCCTCTATCGTATCTACGCTGACGGTAATACCGATATTCAAAGTGTTTGTGTAAGTTCCGTCGCTTTCAAGATAGGTATCTTCAATACATTCCTGATTACCCGCGTTGCAATGCATACGGGTATCATATTCTTCTACGCCCCACGGGGAATACGGCGTAACCCTCATTAAAGATACAACATCCCACATGCTTTTCCGCGTACCGTTCTGCATATATTTTGCCCGCTTATACACATACTGCCTGCACCAGGTCTGTCCGATAGTTTCGCCGTCCCTAGTCAAATTTACGGCAAAGTTGTACATCTTATACGGTGCGGTGCTGTTTGCGGCCGCAGTCTGCGCCGTATTATTAGATAACCCCAAATTATCCCTTATGCTTTCAAATGTTTGAGCCGTAATCTGGGGCTTGGTAAATACGGTGCTTTCTTCGGCATGGGCATAAGCTATTTCGCCGTATTCATATCCGTATGCCGTCTTGCATACAAATGTTCCGAGGGTATATTGACCTATTTCTTCATTTGGCACAGTCTGTCCGTTCATTTTAGCCTCAACCTGCTTTAAAGTGTTATTGCTGAAAATAATAACTGCGCCGTTATCAGCCAGCTGTTTGCATATATCCTTATCCACTCTGCTGATATCGCTCTGCACTATTACCGATTGAGGCGCAGCGGCAAGCGTAATATCATTAAATTCGGCAACGGCCATAGTTTGATAGCCTGCACTTGTAGTTGCCGCGTCGTTTACAAGCAGGATATTCTCCTGAACAACAGCGTTATTTGGCATCGAATAACTGAATGCGCAAAAATTCAGCAATAACATTCCGACCAATACAGCAACTATCGACTTTTTCATAAGCTTCCTTTCCTTTCTTTTTATTAAAGCGGTAAACCCCGTTTTGACCTCCTTTCGCATTATTCCGCTTTAAGAACGTATAAATAATGTTACGGCTCCTTGCAGAGTGCCATTTTTATATACGCAGCATTTGAAGCAAACGGTTTGAAAATCGAAATCTGTATTATCCACCTGCTGGATGATATCGTTGCTTATCAAATAACAATTTTCCCTTTCATAAGCCTGTTTATCAAGCGCTATATTTACATAATCTCCGTCATAGCTTTTTAAAATATCCTCAGCCAAATAAAGCTTTGATAATAAATCAGCTTGATAAATGCTTATACTCGTGTCTATTATATCCTGAGCTTTGTGTTTATCTGCCTCTATATAAGAGCCTTGAAGCTTAATTTCAGAATTTCCCTGACTCAAAATTTGATATAAAATATGCTTGTCTTTTTCAGCGTATAGTTTATAGGCTTGCATATCTATATATTTGAGTATAAGCCCTTGCTCAGTCAATTCTATATTCATTTCTATTTTATTGAAAAATAGGTTGTCAAAAAGCGTGCCTGAACTTTTGCTTT
Organism: uncultured Eubacteriales bacterium; assembly: GCA_900552055.1. Lineage (GTDB taxonomy): Bacteria > Bacillota > Clostridia > Christensenellales > QALW01 > Neochristensenella > Neochristensenella gallicola. Next base: position 46,332 of record URYI01000001.1, on the reverse strand, counting down.
TATCAAATTGCTCTAATTCCGTTCTGAATAAACTCAATGAATTGCTTGCAGGGGTAAAATCACGCCAAGCCGACTCTTTGTTAAGCCAGTCAGCATTACGTGCAACAACTATATAATCTTTTTTAAGCAAGCTTGTAAAAACAATTACGGCTATTATGATAACTACAACTAAAACAGGTAAAATAATTAATAGTTTTTTTTTCATAGAAATGCCCTCCATAGAAAATATTGGGTTTCTACTATTATTATATTAATATACATATTGATAGTTGTCAATAGTTTTTTTAAAATTAATTATAAAAAAACGGCAGTTTGGTTTACTGCCGTTTTATAATATATAATTTTTGTTATGACACCTGATCCTTTTTCCTGGTTTTTATTTTTTCCAGAAGAGGAGGCTGTTTATCAGTAATGCACTGTTCGGTAACTACGCATTTTGATATATTTTCCATAGAAGGAAGCTCAAACATGGTTTGAGTAAGCGCTTCCTCTATTATGGAACGCAGGCCGCGCGCGCCGGTTTTGCGGCTTATTGCTTTATGCGCGATGGCTCTTACAGCTTCGGGATCGAATTTTAATTCTACTCCGTCAATTTCAAACAGCCGGGCATATTGCTTAACAAGCGCATTTTTAGGCTGAGTAAGGATATCTACAAGCATATCCTCATTTAATGCATTTAAGGTTACTATACTGGCAAGCCGGCCGATAAGTTCGGGTATAAGGCCGAATTTTACCAAGTCCTGGGGCATGACCTGCTTTAAGACTTCCCCTATATCCTGCTGCCGTGAAAGCAGCTTGATTTCAGAGCCGAAGCCAACGGTCTTTTTGCCTACCCGGCTTTCTATTATCTTTTCCAGTCCGTCAAAGGCGCCTCCGCAGATAAAGAGAATGTTGGTGGTGTCCAGCTGTATGATTTCCTGGTGAGGATGCTTGCGCCCGCCTGTGGGAGGCACATGCGCAACAGTTCCCTCCAGTATCTTAAGCAGAGCCTGCTGCACGCCTTCGCCTGAAACGTCCCGTGTAATGCTGGGATTGTCTGAACGGCGGGAAATTTTATCTATTTCGTCTATATAGATTATGCCCCGCTCGGCTTTGGGCAAATCATAATCAGCCGCCTGAATAAGGCGAAGCAGGATGTTTTCCACATCATCGCCCACATAGCCCGCTTCGGTTAAGGTAGTAGCGTCGGCAATGGCAAAGGGCACATTCAATATCCGGGCCAGCGTCTGGGCAAGATAGGTTTTGCCCGTGCCGGTAGGACCAATCATCAGAATATTGCTCTTTTGAATCTCTACATCGTCGGTGCTCTTTTTATAGGCTATGCGCTTATAGTGATTGTATACCGCGACAGCAAGTGCTTTTTTAGCATCATCCTGCCCTATTACATATTGATCCAGCGTAGCCTTTATTTCTGCCGGCTTGGGGAGATATATCTCATTAACCGCAGCGCTGTTTTCCATTTCGGGAGCTTCTTCTAAAGCCTCCAGGCAGTCCTCTATGCATTCATCGCAGATGAAAATTCCCGGAGGGCCGGCTACCAGCCGCTTAACCTGGTCGCGCGTGCGGTTGCAGAAAGTACATCTTATTATTCTCTTATCATCATATTTAGGCATTTGACGCCTCCTTTAATGAGATTGGATGATAGTATCTATAAGCCCGTAATCCAGAGCCTCCTGAGCCGAGAGGAAATGGTCCCTCTCAACGTCCTGCTCTATTCGTTCAATAGGTTGCCCTGTACACTCGGCAAGTATACTGTTTAATTTAGTTCTGGTCTTTAAGAGGTGCTCGGCGTGAATAGCCACATCGCTGGCCTGGCCCTGAGCGCCGCCAAGCGGTTGATGTATCATTATTTCACTGTTAGGCAGAGCAATTCGCTTGCCCTTTTCGCCTGCGGTCAGCAGCAGAGAACCCATGGAAGCGGCCATGCCTATGCAGATTGTGGATACAGGGGCCTTTATATAACGCATGGTATCAAATATGGCCATGCCAGCCGTAACCGAACCGCCGGGGCTGTTTATATAAAGGGATATGTCCTTATCCGGGTCGTCAGCCTCCAGGAACAGAAGCTGAGCCACGATAAGATTGGCCATATTGCTGTCTATTTCTCCGCCTAAAAAGACGATGCGGTCCTGTAGCAGGCGGGAATATATATCATAGGAGCGTTCTCCTCTTGTGGTTTGCTCTACAACATAAGGAATCAGCATTTTTTATACCTCCATAACATCTTATGAATATTATTCAGCCGGAGTCTCTTCAGCCGGTGCTTTTTTAGTCTGCCGCGGCTTCCTAGCCGGTTTTTCAGGTTTTGCTTGGGCTTCGTCCGCGTTTGCATTCTCTTCAGCTTGTTCTGCGGCCGCTTCGGTTTCACTCTCACTCGCGGCGTCTGCTTCCGCTGCTTTTTTCTTGGCGGGAGCGCGTTTCGCAGCAGGCTTGTTGTTCTGCTTTATAAATTCAAGTATATTATTTACCGTTACCGTCTCTTTAATATATTCCAGTTCGTCCGGCTTCAGCTCTTTTTTATACTCCTCAGCGTCCTTTTTAAACATTTCGGCATATCGAGCTATTTCCTTATCAATGCCCTCCTGGTCGGCCTCGATATTTTCTGCCTTTTTAATAGCTTCAAGGACAAGCTGCTGTTTAACAATCTTCTGGGCGTCTTCACGGTACATTTCCCTGAGCTGCGCCACAGTCATACCTGTATAAGCCAGGTAGTCAGACATCTTAAGCCCCTGATAGCTCATGCGCATTTCCATATCGCGCAGATGATAATCAATCTGGCGCTCTATCATGCTGTCGGGAATATCCACTTGGGCTTCTTCGCAAATTTTATCCAAAAGCGCATTTTCATATTCATTCTGAGCGCGGCGGTCATTCTGCTCCTTTAATCTTTTAGCGATATCCGCCTTGTATTCTTCCAGCGTATCAAATTCGCTTACATCCTTAGCGAATTCATCGTCCGCTTCAGGAAGCTGCTTTTCCTCAATGGCGTTTATTTTTACGGTAAATACCGCATCCTTGCCTTTAAGGTCCTCGGCGTGATAGTCGTCAGGGAATTTGACGTTTATGTCTTTCTCATCGCCTATATTCATGCCGATAAGCTGCTCTTCAAAGCCGGGGATAAAGGAGCCTGAGCCGATAACCAGAGTCTGATTTTCAGCAGTGCCGCCGGGGAACTTAACTCCGTCCACGCTGCCTGAATAATCCAATTTTATGCTGTCGCCGTTCTTAACCGGCCTGTCCTCAACCGAAATCATGCGGCCTGCACGTTCGCGCGCCGTCTGTACTTCTCTTTCTATATCCTCGTCCGAAACATTATACTCATTTTTCTTGATCCTTATACCTTTATACTTACCAAGTACAACTTCGGGCTTGAGATCAACTGTTACGGTAAGCACAATGCTCTTGTCGTCCAGAATATCCTTTATATCAACATCGGGACGGCTTACAGGCTCTAAGTTGTGCTCTTTAATGGCAGCTTCATAGAATTCGGGGAACACCTCGTTAAAGGCGTCGTCAAAGAATACTCCGGCTCCGTAATATTTTTCCACTAAATTGCGCGGAGCCTTGCCCTTGCGAAAACCAGGGATAGAATATTTGTTAGCTGTTTTTTTGTAAACGTCAGCAACCGCTTTGTCATAGGACGCACCGTCCACTGTAATGGTAATCACCGCTTGGTTCTTATCATTTTTTTCATAAGTACTCATAAGCAATCCTCCAGAAAATTATACAATTATTCTATGCAAAAATCATTTTATAGTGTATCATATTAACCGAAACAAAGCAATAACTTTTTGCCTTGTATGCCCAGATTTTTGTAATATTTTAAACAATATCAGGCAAAAGACATTAAAAACGGAGGGAAAACACATGCCTCTTGACGGAATAACTCTTGGAGGAATAATATTTGAATTAAACAACCTGCTTTCGGGAGGCAGGATTGACAGGATCCAGCAGCCTGAAAAGGATGAAATTATTTTATTGATAAAAAACAATGCGCGCCAGCATAGGCTGCTTATCAGCGCTAACGCTAGCAGCGCCCGGCTGCATATTACACAGACGGCTAAAGAGAATCCAGAAACGCCGCCCAATTTCTGCATGCTGCTCCGCAAGCACTTGAGCGGCGGCAAGATTCTGTCCATAACTCAGCCTTCCAACGAGCGAATTGCTAATATTACTATTGAATCCTACACTGAGCTGGGAGATAAAACTGTGAAAACTCTTATAGCTGAAATTATGGGCAAGCATAGCAATATTATACTGGTAAATTCTCAGGGCTTTGTAATAGATGCAATTAAGAGGGTGGATATAACAATAAGTTCAGTACGGCAGGTCATGCCGCATGATATTTATACTGCTCCCCCATCTCAGAATAAGGCTGAGCCAAGCATGAAAAATATCCAGAGCTTTTTCCTTGGAAGAGGAGAAAATATAACTGCCCGAATGATTTCAGACAGTTTTACAGGCATATCCAGGCCCGCGGCGGAGGAGATAGTTTTTAGAATAAAGAGTGCAGGCGGCATAACAGGCTTTATAGATTATATGCAGTGTGTCTGGAAACAAAATTACATGCCTGTTATGCTCCTTAACGAACAAACTCAGCCGGTGGATTTTTTGCCTTTCAGATATTCTTCCCTTGCTCCTGAAAGACAGAAGGAGCGGCCTGGGTTTTCGGCCATGCTGGAAGAATTTTATGCTGCTAAAGATATGGCGCAGCATATGAAGAGCCGAAGCCGGGAATTGACTATGCTTTTGGATAAGCTTATAGAGAAATGCGAGCGGAAAGAAGCACTTTACGCGCAGAAATTAATGGAATGCGCGCAGATGGACATATACAGGATAAAGGGCGAATTGCTTACTGCAAATTTATTCCGCGTCAGCCGCGGCGCAAAAAAAGTAACGGTTAATAATTATTACGAGGAAAATAAGGAGCTGGAAATAGAACTGGATGAAAGAATTTCCCCGCAGGCAAACGCACAGCAGTATTTTAAAAAATATAATAAGTTAAAAACCGCTTCCAAGCTGGTAACAGGGCAGATTTCCCAGAATCGTGAGGAAAAAAGCTATTTGGAATCCCTTAAGCTGAGCCTGGACAACTGTACAAATTATTCCGAATTAGAGGAAATACGCCAAGAGCTGATGCAGGCCGGATATATCAAAAGCCGCACTAAGGGGAAAAAGCCAAAGATCTCTTCCCCCACTTCCCCGCACTGCTATATTTCTTCAGACGGAATAGAAATTTTAGTGGGCAAGAACAACCGTCAAAATGATGCGCTTACCCTTAAAACCGCTCTGCCCAATGAAACCTGGCTGCATGTTAAAGATATGCCCGGTTCTCATGTCATTATACGCAAAACAGGAGATATCCCGCCGCGGACGCTTCAACAGGCTGCTAATCTAGCTGTTTATTACTCCAAAGGGCGCACTTCGCAAAATGTACCTGTAGATTATACTCTGGTTAGGTATGTAAAAAAGCCCGGCGGTGCAAAGCCGGGCATGGTGATTTACCAAAATATGAAAACTCTATATATAACCTGTGATGCCGATGAAATCAGCACTCTTACCAAAGTGAGATAATACGCTTGAGAATATCCCAGATTTTTGCTTCCTTGTAATCGCGGTCGGCAACCAGATCCACGCGCATCATTTCCTCGCCGCCTTTTCTGATTATCAGCTCGCCTACTTTCTGGCCCGCTTTAATGGGAGCGGCTATTTCAGACGGAAGGGCTATTTCCTTTTCAATTAGCTTTTCTTCACCTTTGCGCAGAACCGCGGTAACATTCCAGGCTGGATGGACCGACATGGTTTTATCCATACCGTTCTTAATGGAAGGCTGCTGCTCTATAACGTCGTCTTTATTTACCAGCTTAACGGTAACGAAATTTGCAAAGCCGTAATTAAGCAAGGTGCGTGCGTCGTCAAATCTCTTTTGGCTGGTTTCTCCGCCTAAAATGACGCTTATCATGCGGGTTCCGTTGCGGGTGGCTGAAGCGCTTAAGCAGTGCTTGGCTTCATCTGTATAGCCCGTCTTTACGCCGTCGCAGCCTTCGTAAAATCGAACAAGTTTATTTGTGTTGGTCAGTCCCGTGACTCTTCCATCTTTGTGGGTTATCTCATCCATCCAGGTGCTGCTCCACCTGAAATAATCCTTGTGCCCTAAAAGCTCCCTGGACATTATGGCCACATCCCTCGCTGTTGAAAGATGTCCTTCGGCGGGCAGGCCAGTGCAGTTTACAAAGGTTGTGTTGTTCATGCCCAGCTCTTCTGCTTTTTTGTTCATGCGGGATACAAAAGTCTCTTCATTGCCCGCAATATGCTCTGCCATTGCTATACAGGCATCGTTGGCAGACGCTATTATAATTGATTTAATCAGCTCGCTGGCAGGATACTGCCAATGAGCGTCTGTAAAGACATGTGAACCGCCAATATTTGCGGCATATTCGCTTACCGTTACTTTATCGTCCAGTTTAAGCGTGCCCTGCTCCACCTCGTCAAAGATAAGACATAGGCTCATTATTTTAGTAACGCTGGCAATAGGAAGGGGCTGGTCTATGTTTTTCTCATAAAGTATTGTTCCCGTTTCATATTCCATAAGCAGGCCCGCTCTGGCGTTAATATCAAATTCGGGCTCGGCTTTTGTTACTGTGACTGAGCAGAGGCTTACGCTAAGAAACAGTATTGCGGCTGAAATAATTCTTAAAAAACTCTTAGACATAAAAACCTCCTTGTTTTTTATTTAGGTTATGCAAACGAGAAGGTTTTATGCGTTATTTTTAAATATTTTCAATTATTTTGTCAATTAATGAGGCGAAAACTCCCGCCACCTTTTTGCCGGTCTCCATTACCTCGGCGTGAGAAAGAGGAGTTTTTAATATGCCGGCGGCCATATTGGTTATGCAGGATATGCCCAATACTTTTATGCCCGCCTGCACAGCGGCTACCGTTTCATAAACAGTAGACATGCCCACCATGTCTCCGCCCAGAATGCGAATAGCTCTTATTTCGGCCGGCGTTTCATAGCTGGGGCCGGCGCAATAGTAGTATACGCCTTGTTTGAGTTTTATGCCCGCCTGGAGTGCTGAATCCAGCGCTGTTTTAATTAAATCTGGAGCATATGCCTCGCTCATGGAGGGAAAGCGCTCGCCAAAATCCAAAGCCCTGGTTCCTCTCAGCGGATTAAGCCCGGTTAAATTAATATGGTCTGTTATGCAAACTAAATCACCCGGAGCAAAATCTGTATTGACAGCGCCGGCGGCGTTTGTAAGTATGAGTTTATTAACGCCCAGCACCTTAAGTACTCTTATGGGGAACACCGTTTCTTCGGGGCTCCGGCCTTCATAATAATGCACGCGTCCCTGGAGGCATATAATCTGCCGGCCCGCTTTCTCCCCTATTACAAACGCGCCCTTATGTCCTTCGACGGTGGAAACGGGCATACCCGGAACGTCCTTATAATGTATAACCGATGCATTGGAAAGTCCGTCAGCGTAATTGCCCAGGCCTGAGCCGAGCACAAGGCCTGTTTGAGCCGTAACAGTTAATTTGCTTTTTATATAACCGGCCGCTTTTATTACTTCATTCATAACCGTCCTCCTGAATTATAAAAATGATTTGCCGCTTAAATCGTACGCAAGTTTAAAATAATGCGCTATTGATGCCGCGACGTCCGAAAAATTCCGCGTGTGCAGATTGGCGGGCTTAATGCAGGAGCCATAAAGCAAAAGAGGAGTATATTCTCTGGAATGGTCCGTGCTGGCCGTATTTGGGTCGCAGCCGTGGTCGCCCGTTATAATTAAAATATCCGTTTGGTTCAGCTTGTCCAGTATTTTTGCAAGCGCTTGGTCAAATTCTTCCAGCGCGCGGGCGTAGCCGTCAGCATTATTCCTATGTCCGTAAAGAGAATCGAAATCCACAAGATTTACAAACAGCAGTCCGTCAAAGCTTTTTTCAAGCAAGCTGAGCGTTCTGTCAATGCAGGCCTGATTGCCTTTGTCGGGATAACTTTTTGTCAGTCCGCAGTTATCAAAAATATCCCCTATTTTTCCTACGCCTATAACTTCCAGCCCGTTTTCACTCAAAATATTCAGTACCGTACGGCCCGGATTCAGAGAAAAATCATGCCGGTTCTTTGTACGCACAAAGCTGCCTGGCCGGCCGGTAAAAGGCCGCGCAATTATTCTGCCTACGGCAAATTCTCCCGACATAATCCGGCGGGCCTCTCTGCACATTTGGTATAACTCCTCCAGCGGGATTATATCTTCATGCGCCGCAATCTGGAGAACACTGTCAGCCGAGGTATATACTATCGGGTATCCGGTGCGCATATGCTCCTGTCCCAGCTCTTCAATTATAACTGTTCCCGAAGCCGCTTTATTGCCCAGTATTTTTCTGCCGAAAGCGCTTTCCAGCTTTTCCACAATTTCAGGCGGGAATTTTTTAAAAGTGGGAAAGGGAGCGGAAAGTATTTTGCCCATTAGTTCCCAGTGCCCTGTTGTGGTATCCTTGCCGGGTGAGCGTTCCGCCAATTTTCCGTATGCGGCGCTGGGAGAAGAATTTTTGGGCGCATAATCCAGGCCGTCAATATTAAAAAGGCCCATTTTGGCCATATTGGGAAGATGGGCTTTTCCTGTAAGCACAACGCTTCTTAACGTATTGCTGCCGCTGTCTCCGTAATTTGCGGCATCTGGCAGCTCGCCTGCTCCCAAACTGTCCAGCACTATCACTGTACATCTCATTTAATCATGCCTCCATTGGCTGTTTATCATAGTCGTTTAAGTAGACAATACAATCAAATTATAATGCGCCGAATAGAGGGCACATTGCTCCGTTTTACTGCGTTGCCGTCCTTAAAATACTCCCGATATTTTTGCGTTTTGCCGCCTTGCAAAAGCGAAAAATCGCCCTGCTTTTCGGTCGGAGATTTTTGCAAAAATGCCCGTTAATAGCTGTAAGAAGCGGGCGAAAAGATATCATGCGTATTTCAAGACCGCGCAGCAGAGCGGACGCGGCGGGCATTTCATGCAAAAACGCATTGTACACTGATTGTATTGTTTAGTCGTCTTTAAAAATATTATATCATAAAATGCCGCTGAATAAACTATAAATTCCATTCATTATCAAGGGCATTATCAGAGTAATATATACACTGGCCGGAATAACAGCCGCTACTGCACAAATAAAGAATTGAAGATAGCCCAAATCCTCTCTGCCGATTCCCCTCTTGCCTTTGAACTGTCTGCGCTTTTTTAATCTAATCAGAGCCAGTACCGAGCAGAAAAAGTATATGGGCAGCAGAAGCAGATACTGCGGCAAAAGCGCTAAAAGCAGTATCAGAAAGCCGTCAAAGCCCAGCAGACTAAGAAGCATGGACGCTGAAAAGCCTAGAACAAAGCCGCGGCCGCCCAAAATAAGATATGTAAGCGGATATGTAAAGGTAAAAAGGCCTAAAAGCATTATAAAGAACACAGTTTCGGCTGAACTGAGAAAAGATGTGAAAAATATGCCCCAGCGGTCGGCGCTTCCGTTAGCTATATATTCCAGATAAGATTCCATATAGCGTCCGAAGCCGTCGCTGAAAAAATCTCCGACATATTTATAATAAAAACAGCCGCTGCTTATGCCTATGAGGAAAAATACCAGTGCGATGATATAGCCTGTCAAATTCTCTTTAATGTGCTGGACAATGTTCTGTTTTATATACCCCATTTTTACCATATTTTCAACCCCTTCAGATACTATTCTATTGAGGGGGACTAGATAGCATTCATAATAAAAAGCTTTTTGGGTGCGGGATATATTTTGTTATATTATAATTGGCAAGCAATACCGCAATATAATGTTTAATTGAAAAAACTATATTTGGGCAGGAGAGGGCGTACATTTTAAAGTACGCCATTATGTTCATATACTAAAGTAAATATTTGAAGCGGTATGAACGAATATAATAACAGGAGCTTTACCCATATTTTATGCTATAACCAAGTTTGCGGATTTTATCATTTAATTACGTTAAATTGATAAAAAAAATTAAACATATAATAAGCGCATTGATGAAATTTCAAAAATAATATCAATGCGCGGTTTTTCGGTGTCGAAAAAGTGCTAAGGAACAAAAAATATACGAATTACTCCTTTATCTGTAAATTACTCCTCAAAGGTATTGCATATGTAATCACAGATAAATCCTATAAATTCACTGTTGGTAGGCTTGCCTTTATCTGAACGTATGCTGAATCCGAACAGAGAGTTAATATAATCCAAATCCCCGCATATCCAGGCAGTTTCAATGCTGTTTCTTATATTTCTTTCTATGCAGTTAGGACGGTTCCCGTACTTATCGGCCAGCTGCTGATAAATTTTGCCCATGTTATTATAATAGGGAAACGCATTGCCGTTTCTGACCAAAAGCATTATAAGATCCAGAAGATAATTGAATCCCAGCAGGTTGGGACGCATGCCTATTTTCTTCAATGTATCCCCAATATATTTGGCCAGCTTATTCTCGCGCTCTTTTGAGATACCCTCTATATTGATGCCCCCGCCGGCGTAGGAAGATATGAAATCCAGCAGCTGGTTCTTTTCCTCCGGCTTTTTAAAAACCCTGACAGCTCCCAAAGAAATAGCTATTCTGGTTATAAATGCATCAGAAAGCTCTGAATATATAATAAATTTAGTATTTCCCTGACCAGCCACCTTTTTCAATAGTCCAATGCCATCCAAATCTTTCAGGATATAATCAGTTATAACTACATCAGGGAAGGTTTCGCAAACGGCATCATACAATTCCTTTCCTGATTGATATACGCCTTTTATAGCCAACTGGCCTTCAAATGCATTGTCGTTATTAGTGGTGCCAAGCAGTATTCTCATGGTAAATTTCCTCCTTAATAAATATAATATGACTAGTAAATATATTATATTTAAAATTAACAATATTTGCAAGTAAAAATTATACATTTTAGATTATTATTAATTATTTTAATTAGTTTCTTTAATTGTTGTCTATTCTATGTGCACGATATTTCCAAAAAACGCGCATTGAACCGAATATCGACTTAATATACATTTATTATTATCAATGCCTTTTGATATTAACTTGCCTTTATATTTTAAGTTATGCTCTATTTTGACATCAGCTCAATGTAATTTAAATAAAACACCCTTTTAAAAATGCCGAAAATATGAATAGCGAAACGACAGCATACCGCAGGTATATCTCGTTCCTCCGTACGTCTATAGCATATTTCAATGCTCACAGAGCGAAATTGACAGCATACCGCAGGTATATCTCCCGTTCCTCCATACGTCTATAGCATATTTCAATGCTCGCAGAGCGAAATTGATAGCATACCGCAGGTATATCTCGTTCCTCCATACGTCTATAGCATATTTCAATGCTCGCAGAGCGAAATTGACAGCATACCGCCGGTATATCTCCCGTTTCTCCATACATTTATAGCATATTTCATCCCTCACAGAACGATAGCGTACCGCCGGTATATAAACCCGTTCCGCCAAGGAACTGATACAACTTGGGGCGCCCTTCCTGACCGAATGGCGCCCCAAGCTGGACTGTTTTTTAAGATGTTATTACTGATATCTGCATGTGTTAATGCCTGCACTGCTATTCCTGCATCCAATCTATATACAGAGCATAGCCTTTTTGAGGGTCGCTTATCAATACATGCGTGACTGCTCCGATGAGCTTTCCGTCCTGGAGGATAGGACTGCCGCTCATTCCCTGCACAATGCCGCCGGTTTTTTCAAGCAGTCTTTCGTCAGTTACCTCTATTATCATGCTCTTTGCCGCTCGTACATCCTGCTTATTGGCTTTTATTATATTAATCTCATATTCTTGTATACCCTGTCCGTCTATTGTTGTTAAAATGGTTGCCTTGCCCTCTTTAACGCTGTTCCTGGAGGCCATTTCCACGCCCTGAGGATAAAGCTTATTTATTATATCCGAATAAGTATCTCCATAGAGCCCAAATTCAGTATTAGCGGAAATACTGCCGTATGCAGGAGAATTTAAACGGAAGCTGCCCTTCAGCTCTCCGGGTATGCCTTTTTTTCCTTTAACGATATCGTTAATAGTACATTCTACAATTTCACCTGTTCCCACCGGGAGAATTGTTCCCGTGTCCGGGTCGGTTATGGCGTGGCCCAAAGCGGCGTATTTTTTATTTTGGTTGTCAGCATAGGTTATTGTGCCTATTCCGGCCGTGCTGTCCCTGAGCCATAAGCCCAGCCGGTATTTTTTTTCGTATATATCAAAGGCCGGTGTTATTTTAACTTCTACATTTTTATTGTCCCTAAGCACAGTGAGAGTTATGGGCCTGTTTCCGCTCTCCTCCACCAACTGGCCAAGCTGGCGGGCGTTTTGCAGCTGCTGGCCGTTGACCTTAGTTATAATGTCTCCGTCAAAAAGCCCCGCTTGCATAGCAGGGTTCACTTTTTTGCCGCCCTCGCAGGAGATATCCGAATTTCCGGCCACGATAACGCCGTTTGTATATAAGGATACCCCGATGCACATTCCGCCGGGCGCAACGGTTTTTTGAGGCAGTATATATACCTCTATGTTTTTAATCTCCATTCCCAGGAAGGAGACGGGTATATTGCCTCTTATTATTTCATTTTCCCCTTCGCCTAAATGCTCTGAGTCATTAGTAATATCTGCATTTGCACTCAAAATCAGGCTGTTTTTATTCTGGCAGAGGCTAAACGGAAAAGAGCATTCCAGCCCTACTTCCTCATTTTCGTAAATCACCACCCTGTCAGGCAGCTCAAACAGCTCAACAAGAGGCGCGCTTCTCAGGACGGTTAGAAGCAGCCCGGCGCCAGCCAGAGCTATCAATTTATTTTTAAATTTCAATTTCTTTCAACTCCAAATCATTTTAAAATTCCGTTTCTATATCTTTTGTAAATGGCATGCAAATATGCTTGTTAAAAAAATAAAGCTTCGACAAAAAATGCCGAAGCTTGTTCAGGAGTGAATTTTTGCAATTTGTTAATTTATGTATTTTTGATTTTCTGCTTAAAAGCGGCGCATGATTCAAGCATTTCCTTTCCGTGCCCGCGGGCAAGAGAGGTTTCTCCCCCGCCTGTCAGCCGGGCTATTTCATCTATACGCCCATCCTCATCCAGCAGGGAAAGCCTGGTGACTGTATTGTCCTGAGTGGATATTTTTTCTATAAAATAGTGACGGTCGGCCATAGCGGCTATGACCGCCAGATGGGTTACGCAAAGCACCTGATGCGAAGCAGCTATTCCGGCCATTTTTTCAGCAGTTACTTTTGCCATGCGGCCGCTTATGCCGGTATCTATTTCGTCAAAAACCATTGTGGGGATCATGTCTTTTTGAGCCAGTATTCCCTTTATCGCAAGCATGAGCCGGCTTAATTCACCGCCGGAAATTATTTTGGTCAAGGGCTTAAGCGGCTGTCCCGGATTTGCTGAAAACATAAATTCAGCCGTATCCGCGCCGTCCTGAGAGGGCGGCTTCTGGTTCATCTGAATGGAGAACAGCGCTTTATCCATGCCTAATTCGGCTAACTCGGATTTAATTTTTTTTGCAAGCTGCTCAGCGGCCTTTTTGCGTATATCAGTCAATTTGCCGCAGGCCTCGTCCAGCTCGCGCTTCCTTGCTTTCAGCTCTTTTTTTAAATTTTCAATGGTCTGTCCGGCATTAAGAAGCTCGTCCAGTTCTATTTCGGCTTTATGCATGTAAGCTATGGCTTTTTCTTCAGTATCGCCGTATTTGCGCAGAATATCCGAAATAAGCTCCATGCGGCTCTCCACCTGTTCCAACCGGCGGGGGTCGTTTTCCAGAGCGTCCGCCTGCTCTGATATTTCACTGCTTATATCTTCCAATTCATAATAAGCGGATTCCATTCGCTGGACCAATTCGTCAAAATCGTCTGTATAGCGCTCTAAAGAACGGAGAGCGCTTATACCCGAACGTATATAATCCAGCGCGGCGCCTTCTCCGTTAAGAGCCTGGGAGCTCTCGGCCAGGCCTTCGGCCAGCTGCTCCACATTCAGCAGCCTGGAGCGCTCGGTGTTAAGCTCTTCCAATTCGCCCGGCTCTAATTCAGCCATCTGAATTTCATCTATCTGATATTTCAGCAGGTCTATATTACGCGCTCTTTCTTCATCAGTGCCCCAATCGCCGTGCAGCCTGCGTTCAACGCTTTTATATGCCTCGTAAGCCCTGCCTGCCAGGCTTTTGGCATTAAGCGCTTCTTCTCCGGCATAAGCGTCTAAAAAGGTTAAGTGGTTTTCGCTTTTCAAAAGGGCCTGATGCTCATGCTGGCCGTGTATATCTACCAGCCACGAGGATACTTCGCGCAGCATGGACAGGGTGACAATGCGGCCGTTTATCCGGCATGTGCTTTTCCCGTCCCTTGTAAGCTCGCGCGATAAAATAAGGCACTCGTCCTCAGCGTCCAGACCCATTTCTTCAAGCGCATTTATGCGCTCGGCGGGGATATCAAAGCTGCCCTGGACAAAGCCCTTATTCTGCCCTATCCTGACTAAATCCTTATCTCCCCTGGCTCCGAAAAGCAGATTGAGCGAATCCACCAGTATGGATTTGCCCGCCCCTGTTTCGCCGGTAATTACATTCAGCCCTTCTCCGAATTCTACATTAATATTATCCATGAGGGCTATATTTTTAATGTTAAGGCTGCGCAGCATATAAACCTTCCTAATTCATAAGCTTTTTAAACTGATTCATTACGCCTTTAACCGATTGATTATCGGCTGTGACCACAAGCACCGTATCATCGCCGGCAACGCAGCCTATTATCCTGTCGTCTGTCATGGAATCCACCACTACCGCCACAGTATTGGCGCTGCCCTGTATGGTCTTAATAACTATAAGATTATTGGCCGCCTGGAGAGAAAGAACCGCTCCTGCAAAAAGCTTATGAAATCGTTCTTCCTGCTCGCTTTTGTTCTTGTGCTCGGTTGAATATTTATATCCGCCCTTTTTTGAGGGGACCTTTATCAGCTTCAGCTCTTTAATATCCCTGGAAACAGTCGCCTGAGTAACCTGAAAGCCGTTTCGGCTGAGTTCGGCCGCAAGCTCGTCCTGCGTTTCCAGCTCTTTTGCTTCTATAAGCTCAAGTATTTTAGCATGTCTCTTGGACTTCATATGTTGCACACTTCCCTATATTTTATCCTCGCCCGAAATGCTCCATTCGTTCAGCTTTGAATTTAAAAGCTTATAGAAATTCCGGTTTTTTACAGTCAGGAACTTAGCGTCAAAGGGCGCTCTGGTAACAGTGATTTCGGCATGATTTTCATTAAGGCGCTGTTCCATGCCGTCGTATATAATAGATACGTCCGCATCAGCTACCACTCTTATTTTTATTATTTCATTATCGGGAAATACGATAGGGCGCGACCTTAAGGTATGAGCGCATACCGGAGTAAGCAGCATGGCTGAAAGAGAGGGAGAAAGCACAGGCCCTCCGGCCGAAAGAGAATATGCAGTAGAACCGGTAGGACTGGCTATTATGAGCCCGTCGGCATAAAAACTGTCCGCCATAATGTCGCCGGCAAAGACATCCAGCCTTATAATGCGTTCGTATACCGCTCTATGTACTGAAATTTCATTAAGGGCATAAAAAGTCTTGCCGTGGACCCGGCATTCCAGCATCATGCGTTGGTCAATTTTATAATCGCCGGCGGCAATGACATCCAATGCATCGTTAATTTCTGAAATTTCAATTTCAGAAAGAAAGCCCAGGCGTCCCATATTTATCCCCATAACCGGCTTGCCCTTTATGGAGGCTTCGGCTATTACTCCCAGCATGGTGCCGTCTCCGCCTAAAACAAATATGGCGTTGCTTCGGTTAAAGAAAGTAGCGCGGTTAATAACCGGGCGGCCCAGCTTTTCGGCCACATCTCCAAAAAGAAGAGGTTCTATTCCGCGTTTTTCCAATAACTCTATCAGAAGCCTGGTAACATCCAGGGTTATATCCTTATTAAGATTGACAATTATACCTATACATTTGAGCATGAGCGCACCTCCGTATATATTATATACGAAACTGCATAAATATACAAGGAAATAATTTATAAATAACCTGAATTTAATTAATGTGCTCTTTTGCTGACTTCTTTTATCTTGCCTATTGCGCAAGCTTATCAATAAATTTAACCGAGCAGCCGCCTATGGAAAGGTGCAGCGTGTATTCCGAACTGCCGTCATGATATCTGGTTATTCCTGTTCCGGCGTAACCCGTTAAATCGCCGTATGAAATTTCATAAACAATGCCTTCGGGAGATACATTGTTTATGCTGTAGGATAGCTCCCATGAATTTCCGTTTTCACCGCTGTTTAACACCATGCGGCCCTTTTCAGCTTCCAGTCTCAGCTGGTCAATTCCTGCCTCCTCATATAAATGAGCATTTTCAGGCGAACAGATGGTTATATCGCCTGAATTATACTGGATCAAAACAAACTGCCAGTCATGATTTTCTATAGAGAAATTATTTTGGTCAGCGCCTTTATTGGTAAAAATTAAAAAACAAATGATTATAGCCAGGCATACGGCGGCCAATGTGACAATTAACCATGCCGGTTTCTTACAGCCGGGCTTGGCCGCTGTGCCTTCCCTGGCCGCTGTTTCCTCCAACGAAGATTCAGAATTGTTTATATAATTATGCATTTCGCTTTTAACTTTCCCCTTTTTAAATTTATTTATATGCAATTCTATACTTGCCTTATTGCAATTTTCGCCCTATAGTTTATACTTTTTATATTTTTAGGTTCGGGCATTGCAAAATCTGATTTATCAATGCCAACTTGCTCAGTCAATATTTCACGGTTTCTTTTGTTTTGCTGTCAAACATTACAGTATGGTCAAAGCAGGTGATATTTTCTGTTCCCAGCTTCTCCATCCATTTAATAACCTCCTGAGTTTTAAAAGGGCCGGCTCCCGGAGGCCCGCCTATATACGGCACGTTCTGCCAGAGCCAGTCGGGTGTGGGCCAGAACGCCCATTTGGGCTGTATTTCCTGATATACATCCTCCTCTACGCCGTTTTGGCCGTGATGGGCCATTTGTACAGCATCAGCTTTAAGGTCATAGCCTTTTTCAAGCAGACGGCGTCCCCCTTCCGCGCCTAAGTCGCCTAGAATTATGAGGGAAAAATCCTCTTCGCTCACTCTAAAAACGCAGGATTGGTTGTTAAAAGGCTCGTTTAGTAAATCGGGATTAGCGCCGCTTAACACCTCTACGCGCATAGAGCCCAGTTGAAATACCTGGCCTTCCTCAATTTTAAACACATTATCAAGTGTGCGCTCAAATCCATTCCAGTTAAGCAGGTCTTCTTCATCCCGTTTGCCTGTTGCCCAGCTGTCGGGCAGCATTGAGGTGCCAATCCTGTCTACGGTAATTCCCTGCGGCTCTGTCAATACGCCTATTACGGCGTTGTGGTGGTCACAGTGGGGATGGGTTATGAGCCATAGGTTCACATGGCCGCCTGCGCTTTTAATAAGACGGCGCAGCTCGTCCTCGTTTCCGCTGTAGCCTCCGTCTATAACCAATAATTCGCCGCTCTCGGCAATAATCTCATAGCCCATGCTTTGCTTGTCGTTCATATTGGTCTGCTGAATTATTTTCATCTTTACAAGCTCCTTATTTATTGCCCTATTAAGAATTATATTGGATCAAGGGTATATTCTAAATATAATACCCTAAATTAACAAGGGGATGCACGCCTCCAGCGGTCTGATTTCGGCATTTTCTGCGTCGTCGTCAATGGGTTTATGTTCAGTACACGGAGCGAAAAGCAACACAGCAGGACACTCAAACAGCCCTGTCCTGACCGTATATGCCCTTGTCAATTTAGGGTATAACTGCAAAAAACGGCGGGAAACCCCGCCATTTTTCAAACTATATAACCATGAATAAAAAACAGGGCATATAAGCCTTTAGACTGAATTGTAAAATTCACAATCAAGGCTTAAATCATCAATACAGCGTATTGAAAAATACCGCGGCGTAAATCCATACAAGAGCTATTAAACGTCACTGTCCGCTTCCAGGATAGCAAGCTGGGCCTCCAGCAGATATTTTATTCTATTTTTTATATTTTCTTCTTCCGCCCTGAGAGAATCCACATGCTCAAGCTGTTCCCGCGCACGCTGCTCCGAAGCACGCATAAGCTCGGAAGCACGCTGCTGGGCGTTTTTAATAATGTTGCTGCGCAGCTCTCCCGCCTCAGCCAAAGCAAAGTCTATAGCCTTTTCTTTGGATTTAAATTCTGCAAGCTGTTTGGATAAGGCGTGCAGACGGCTGTCCAGCCGCTCGTTTTCATTTTGAAGCATTTCTATGCGCCCGCACAGCCTGTCTATCTCTGCATCCACCTCAGGAACTGAATATCCGTTTTTTACTTTAGAAAATTCAGCGCTCTGATGTTTGCTGTTATCCTCCACGGCTTATCCCCTCAATCTTATTGCCTGTATCTGTCGTTTTCGTCCAGCACTAAAAATCCGTCCGTGCTGGGCTCCTGCTCTTTATCCCTCTCCGGCTTCTCAATTTTAGTATCGGTAGAAGTGAAAAGGTAAATACCCTTAGAAATTTTTGTTACCTGAGCTTCCAGGGCAAAAGCTGCACCGCTCATAAAATCCAGAATGCGCTGGGCTATTTCCTTTTCGATAGAATCCAATTTAATAATTATCTGCTTATTTTGCTTAAGCTGCAAAACCAGCTCCTGAGATTCAGTATATGTAGCAGGCGAATGAATAAGCATAGTATGCGAATTTGCGCCTCCCTGTATGGAAGAAAGCCTTGACCTCTTCCGACGGGCTTCATAAATATCGTCTGTCTGATTATAATCATGAGTATTCATGCTGACATCCTCCCTATTGCTTTCCCTCCGAGCGTACCGGGAGCTGCTTGCCGTCTGACTGCTGCTTCCGGACGAACGCGGATATCTGTTTGTGGTAACGGTTATGCCGTCCCGCTCCTGAATATCCTCATCCTCTTCTTCCTCATCTTCAAACGTATTATCGAAATCGTCCTCATCCTCTTTGGATACACCGATAATTTCCAGCATCTTGTTTAAACCCTTGCCCATATTTTACACGCTCCTAAATTATTTTTATTATTATTTTCTGTCGCCGAATAAAGCGCGTCCCGGACGTATCATATTGCTGCCTTCCAAAACGGCCTCAAAATAATCCTCGCTCATGCCCATAGACAGAGTGGCTTCTTTCAGCCCGATATGCCCGCAGAATACCTCATAGAGCCGGTACATCTCAGCAAAGCAGGCGCGCCGCTGATCCGGATCAATCTCAATGGGAGCTACCGTCATAAGCCCGCTTACCTTAAGCGCAGGCAGCTTCACAAGACTGTCGCAGAACTGCTTTACTGTGTCAGCCAAAGGCTCAACGCCGCCTTTAGACGGTTCCCTGCCGATATTTATCTCTATAAGCACAGGCATAACTAATTCATGCTTAAGCGCCTGACGATTTATTTCCTGAGCCAAAGACAGCCTGTCCACCGATTGAATCAGACTAACTTTATCAATTATATATTTTACCTTATTACTCTGTAATTGTCCAATGAAAAATGCCTGTCCGGGACTTGTTATATTTGGATATTTTTCAAGCAGCTCCTGCACCCTGTTTTCACCGTATGCAGGTATGCCCAAATCCAATGCCTTGTTTATTTCCTGCGCAGTTCTGGTTTTGCTTGCGGCCACTATGGTTATTTCCTCTGTCCTGCGGCCCGCCTTAAGACAGGCTTGGCTGACGCGCTCTTTAAGCGCAAGTATATTCTGCTCTAAATTCATACCAGCGTCACTTCTATTCGTTATTTTTAAACATGCCGGGCGGCCTATTTGTTATATATTGTGCTGTTTAAAAGCAGTTCGCCTTCCCGCGCGGCGACAAGCGCTGAATTGCCGTTTTCTGCCAGCCGGTTCACATAAACCGCCGTCTTTTGGCTGCTGTCATTAAGCACATAAAGATAGGGCCCGCTTCCGTCATCCCTTATAAAGCCTGAAGGAACTATAAAGCCTTCATTAATTGGCGAGTTTACGCTTATCTGTACCGAGCGCATGCCCAACACCCTTTGAACCTCGCCGCTTATTTCAAATATTACCGCTCTGTCCCGGTCATTTATTATATCATAGACCTGAGCGCTGAACGCCCCGTCAACGCCTGAAATGTAAATTTCGGCCTCCGAACCTACCGAAATAAATTCATCCTCGCACAGCGCCGCAATATAAAACCTTTCTGCGCTTACTATTTTGGCAACTTCTCCTTCGCGGCGGTTGTTTATTTGAGTATATCCGCTTAAGGACTGCTTAATGAGGGACGAGGTTACGCCTGACAGTTCCGAAGCGCTCAGGCTGCCCTCCAAACCGTCGGTGAACCAGGATAAATATCCGCCTGAAGGCGCAAGCACCTCTTCCTGCCAGCCGCTCAGCGCTGCAATACGCTCCTGTTCATCCGCATAAAGGGATGAAACTGATTCGCTTGGCGAAAAATTATCCCGTATATATTGCTGTCTTTCGCTCATTAGCCTTATAAGCTCAGAATTAAGCTCAAAATATGATAAATCCCCCTCTTCATAATCCTGAATATTTTTGAGGGTCTTTTCTATATCCAAATCATACTGTACAAGCTCAGGCTTATAGATATCCCTTATGGTTTCGCTTTCCTGCGCCGCAGTTATATTTTTTTGAAGCTCCCATAAATCCCTTACGGCCGAAACCACATAGCCTTTTTTATAGAGACGGGCCACAGTCTGTCCCTGACTTACCAGTTCTCCTTCGGCGGCCTGGTATATTAAACGGTCGTTTTCGGGAATATCAATCAGCTGTTCATCATAGATTATTACTGCATCACATAAGCCCGAAGAGGACATGCTGCCATATCGGATATAACTCTTAGCCGGAGAAAAAATCCAAAAGCACAGTCCGCCTATAACGGCAATGATAAGCACTATAAAAATATAAAATCTCAGCCCTATTCTGTATGACCTCTTACCCAAGACTTACTCCTCAAATATAATAATCTATTTTTTATATAGTACTACATTTATGACTTTTATGCAATATAATTTGTAATTTTTATAGGGAATCTTTTAATATATTTAATATTTCTGAAGCATATATATCATGTCCGTATTTATTTACATGCCAATCATCCCAAAAAACATCCTTTTCTTCGTTTATTGCAGCTTTAATGAGGGTATTGGTGTCGGCTAACGAGATATTCTTCTTCTGGGCCGCTTGTTTAACCCTTTCAATAAAAAGGTCATAATCCCATACGCTCCAGGGTTCTTTTTGCGGACCGCGTATAGGCGCAGCCGTATGAATGATCATCTCAGCGCCCAGCCGTTTTGCTCTGTCTATAAATTCCAGGAGAGATAACTGGTAATTGTCAGGATTTTGCCCGGAAAGCCAGTCATTTATGGTATTAGCTTCCCCAATGATAATTTTAGGCTGATAGACGCAGATATATTCCTGCCAGTAATTCTTCAAATACTGGGACAGCGAAGTGCTGCCTATCCCCGAATTTATAACTGCATATTGCCCGTAATAAGCTTCTACCCTATAAATTATATTGTTTCCCTGCCTATTAATTATTTTAAGCTCATGCTCTCCTGAAGGACAAAATATCGGTACAACAGCATACGGCTTTTTTGGGTTGAGTTCTGCCGGCATGCGCAATTCGCCGTCCAGGTATATTTCTGTGTTTCCCTCTTTTATTTTTCCGCCTGCTTTATCGGCAAATAATTGAATACGGAAAAGCCCGGCTTTGCAGCAGAGACTGTATTTTTCGTGCTGTTTCGGCTCATATTCAGAGGCCAAGGAGCCGGTCCATTTATTTACAGCTTCTCTAATGCGGTTGGCGTAACATGGATATATAAACGGCATGAAACGTTTCTCGCCCCCCTGAACAGGAGGAAAAAAGTGTTTTTCGCCGTCTGCGCCCTGTCCCCAAGTGTGGGAATCCCCTTCCAGAACTATTGTCTTAATCATAATGCACCTTTGAATATTAGATTGTAAAATAAAAAAGCCGTGATTTTTGCAAATACACGGCTTTTAAAAATAGTTTAATTATTTCTTAGCCCTGAGCTCGGCAATTCTGGCCTGGGCAGCAGCAAGACGCGCAATGGGTACTCTGAAGGGCGAGCAGGAAACGTAATTGAGACCTACTTCATAGCAGAATTTAACTGTGGAAGGATCTCCGCCGTGCTCTCCGCAGATGCCCAGCTTGATATCGGGACGGGTCTTGCGGCCCAGTTCGGCAGCCATTTTAACCAGCTTGCCTACGCCCTGCTGGTCAAGACGGGCAAAGGGATCAAACTCGTATATCTTCTTGGAATAGTAATCATCCAGGAACTTACCGGCGTCATCGCGGCTGAAGCCGAAGGTCATCTGGGTAAGGTCGTTTGTGCCGAAGCTGAAAAACTGAGCCGCTTTTGCGATTTCCGAAGCCGTGATTGCCGCGCGGGGAACCTCTATCATAGTACCCACGAGATAATTTATTTTTTCTCCGCGCTCCTCCATGACCTTCTTTGCCGTTGTGTCCACGACATTTTTTACAAATTCAAGCTCTTTAAGCTCTCCTACAAGAGGAATCATGATTTCGGGCACGATATCGTAGCCTTTGCTCTTTTTGACGTTGAGCGCCGCTTCTATTACGGCTCTGGTCTGCATTTCCGCAATCTCCGGATACGTCACGGAAAGACGGCAGCCGCGGTGACCGAGCATGGGATTGAACTCGTGCAGCCCGATAACGGTGGCTTTAAGCTCCGAAAAACCAAGTCCCATCTGTTGGGCAAGCTCTTTTATTTCCTCGTCCTTGTGGGGGAGAAATTCATGCAGAGGCGGGTCGAGGAAGCGTATGGTGACGGGTCTGCCCTCCATGGCCTCGTAAATGCCTTCAAAGTCCTTTCTCTGCATGGGCAGCAGTTTTGCAAGCGCTTTTCTGCGCTCCTGCTCCGTTTTGGACACAATCATTTCGCGCATGGGCATGATTCTGTCGCTGTCGAAGAACATATGCTCCGTGCGGCAGAGACCTATGCCTTCCGCACCGAAACGCACGGCGTTGGCTGCGTCTTTGGGAGTGTCGGCGTTGGTTCTTACCTTCATGACGCGGTACTTGTTTGCCCAGCTCATGATTGTGCCGAAATTGCCGGTCACGGACGCCTCCATTGTAGGAATAGCCTCTCCGTAAACATTGCCCGTGCTTCCGTCAAGCGAAATCACGTCGCCCTCGTTGTATTTTTTTCCGTTTATATGGAAGAAATCGTTGCCCGCTTCGATAATCAGCTCTTTGCAGCCCGCAACGCAGCAGGTACCCATTCCGCGGGCAACAACCGCAGCGTGGGAGGTCATTCCGCCGCGGACGGTCAGAATACCCTGGGAAGCGTACATGCCCTCGATATCCTCCGGGCTGGTTTCCAGTCTTACCAGCACTACCTTATTGCCGGCCTTGGCTGATTCAATGGCAGCCTCGGCAGTAAAGCACACCTGGCCGCAGGCAGCTCCGGGAGAAGCGGGCAGGCCCTTAGCTATGGGCTTAGCCTTTTTAAGGGCGGCAGCTTCAAACTGAGGATGCAGTAAAGCGTCCAGCTGCTTTGGATCAATGTTCATTACAGCGTCTTCCTTGCTTATCATACCTTCGTTAACAAGGTCAACTGCGATTTTTATGGCAGCAGCGGCAGTGCGCTTGCCGTTACGGGTCTGCAGCATGTAGAGTTTGCCTTTTTCAATGGTAAATTCCATATCCTGCATATCGCGGTAATGCTTTTCAAGAGTTTCGGCTATCTGAGCAAACTGGTTGTAAACAGCCTCATTGGTGTTCTTAAGCTCGCTTATGGGCTGAGGAGTGCGGATACCCGCAACTACGTCTTCGCCCTGGGCGTTCATAAGATATTCGCCGTAAAGCTTGCGCTCGCCGGTGGAAGGATTGCGGGTAAAGGCAACGCCTGTACCTGAATCGTTTCCCATATTGCCGAATACCATAGCCTGTACGTTTACGGCCGTTCCCCAGTCGCCGGGGATATCGTTCATGCGGCGGTAAACAATGGCGCGGGGATTATCCCAGGAGCGGAACACAGCCTTGACGGCCTCAAGCATCTGCTCTTTGGGCTCCTGCGGGAAAGCTTGTCCCTTGTTTTCAAGATAAATGGCCTTGTATTCTTCACAAATGCTCTTAAGGTCGTCAGCGGTAAGGTCGGTATCAAATTTATAGCCCTTCTCCTCTTTAACCCTGTCCAGCACGTTCTCAAACTTCATGCGGTCAATTTCCATAACCACGTCAGAGAACATTGTTATGAACCTGCGGTAGCTGTCATAAGCAAAGCGCTCGTTATTGGTAAGCTTGGCCAGGCCTACAACAGTCTGGTCATTCAGACCCAGGTTAAGGATGGTATCCATCATGCCGGGCATGGAAGCGCGCGCGCCCGAACGAACTGAAACCAGGAAAGGATTGTTTACGTCTCCGAATTTCTTTCCGCAGATTTCTTCAGTTTTAGCCAGCGCTTCTTCAATCTGGGCTACAATATCGTCCGAAATACGCTTGCCGTCCTCATAATATTTAGTGCAGGCTTCGGTTGTAACAGTGAAGCCCTGGGGCACGGGAAGCCCCAGCCCTGTCATCTCGGCAAGGTTTGCGCCTTTGCCGCCCAGGAGATTGCGCATGCTTGCGTCTCCCTCGCTGAAAAGGTAAACATACTTTTTGCTCATTAACAGTATTCCTCCTAATTAAAATCTAAAAGCAGCTTGCTGCTTTATGGCAAAAATTATACCGGCCGTAAGCGTATAAATGCAAGGAGGCCGGCACTCCTCAAAGCACCTAAAGTATAATAATACAATTAACAAAAAAACACAACTATATTTTGCGCTTTAAAGGCGCAAAAAAATAAGATAATGAATAATATCCTGCAAAATTAATAAAATTTTTAAATTTTCAGCCGGATAAAGGACGGGCGCGCATCTATAATGCCGTCTGTTTTTATAAAAATAATTACTCTTTCATATCTGGGATTACAGAAATTTTTCCGACGGTTTTTTGCATGATATAAAATACAGAAGCTTTGGTTAAACAGGCATATGCCTGGCAGACGGGAAAAACAGAGCAAGCGCGGCGTGCAAATTAAAGCTGCGGCAGAAAATAGCCGACGCTTTTAAACTGACAATCAAAGCATATCTGCATATGGCGCACAAGCAGCATAAAAGCGTTATCCGTTGTCTTTTTTTCTGCTTCGCATAGAAAAGTTTCGTTTTCTGAACAAACGCAGCCGTCAATGAAATCAGGAGTTTGGCTTTCCAGCATGATTAAGCCGGCCGTACCCGTTTTTTGGGCGCATTTGCAGCATACTCCCCCCTCTCCCGGCATAAAATATCCGGCCTTGCCGCCGCAGGAAATACAGTATTCAATTTCGGGCAGATATCCGCTTATTTTTAAAAGCCTGGCGATAAAAAGAGCCAGCAGCGCTTTAGGCGGAGTACCGGAGCAGAGAGTAAAAAGGCAGCCCCTCAGCAGCGCAAACAGTTCAGGCTGCGGCTGCTGTGTCCCGGCATAGTTAATTATCTCCACCATAGCCGAAGCCGCGCACATTTTATCAATATCCTCCCGCAGGGAATAAAAGCTGTCCTTTAAAACGCAGCCCATTAAAGCGTACCGGCTGTTTTTATCGTTAAGCATATAGCTGCCGTATGTAAAAAGCTCCGCGGCAAAGCGGAGCTTGGCGTTCTGCCGGCGCACTCCCCTGGCCGAAACGCTTATAAGGCCGTAATCAGGAGTAAGCAGAGTAAGCATGCGGTCGGCATCCTTATAGTCCGCATACCTTAAAACTATGCCCTCGGTCTTTAATTCGCCCATTTCGCCCAAGCATTCCTTTCCTTCTGCCGGTGTGTTTGAGCACCGGCAGCCGTTAACTTCAAACTCTATTTCATATTAAGGCGATCAGCCTTTCGCTTAAAGGGACTGTTCATTTCTTTTTATCCGTTCTTTCTCTTATAGCCGCGCGGGTATTTAAATAGAGCGGGTCCCCCGTCTTGATAAAAAGCTTCCAAAGCGCCTCGTCCAGCTGCTTATCCATCGCGCTCCCCTCCTTTAATTATAGTTTGCGCTATAAATGAAGGATTATAAGCTTATAAATTATGGTAACGGCAGCGTTAAAGCGCATAAATTATTTGCCCGAATAGCCCAGCTGCTTTAATACGCTTTGAGAATTGCGCCAGTCCTTTTGCACCTTTACAAACAATTCCAGATAAATTGGGCACTGGAGCAGCTCCTCTAATTCCAGCCTGGCTTCGGCCCCTATTTTCTTCAGCATGGAGCCGTTTTTGCCTATTATAATACCCTTATGCGAATCTCTCTCACATAAAATATTGGCCAGAATATAGGTTGTGCCGTTGGAGCGCTGCTGCATTTTCTCTATTTCCACGCCCGTTCCGTGAGGCACTTCCTCTTTTAGCAGCATGAGCATTTTTTCTCTTATTACTTCAGAGGCCAGGAATTTTTCGGGATAATCGCTTACTATATCGTCCGGAAAGAACGCCGGGCCTTCGGGCATTGCGTTGATTACGGCCTCTAAAAGAGCGCCGGTATTATCGCCGTTAAGCGCGCTTATTTCAAAAACGTCAGTTATGCCGGCGCATTCCAGCGCTTTAGCCTTAAGCGCGTCAATTTCCTCTTTCCCGACCGAATCAGTCTTATTAATAACCAGGAAAACCGGGCAGCTCATATTGGACAATCCGGTCAGCATTTCCCTGTCCAAAGGCCCGAAAAATTCGTCTGCGGCCAGCATTGCTATAACGCAGTCCACGCCGTCAACAGAACCTTTCTGCTCCTTCATCATATATTCGCCCAGTTTATTCTTAGGCTTATGTATACCCGGCGTGTCCAAAAATACTATCTGGTATTCCGGCTCAGTCAGAATCCCTTTTATAAGATTGCGGGTGGTTTGGCTCCGGGGAGTAACAATAGCCACCTTCTGCCCAAGCAATCTGTTTAAAAGGGTTGATTTGCCTACGTTGGGCCGGCCGATAATGGCTGCAAAGCCTGCTTTATGAGTATTCATTTTCTATTAAATCTCCATTTCTTCAATCTCTACCCTGGGCAGCATATGCTCGAAATCCTCGCGCAGAGGGGTTGTGCCTTCAACCAGCACGCATGCCGTTGCGGCAGCCACACCCTGAATAAAAAACCTTTCCATATCCATACCGTCGCTTATACCCTTAACACAGCCCGCCACCATTGCGTCCCCTGCGCCTACCGCCGATTTAACCCGCACCTGCACGGGCGGAGCATAAAAGGCCTTTAGGCCGTCGGTAATTAAAGCGCCGTTTTGCCCCATAGATACGCATACAATATTAACCCCTCTGCGCACTAATTCCAGAGCAGCCTGCAAATGCTCGCGGGGCGTTGAAAGCTCCTTTTTGGCATAGAGGGATAACTCGTAGCTGTTGGGCTTGACCATGTACGGCTGTAATTCCAGGCCGGCCTCAAACGCAGAGCCGCTTGCGTCCAGCACGCATTTAATGCCGGAGCATTTATCCATGAGCTTGGCGTAATAGTAATGTTCGCAGCCCGGAGGCAGACTGCCTGAAAATACGGCCATATCGCATTGAGCCGCCCAACGCTCCACCAGCATTCCCAGCTCTTGCTTTTTTTCCTCGCTGGCGAACCGGCCGCTTTCATTAAATTCAGTCATAACCCCGCTTTCAATATCTATGACTTTTATGTTAGTGCGTATTTCTCCGGGCGAATATACAAATTCACAAGGTGTTTTTTCCTTATCCAGCCATTGGGTGAGGATACTTCCGTTGCTTTCATAATTAAAGCCGGTGCAAAACGCCTGCCCTCCCAAACGGGTAAGGGTTACGCCTACATTTATGCCCTTGCCGCTCGGATTAATCACACTGTCTATAATTTTATTATACTGCCCCATAACAATGCCGTTTATTGTTATGGTTTTATCTATGCAGGGATTGGCGCATACTGTTAGTATCATGACAAAACCTCCAGATTTGTGCGGATGCCTTTTAAATATTATTTCTCTTTTTCTGTTAAATAAACCGTCTCGCTTTTTTTGTTGTTCCGGGAAGGGCTTTCAAAATGCACGGCGGCAATTCCCGCTGCAATTATGAACAGCAGCAGCTGGCCCGTCTGAACGTTAAAGGCTGTAACGTCCAGCATGCCGTGTGCAATAGTATAAATAAGGCAGCCGGCCACAGCGGAAATTTCTACACAGGCCCTTTTTCTCTTTTTAAAGGATACAAATACGTCCTTGAGCTGCTCGCCGAACATTATAAGCATGGAACCTGTTCCGGCCACGCCGAAATCCAGCAGAAAATTGACAAATAGATTATGGGCGTGCAGATAATTGCGGGACATAAGTCCTTCCCCGTAAATTCTGAAATAAAAGGGTCCTCCGCCGAAAATCGGCCTTTCCAAAAAACCTTCGAGCGCTACAGTTATGATATCCATACGCTCATGCCAGTTTTCCTCGACATTAAGCAGCCTGGGAATATGTTCGATGTTGAAAAGAGCTACCAGCAATACAGCCGCACAGCCGCCCGAATAAATTACGGCCAGCTTGTATTTTTTCATAACCAGCAGCACAATCAGGCCCGCGGCGGCTATGCTGGGGATAGCCGTGCGGCATTGGGTAAAAAGCACGCCGGCAACGCAGAAGGTCACGGCTGCGGCATAAAGCACGCTGTATTTTTTATCGTATACGGCCACAAACGCCGCCACAGCCGTTATCAATACTAAAGAAAGCGCGTTGGCCAAAAGGTTGGGATTGTGAAAAGTTGCTTCGGGCCGATAATTGGTACCCTTTATTAACAGCTGGATAATTCCGATAAAAACAACCGCTATGCTTAATATGCACAGTATTCTAAAGCAAATTTGTATCAGGCTTTTATCCATAAAGGAAGCGGCCGTTATATAAACCACCAGCATGGGGAACATTACAAAAACCGTACCTAAAAGCCCCAGCCAGTTCTGCGTGAGCAGAGAGCCAATTACTCCCACGCCGCAGAATATGCACGCATATAAAAAGCCGGGCGAATGTATAAATGCATCCCTGGTTCTTTTTCGCAAAAGAAATATCAGCGCCGTAACCCCGCATACAACCCCGGCTGCATAAGCGGTCAAAAATATGCTGGCGACGCATATTATTATAAGTTTCTGCTCCAAACCGCGCTGTAAAAAAGCATTAATCAGTGTTTTAATGCCGGCAGCGCCTTTTGCAGCGAATTTATCCATAGTATCCATCCTAACCATTACCCTGTTCCTGCCAGCTTGCCGACGCGAGCGGACAGAACCTCAGCAATAATATTTACCGCGTATATTATTATACCATATGATGGAATAAAATCCAAGGGAGGTTTTAAAGCAATTTTTCAATCTCCCGTAAGTTCTCAATGACGGGCGCTCCGCATTTTTTCAGCCTGTCCATGCTTTGGTGCCCGGAAAAATAGAGGATGCAGGCGCAGCCAACGCTGCGCGCCGTTTCATAATCATGCAGAGTATCCCCTATCAGGATGCCGTTTTCGCTCCTCAATGAGTTTTCTCTGATAAAATTTACAGCAAGCTGAGTTTTGCCGAAAGCGTGGATATTATCCGCGCCTATTATGCGGCTGAAATATGTACGCACGCCCAGAGCCTCGGTCTGCCTTAGCAGCGCGCCCGTTTCAGAGGCTGAAAGCAGTATCTGCTCCATCCCTTTTTCGCGCAGATATGACAGCACCCTAAGCGCGCCGTCAGTAAGCGCGCAATTCTGAACCAGTTTGCTGTATTCCTCTACATAGGCGGCGCTTAATTCTTCAAACCGGACGGCCGATAAATCAAATCCGGCCAGCTTGTAATAGTCTACAACCGGAAAAGTAAATATATCCATATACCTCTTATTGCTTAGACGCTCCAGCCCGTATTTTTCCAGGACTTTATTCATTGCCCGGAGGGAGGCCGCGCTGTCGTCCATAAGGGTGCCGTTCCAATCCCAGATTATATATTCAGGCATAATTATTTTCCGTAAAACAGCTTTGAATAGGTTTTCATGCTGAATTGGTCGTCGCTTGAAGAGTTGAGGATAACCGCGCCTTTGCCTGCGTCCGAAGGGCGCTTTATTCCCTTTTCCTCAAGTACGCTCTTAAGCCGGTTCACGGTTCCGTGGTTGCCGTCAAAAATAAGCACATCCTCACCGAACGCTTCCTTTATGTCCTCTTTTATAAATACATAATGCGTGCAGCCCAGCACTATCGCCTGTATGCCTGTGTTTTTATACGGCGCTAGAAGCCCGGCAAGATAATCCTCCAATTCGTTGCTGTGGCTTAATACGTTATGCTCGATCATTCCGGCCAGCTTGTTGCAGGCTAAATTTACAACCCGTTCGCGCGCATTAAAGCGCTCTAAAAGATTATTGTACCGTTCCAAACGTATTGTGGCGGGAGTGGCCATCATCAGCACCTTGCCTTCTACAGCCGCCAGCGCCGGCTTTATGGCAGGCTCCATGCCTATAACGGGAATATCCACTTCCTTGCGCAGTTCGTCTATAACGGCGCTGGTAGCGGTATTGCACGCTATAACCAGGGCCTTTATATCGTTGGACATAAGATAGCCTATGCCCCGCATGGTAAGTTCGAAAATCTCCTCCCGGCTTTTTTCTCCATAGGGAGCGTTAGCCGAATCTCCGTAATAAATATAGTTTTCTTCAGGCATAAGAGCGCATGCTTCTTTAAGCACGCTCAGCCCTCCTACTCCAGAATCAAAAAAGCCTATGCTTTTGTTAATCATTTGTATCCATCCTTTCAAACTTCTGCTGAAAACATCATATCTATGGCCTCGGCCAACAGTTCAGCGGAATACATTACTTCTTCCAGGGTGTTGTAATGATTGCCCATCTCGATTAACACGGAACCATCGCATAAATGCTGATTGTATCTGTTGGTTTTCATATTTACGTCTTTGCATAAATAGTCGTTCATGCCGTTTAAATAATCGGTAAGGGTCTGCGCTATCTTTAAATTATATTGCCAGTTTGGCTTAATGTCAAATCTATTCCCTTCGGTTCCCTCAGCCGTACCTATTACAAACATTATCCTTGCGGCGTCCCGTCCGTTTACTTCGGCAGTGTTCACGGGCTTCTTGACGGTATTGTAGGCGTCTCGGTGGAGGTCGATAACCAAATCAAATTCGCCGTCCTCCTCCAAATGCTTTTTTATTGTCTTTAATGAACGCTCATAAGCGGTATAAAATCCCGCGGAAATATGGTCGGTCTTGTCGTGGATAACCGTATAGCCCATATTGGTAAGCTGCTCTGTCAAAACTTCGCCTACCTTGACAATGCTGTATTCCTGGTCGTATGTACGGCCTTCGCTTGTTTCTTTATATACGTCGTCAGCCTGCTTTTTGAAGGATTCGTCATTGTGAGTGTGATATATCAGTATCTTAATGTTGCTTTTTTCATCCTTCAGATCCAGCGGCTCCAGCTTCAGTCCCTCGGTTATTTGCTCAACCTCCATTTTAAGGTCGTCGGAAATTTCATCTCCGCCGAATATTATATCGTCCTCCGGCGCCCAGAGGGACAGCTCCGCATCAGGAAAGCTGCCCTTAACTATGGAAACGGGAGAGGAGACGTCCACGCCGAAAATAACCCGGCCCGCAAAAGCGCCCAGCCTGTCCAGCACCTTTGAAAAAGTGCTCTGAGGCTGGGCATAATAATCCTCCTGGGAACTTAACGATACGCTTGAAGCGGGCCTATTTACCAAAAACAGCACGACAGATATTGTTACCGTAACTTTTACGGCGGCTTTAAAAAATGAAAATATTTTATTCCCCAGCATAAAAATATCCCTCTTTTCTCAGGTAAGTTACATAGATATTTTTATGCCCCGGCTGCAAGGTATATTACTCAGTACATAAAATCTCTGATTTCTTCCATATTAACCCCGTCGTGCAGGGCCAGATTCAGGCCGTCGGCCAGCATGCGTGAGCAGTCGTCTATTATTACGTCAATTTCTTTGGGCGTAACTATAAGCTCTTTAATATTTTCGTTTATATAGTCCTCAGCCGAAAGGCGCATCCTCCCGTCATTATTCTGCTCCAGAAAATCCTCCAGCACAGAAGAGGCGTAGACTACCATAGGAATGCCCAGAGCATAAACCGGGATTCCCAGGGTCTCCCGGTTTATTCCGCAGCGCTTGTTCCCCACTCCCGCGCCAGGCGCTATTCCCGTATTGCTCATCTGGATTGTGTCCTTTATTCTCTGGGCGCTGGCAGCCGCAAGAGAATCAATGGCGATTATATACTGCGGCTTTATTTTTTCGCACAATGCGGAAATTATATCTGAGCTTTCAATGCCGGTAA
This sequence comes from uncultured Eubacteriales bacterium, assembly GCA_900552055.1. GTDB lineage: Bacteria > Bacillota > Clostridia > Christensenellales > QALW01 > Neochristensenella > Neochristensenella gallicola. Next base: position 13,977 of record URYI01000001.1, on the reverse strand, counting down.
CTCCCAGTACGCCGGGAGCTATTGCGCAGACCGAGTTTACGCGGCTGTCCACTTGATCAGGTATCATCTGGAGCAGATGCCTTGTAATCATAAGCTTATTAACAGTTTTTGGCCCCAGAGCATCTGGAGTCATCCTTGAGTTGCCCAGGCCGGCTACCAGCACCGTCCTGCCCTTTTCAGGCCGGGGAAGCAGTTCCTTAAGCTGTTCGCACACCGCCCTGCCTATAAGGCTGTGGTGCTCGGCATCCCTGTTGGAAATATATTCGGCGGTTATTGTTATATATACCCCCTTTTGCTTGCCCAGTTTCTGCGCGGCTTCGTCAGTCAGGATTTCCACCCTTGTTACTTTAATATCCTTGTTTATCGCCCGGCTTTCGGATTTTATGCCGTCGGCTGCCCCGCCCCGTGAAGTATGATGCTCAAAAGCCTCGTTAGCTAAATCAGTCCTCAAAGACATCTGCAATCACTCCGTTTACGCATAAATTAATCTATTAATCGCATTTTGGCCAAATATAATTTTAATTATGCAAAAAAACTATTGCGTTAAATAAATATTTATGCTAACATGTATTAGTCAACGTAGCAGAGGGGGTGAATCTATGGCTAACATCAAATCGGCGAAGAAACGGATCTTGGTGAACAATAAGAAAAATCTGCGCAATCGTTCCATCAAGTCCGCGCTTAAAACGGCTATCAAAAAGTATGACGCCGCCGTTGCGTCAGGAGATAAAGAGCTTGCCGCTTCTATGCTGCCCCAGGTATCAAGCACAATAGATAAGGCTGCGGCTAAGGGCGTGATCCATAAAAATGCCGCTAACCGCAAAAAATCGCAGCTTGCTTCCAAGCTGGCCTGATTTCTTAACGGACATATGCTCTTTAAAGCGCCTGTAAAAGGCGCTTTAATTATATAACGGAAAACTGCTTTATTCGGGCCGCATGGCTTAAGCCGACGCTTTGGCCATAAGTAAAACTATCAGGCCGGAATATGCCTCCCCGTTAATAATATGGCAGGATATAAAAATATGGCGACATTTGAGGATTTTTTAAAATTGGATATCCGGGCCGGAACTATTGTGAGCGCTAAAAAATTTGAAAAGGCGAAAAGGCCGGCATATCAGCTGGAGGTAGATTTAGGCGGAGAAATAGGCATAAAGAAATCCTCCGCTCAAATAACTCAGCTTTACACAATTCAGGATTTAATAGGCAAGCAGGTTCTGGCGGTAATTAACTTTCCGCCCAAGCAGATTGCGGATTTTATGTCAGAGGTACTGATACTGGGGATATACAGCCGGGACGGAGTTGTGCTCATATCTCCGGATAAAAAAGTGCGCAACGGGGATAAATTGGGCTGATATAATTATCTTGCCAGCCTATACACCTTTAGTTTGCAATTAAGACGCTCAGAAGACCTAAAATATGCGTCCTGCTGCGCTGCTTTGGCTCCATATACGCCAGGTACATGCCGTTTCTGCGCGCTTTACCCGGCACAAATTTTATCTCTTCTGACTCTGAGACCTCAAACCGAGAGAATTTCTTCATTTTCAAGGCAGACGAAAGAAGGCGTACCGGGAGTACGCTGATTGAGGATAACGCTGAAAATGAAGAAATTATCCAGTTTTGAGGCGTGTAGTCTCTTGTAAACTGAGGGTAATCGCATTTTAAATAACTGAACCCAAATATTTTATTTTTCAGAGGTATAAAATGATAGAAAAATTAATGCCCAGGGAATTTGACCAGGTATTTGATATAATGAAGACGAGTTTCCCGGAGGATGAATACAGAACATATCAAGAGCAGAAAGCTTTGCTGGATGTCCCGGAATATCAGATTTTTGTACTTAGGGATGACGCCGGCGGCCAAATAAAGGCGTTTATAGCTGTTTGGGATTTTAATACCGCGGCTTTTATTGAGCATTTCGCGGTGAACCCCCAATACAGAAACGGCGGACTGGGTTCTAAAATTTTGAATGAATTAGCAGATAAATTGGGTAAAATGATTGTGCTGGAGGTAGAATTGCCTGAAAATCAAATGGCTGCCCGCCGGATTGAGTTTTACAGGCGCAATAATTTTTTCCTGAATGAATATCCGTATACAATGCCTGCGTTGGCAAAGAACCGCAATGCGGTAAATATGAAAATTATGACCTTGGGGAGGTCTGTAACCCAAGAGGAATTCAACAACATAAAAACTCTGCTGTACAGCAAAGTTTATAAAGTTGTTTAATTTTTAACAAATTTATTATAGCAATAAAAAAGCGTATATATCCGATTCGGCGCTCAATTTGTCATGCTTCCGGATAATTTGTATTTTGCAGCGGGCAGTTTGTTAAAACTTTAACAAACTGCCCGTTTTTTAACACAGCTATTTATTACCCTTACAGATAGCAATAGTTCTAGCTTTGCTCTAAGAATTTCATCAGTTCGGGGTACGCGTCTTTAGCATCGTTGTATCCTTCATTATACAGAGCCTCTAATTTGCGCCTGTCCTTTTCCACCAGGCCTATATGCACAGCTTTGCGCGGCCTTATTACAAACGCTCTGCCCTTTTCCTGCTCCTGCTGTATGAAATCCAGCGTTTCATTGTATCTTTCGTGCCTGTTTTCCAGCTTTTTGATAAGCTCTGGGCAATCAGTGAATTTAAGACGTATTATTCTCGCCAGCCTATTGGGCTTTTTTCTGTAGGATGCGTCCCTTGTTAGCACCAGCACGTTCTTTACGTTGCCGTCCTGAATGGATTTCTTTAATGGTATGGAATCAGCTATGCCTCCGTCAAGATATTCCTCGTCATTTATGACCACTCTTCTTGCGAGCAGCGGAAGTGAACTGCTTGCGCGCACGGCTATTATATCTTTATGCATTTCCTTAACAGGGAAATATTCCGCTTCGCCTGTCCTGCAGTTTGTGGCCACAGCATAAAATCTGCATTTATTATTATCAAATGTCTGATAATCGTAAGGTATAAGCTGATTAGGTATTATGTCATACAGCATATCGGCGCCGAACAAATCTCCGGTAGTAACAAGGCTGTGAACGCTGCAATATCTCTTATCCTTTAAAAAATCCACGTTAGTACTGAAAGAGCGCCCTCTCTGCTTAGACAGATAACTGCACGCATGGCAGGCTCCCGCTGAAACGCCGTAGCAGGATGTAAATTCAATTTGCTTATCCAGAAAAAAATCAAGCACGCCCGTAGTATACACTCCGCGCATGCCTCCGCCCTCAAGTATTAAACCGGCATTGTACATAATGGTCTCCTCCTGCCTGTATTATACCACACTTATTCAGATATGCAAAATTTATTATGACGCTTTGATTCCCTAAAATAATGCATATTGAAGCTGATTGTGAGAAATTGTTTTTATTTAAATATGAACAATGCATTAATATTTATCTGAAAATGCGTTTTAATTGTTTATTGCGGTAATTTGTCTTGATTTTTTAGGCAACAATTATTATAATATTATAAACTTAATTTTTGGGATGAAGGAAATAATGAGTTTTCAGGAGAGCTTTGCAAATATTGCATCCGAACAGTTTAAAAACGGCGTGTGCCGCCTTTATGTGCAGGATTATCCATTTACTCTGGAAGCAGCGGAAAATAATATTGAAATTAAATTTCCGTTTAATAAGAAAAAAAGCGGGTTTATATATTCCCTCTCAGATAAAATAAACGCTTTTTTCAGCGATAATCCCAGCCTGCTGGACAGCCATTCAAACGAACAAGAGGATATTAATGAGGAAATAGTAATTGTAAGGAACAGCTCAAACCAAAATGAAAGGCAGCCTGGAAAAGAAGCCGAAGCCTCTTCGGACCAATCCTCCCCTGAAAACCATTCTGCTAAAGCCCGCAGAATTATAATTCCTCAAAGCGTTTCGGAAAACGGCGAAACACTCCCGGATCAAACGCCTTCTGAAATGTTTTCTCATGAATGGGACGGCATGTTCTATTATATATCCTTCTGCTGTGCCCAAAATGACGAAGCGGCGTCATTATGCATGCGTCTGCTGGAATATATAGCCGGCTTTTTGAAGGATATCAATCTGCAATATGATATGTGTGTTTTCTGCGGAGAGGACGGCGCTCAAAAGGGGTTTATTGTGGAAGGAGCGCTGTGCGCGGCGCATGAGCAGTGCGCGGCGGGCCGGCTGTCCAAAAGGCCGGTTCCGCGCGCTATATTTGCCTATCTGACTGCTGCGGCGTTCTGCGCAGTTGCGGCTTTAACATTTATACCTCTCTGCCGTCTGGGCATTATGCCTTCCCTTGCAGGCATACCTATGGGCCTGCTCGCTGCGCTGGGATTTTGGCTTATGGACAGGAAAAATGCTCCAAACAGATTGATTATGCTTATTATCTATATTGTTTTAGGCAGTGCGGCTAATTTCTGCGGCGATTACTTATACTTAATCAATAGTCAGCCTCAGTTTGATTTTATTGCTACATTTACCTATTCTCTCAATATAATAAATTCTATTTTTGACGTCATATGCTGTGTTATTATAGCGCATTTCAGCTCGGTCATTATTTATGACCTTTTGTACAAGCGCCTTAACATAAGAAAGCCGGAAAAAAAGCAGTCCTCCGCTGCCCATGCTAATGCTGAACACGAACAGGATTCTTTTTGATACTTTATAAATCTATTTAAAGCGCAATTTAATTTTATTCACAATAAAACATATTTATGGGGGAAATAAAAATGACCGTAAGGGTTAAAAGAATAACGGTATTATTTTTAATATTGCTAATGCTGTGCGCATTCTTCAGCGGATGCGCTTCCCAATCTGCATATGCGCCTACGCTTTATCGTGTGCAGGCGGAAAACGGAGCAATATTATATCTGTTCGGCTCAATACATATCGGGGATGACGACACTTATCCTCTGCCCCAGGAAATTTCAGACGCCTATAACAGCAGTGAATATTTGGCCGTGGAATGTGATATAGTGGCTTATGAATCGGATACTGCCGCCATTACCCAAATGGCTGCGGAAATGATGTGCGAGCCCGGAACGTATATATATGATTATGTGGGCGAGGAAAATTATAATTCGGCCGTACAGCTGCTTGAGGAATACGGACTGTACAACGAGTATTATGATTATTTTAAGCCGGTTTTTTGGACTTCGCTGATGAGTGAAATCCCGCTTGAGCTGGCGCAGCTGGATTCAGAAAAAGGCATTGACAGGTATTTTATTAACACGGCCAAGGAAGAAGGAAAGCCTATACTGGAAATAGAGAGCGTGCAGGAGCAGATGGACATGCAGCTTAATTACTCAATGCCGCTGCAAGTTCTGCTATTTGAACAAAGCCTGACCGACCCCACAGCCCAGGGGCTTGCCATGAAATTGATGTATCAGAACTGGCGCAGCGGCAATGATTCGGCCTTAATGGGCGGTATGGATTATTCATATGCAGAACTGGTACAGCTCTACGGCGAAGAAGAAGGCGGCCTTTATTATGAATACTATTATGAATTAGGCCAAAAGCGCAATATCAAAATGGCGGATACGGCGCAGCAGTACATGGATGAAGGCAAAAATGTTTTTTATGTAGTGGGAGCAGCCCATATGGGCGGAGAAAAAGGCATAGTATCACTGCTGGAGCAGCGGGGCTATACCGTAGAAAAAATAAAATATTAAATATTCAGCGTTAGTATACAAAGGATGCGGCCCCAAAAGGTCAGATTGGCGTCTGTACCGTAAAAACAAGCGAATTTACAGGCCTGGAGCGTATTATCCTTTATATGCTGACGCTATTTGCTATTGATTTTTGAATATTTTAAATCGCGCTGCAAAGGAAATGAAAGCATGGGCGCAATATTCGTACAGCCAGATAAAAACTGCTATTGCCGCCTGCGCTATTGCGGCCAAAGCTGCAAAAGGCAGGACGGAAACGGCGCCTTCGCCAAACAGCGCCCGCGCGGCAAAATATAGCGCAAGCCCTGCGCCTTCGCAGTAAAGCGCCAATAGTGCGAAATATACCGTTCTGCGCCGGATGTGCTCAAACCAATGGCGCATAAGCGGATATAATCCGAAAAACAGGCCGTAGGACAGACAATAGGCCGGATTGGGTATTAAAAGGAAAATAAGCAGCGTACATGCAATGTAGCAGGCTATAGAGGCCAGAACTGCCCTGTCCTTGAGCAAGATAAGGGGCAGAAAGGAAACAGCTGCAAAAGCCGCCAGCTTGCCTCCGGGTAAAATATACGAGGCATATATAAGTATAACGGTAAGAGCGGTTATAAGCCCTCCGCGGGCGATATAAACAGATTTTTTCATATTCTTGCACTCATTTTCAGCAGGAGAACTGCCCGGCAGATAAAGCAGTTTATCATTTTATATATCAGCAGCAGGAGATAAGGTCTCCTCCCATACATTCACAGCAGGTATCCGCAACGCAGAGGCCGGTGCATAAATCGCAGCCGGTGCATTCGCGTCCCGAAGAAGCTCCGCGCTGATAGTAACCTGAACGGGAAGAATATTCTCTCAGTGCCTGAGCATATTCCCCATTTTGGGGATCCATCCTGCATGCCTGCGCAAAATGCTGGACGGCTTCGTTATGCCATCCCCGCCGGCTGTAAATCATTCCCATGAGATAGTACCATTCTGCAGGACGCTCGCTCATGCTTTTAAGTATGCGTTCGGCCCCATTTATATCCCCTGCATTGATTTTGGCGCGCACTGAAGCAAAATCAGGATTAGCTGAGCCGGAATATGATGAACCCGAATAGTATGACGAGCCGGACGAACCCGAAGAATATCCTTTATTCTGAGAGCGCATTTTTTGAATCATATCATACGCTTCATTTATTTCTTTCATTTTGCTTTCGGCCAAATCGGATAAGGGATTATCCTTATACTGGTCAGGATGATATTTCCTTACGGCCGCATGATAAGCGGCTTTTATTTCTGCGTCAGTAGCGTTTTCATTTACTCCCAGAACCTTATACGGATCCATTTTTCTCTTCCCTCGTCTTTAATATTGCTAAAGTTTTATCATACATACCGTAATCTATAATATTGCTTATTATTGGAGTGTTGGGGCTTTGCGGCAGCAGGGCGCAGGCACGCGAAGCGGAATAAAGAGACTGAAAAAGCGTCTCTCGTATCCAATCGGGAATTTCTTCTTCTGATATTCCCCTTCGGAGACTCTCTGCCGTTATTGGATTATAGTTGCCCCGCTTTTTATCCTTGTCCATATCGTCGTAGGCGTCTATTATATATACCCATCTGGCAGTATTATATGAAATCTGATACACTATCCGGCGCAGCTCGTCAGTGCTGACAAAGGGCGATTCTGAGGCCAGCAGCCCGCATAAATCTGCGAATTGGTGAGCAATTTCATCCAGCCTGCTGCATCCGGCCTTTTCCAGGCTGGATAACGCCTGCAAGCCGTTATCTATTATCTCCCCTGCCCTTGGAGCGTTTTTTGACGCATTGCGTTCGGCCCGTTTAAAGAACGCAAGTGCGGCGGCGCGGGATTTCTGTCCGTCCGCAATATCGTCCCGGAGCTTTCCGCAGCTTAAAAGCAGATTGAGAGCCGCTGCATAGTCAAGCGCCTCTCCGCAGGCATAGGGCTTTTTCTTTAAATTCCATTTGCACCGCTTTACTTTTATTTCCGCCTTAGCTTCAGAATCAATCAAAAGAGCATAAAACGCCAAATCATAGTTTAGCAAGACGCGGCCTATAAAGGTATACCGGCTCATCCCCCGGCATACGCCGCAGTAGTAAGCTCTATATCTGTTAAACTCTTTTACTTTTAATTCCTCGCTGGCAGTCCTGACGTAGCCGAACATTATTTATCTCTGATATCAAATATGGCATTGACTAATTCAGCCAGCAAGCGTATTATTATTATCTCAAAAACCAGCAGGAAAGGAGCGGTTATAATTTTCCATATGCCCGAAAGGATATCGGCAGCGCCGGCGTCTCCTGAAAAACACATTACAAATCCGCCCACAATATTGGCAAGCATGGCAAAAACAACAACTATCAGCGCCGCATAATATGCAACGGTGACTATCTTTTTCCCATAGCTAACCTTAAGGCTCAGCATACCCTTAAAATCAAAGCCATCCATATTATACCCACCTCAAAAATTCATTTCTCCGGTATATCGGTTATTATATCAAAAAGCTTGAAATAACACAATCAAATCCGTGAGGCCTTTATGCTTTTCAGGGGCTTTAAGGGCTATTATTTATGAAAAATTAATAATTATGCACCCATTTATTCAATATAATCGCCTTTGCCCCGCCCCGGCGCGGCTGACTTCGTGCAAATTATAAATCAGTATTATTAATCATTTTAGTAAGATAGTCACGCAAGAGATAATTCAACCTAATTCAAGGAGTTTTCCTCACTGACGCGCTGCTTGAATTCCTTGTGCCCGCTACATGCCGTCCAGGTGCCTTGCATGAAATAAAATCAAAACATTTTCGCCTTTCATTAGCCCGTTGATCTGCCTGCTGCAAACCGGCATAAGAAATAGCGGGAAAGCGCGCTCTGACTTTTGATAACGCCGGAAACAGGCAAAATTATTTAAAGGATGCACGGCTATTCCTTATGCGCTAAGGCTAATACCCTAAATTGGCAAGGTGATGCACGCCTCCGACGGTCTGATTCCGGCATTTTATACGTCGTCGTCAATGGGCGTAGGTTCAGCACGCCTCGTTCCGTTTCCTTGAAAATGCCGAAATCAGACCGCTGGAGGTCAAAGAGTCAGACAGCGGCAGTTTAGGTGCCCTGCAAGGCGCTTGAACGACGTGTACCGGACGTACGCGGAGCGAAAAGCAACACGGTAGGACACTCAAACAGCCCTGTCCTGACCGTATATGCCCTTGTCAATTTAGAGTAGAATAAGCCGAAAATATTTTTTATTTAAGCAAAGCGTTAAATAAGGTTATTGCAGGCCGCGCTGTAATAAAAAGACGCGGCTACTAATCAATTTTTCACGGAGCCAGGCCCAGCAGCCGTGAAACAGAAGCCACGATAAAGCATATGACGCAGCCGGCGGCCGTAGGAAGCAGAAACGCCGCTGCGGTCCATTTAAGGCGCCCAGTCTCCCTCTTTATAGTAATGCAGGTAGTAGAGCAGGGCCAATGCATCAGGGAAAAGATAATGGTGCAGATTGCCGTAAGCCATGTCCAGCCATTATCCACAAGCAGGCTTTTAAGGGAAGCAAGGCTGGTATAATCTGTTATAGAACCGGCTGCCATATATGCCATAATGATTATGGGCACTACTATCTCATTGGCGGGCCATCCTAAGATAAAAGCCATCAATATAACGCCGTCCAGCCCGATAAGATGGGCAAAAGGCTCCAGGAAGCCGGCACAGTGGGACAGAAGGGTAGCGCCGCTCACTGTGACATTGGCCATAATCCATATAATCAAGCCCGCCGGAGCGGCAACCGCAGCAGCCCTGCCCAGCACAAAAAGGGTTCTGTCCAATATTGAGCGGACTATGACCTTCCCTATCTGCGGCCTGCGGTAAGGAGGCAGCTCAAGAGTAAAGGAGGAGGGTTCCCCTTTTAATAAAGTGCGTGATAAAAGCTTGCTCATAATAAGGGTCATAGCCACGCCTGCAACTATTACCCCGGTTAAAATTAAAGTAGAAAGCAGCGTTTGAGTCAGGCCGGCTGCCGAGCCCACAAAGAACATGCTTATTATAGCTATAATGGTCGGGAAGCGTCCGTTGCACGGCACAAAGCTGTTGGTAATTATGGCTATGAGCCTTTCCCTGGGAGAATCTATTATGCGGCAGCCTGTTACTCCCACGGCGTTGCAGCCCAGCCCCATGCACATAGTGAGGGACTGTTTCCCGCAGGCGCCGCATTTCTTAAAACTGCTGTCCAGATTAAACGCTACTCTGGGAAGATATCCAAAATCCTCCAGCAGGGTAAAAAGGGGAAAGAAAATAGCCATAGGCGGCAGCATTACCGATATTACCCACGCAAGCACCCTGTATATGCCCAGCACAAGAGCCCCGTGCAGCCATGCGGGCATACCGATATATACGCAGAAATCAGTTAATCTGTCCTGTATCCAGAATAACCCGTCGGCCAGGAGCTGGGACGGGTAATTTGCTCCGGTGATGGTTATATAAAATATCGCCGCCAATAATGCAAGCATAAAGGGAATCCCGGTCCATTTGCCCGTTAATATTTTATCCAGCTTTCTGTCCCTGCGGTTATAATCGGCCTTAACATAGCTGACGCTCTCTTTGGCTGTTTTATCCGCTTTTTCAGCTACGCTAAGCGCAATGATATCCTTAAGCCTTTCAGCGTCTATGCCGGCCCGCGCCAGTTTTTCTCGCTGGATCCTGATTATTTCTACGCTCTCCGCCTTAAGTTCGTGTCCATTATTAATTAATCTGAGAACGCCTTGGTCGCCTTCCAGCAATCTTAATGCCATCCAGCGAGGGCTGACAAAAGGAGGCAGCTCATTCTTAAGCACAGTCTCAACCTGCCCTGCGGCCTCTTCTATTTCCGGAGGGTATTCTACAATTAGTGAATGCGAATATGTATCCTCGTTAAGATTCTGTACAGCCTTTTTTAATTCCTTAAGCCCCTTAAGACTGCGCGCGCTCGTTCCCACCACCTGCACTCCCAGCAGCTCGGACAGCTTTTTAAAGTCGGGCATTATGCCCTTCTTTTTGGCTTCGTCCATGAGATTAATGCATACAACTGTTCTGCCTGTAATTTCTAAAGTCTGTATGACCAGGTTTAAATTGCGCTCAAGACAGGTCGCGTCACAAACCACCACCGTTCCCCACGCCCCTCCTGCGCATATAAAGTCCCTGGCAATTTCTTCTTCCGCAGAATGAGGCATAAGGGAATATGTTCCGGGCAAATCCACTAAATTATAAAGCTCCCCCTCAAATTCGTATTCTCCCTGCGCGCTTGCTACGGTTTTGCCCGGCCAGTTCCCAGTATGCTGCCTCATTCCGGTAAGCGCGTTAAAAATAGTGCTTTTTCCTACGTTGGGATTGCCCGCCAGAGCGATAATCCGGACGTTTTTCCCCTCTTCTCCTTTGCGCAGCCGTTTATTCCCTTCTTTCATCCATACAACCTCCGAAAGCGATATATCTGATACGGGGCCGCCGGCGTCAGCCGCCCCGCTATGAGATTTCAAATTTTTTCTACCAATATGCGCGCGCTGTCTTCTTTTCTAAGCGCAATAACCGTTCCCTTTACATAAAATGCCGTCGGGTCGCCTGATGGTCCGCTTTGAAGGCGCTGCACGCTTGTTCCGGCTGTAAAGCCTATGTCCTGAAGCCTGCGTCTCATTGGGCCATCCGAAAGCAGGCCGGATATTGTTACAATTTCCCCCATCTCAGTCTGAGCCAGGTTTAACTGTTGTGTACTCATAAAATTCCCTCCTGTTGTATTGGGATGCAAATCCCTTATTGTACTATATTCCCCGAATACTGAATATGTTCAAGCCTTCGGGAACTCGGCGGGAAATTGAAAAAGATTCAATAAAGAAAAAAGAGAGGCAACTTTAAAATTGCAAATATTATAAAATGCATAAAAATACGCCCTTCCGCCTGTGCAGAAGAGCGCATGATTTTTGTCCTGAATTTAAAAATATTACTCTACCGAAAGAATGTAGTAATACAGGGGCTGACCGCCGTTATGCAGTTCAACGTCCGCGTCTTCAAAATGTTCCTCCAGACGCTCCTGGAGCTGCTGCGCCTGCTCAGCAGAAACATCCTGGCCATAGTAAATGGTTATCAAATCATTTTCCTTTTCATCGTACATATCCTGCACTAAATCAAAGGCGGTTTGGTCAATATCCTTGCCCGAAGCAGCTATCTTGCCGTTATAAAGCCCCAGGATATCTCCCTCTTTAATGATTTTATCCTCCATTTCGGTATCCCGCACCGCATATGTTACCTGACCGGTTTTCACGCTGTCTATAGCCGCGCACATATCCTCGTAATTATCCTTTGCTTCGCGCTCTGGATTATAAGCCAGCATGGCCACTATGCCCTGGGGAATGCTCTTGGTGGGCACAACGTAAATTTCCTTATCCGTCAACTCATTAACCTGCTGCGCTGCCAAAATAATATTAGAATTATTAGGCAGGATTATAACCGACTTGGCATTAACCTTCTGCACAGCGTTTAAAATATCCTCTGTGCTGGGATTCATGGTCTGGCCGCCGGGTATGATGCCGGCAGCGCCTATGTCTTTAAAAATATCCTCCAGGCCTTTACCGGCGGCAACGGCTACAATGCCCAGGGGAAGCTGTTCCTCCGCCTGCCGCGCAGCCATAAGCTCCCTGTGCTGTATGACCATGTTTTCTATTTTAATTCCGTTAAGCTCGCCTAATTGGAGCGCATACTGCAAAGCCTTGCCGGGAGTATTGGTGTGGACGTGTACCTTGACCAGGTTTGTATCCCCTACAACTACGAGCGAATCACCGATATTGCCCAGCATTCTCCTCAATTTATCAATGTCCTTTTCAGTTACAAAATCAAAGAGGTTTTCAATAAAAAATTCAGTGCAGTATGCAAAGGTTATATTCTCTAAATCGTTTTCAGCCGGCCACTCATCCCCGCCTGACGCCTGCGAGCCTTCAAAGCTCTCGGCAGTTATGATTTCATCAGGAATATATTCGCCGTTTATTACCTTTTGATATGCAGTATAGATAAACAGCAGGCCCTGGCCGCCCGCATCCACAACTCCGGCTTTTTTAAGCACGGGAAGCATTTCGGGCGTTTTATTCAGTATCGCCTTTCCGCTGCTTACCATTATATCAGTCAGCTCATATATATCCTTGCCTGCTCTTGCAGCGTTTACGCAGGTTTCTGCTATAACGCGCGCTACGGTAAGAATAGTGCCCTCTTTAGGCTTCATAACCGCCTTGTAGGCCATATCCACACCGCTGCGCAGCGCTGCGGCAAGAGTATTGCTGTCTATAAGCTCGCATTTTTCCAAAGGCACGGCAAAGCCCCTGTAAAGCTGAGACAATATAACGCCGCTGTTCCCGCGCGCACCCTTAAGCGCGCCCTTAGCCGCCGCCGCAGAAATATTTTTTACGGTAATGTCTGTAACGCTTTGAACTTCCTTTACTACCGATTTCATTGTTAAAGACATATTAGTACCGGTGTCTCCGTCGGGTACCGGAAAAACATTAAGGTCGTTCAGCTGCTTTTTATTATTTTCCAGCGTAGCGGCTGCAGCAAGAATGCACTCCTTTAATGAAGCGCCGTCAATTTTATTCTCTTTCAAAGCCTTTCTCCTCCAATCAGCCGCGTATTAGACGCGAACCCCCTTAATGTACACGTTTACGCCGTCCACTATAAGGCCGGTCATGGATTCGATGCTGTATTTGACGGTGCTTATAACATTATCTGCTACCGCTACCATAGAAACGCCGTACTCCACGATAACATTTATGTCCACCTGTACATTTTCACCGTCCGAAATTACTTTTACACCCTTGGTAAGACTTTCAATTTTAAGCAGCTCGGCAATACCTTCTGCGGCTCCCTGCGATGCCATTCCGACAATACCGGCGCACTGCATGGCCGCCAGACCCGCTATTGTAGCCAAAACGGTATCCGCAATAGCTATGCTGCCCAGCTCGTTAGAAGTTTTTATAGCCATCTTCGCTTCCTCCAGAATCAAATATAAATAATTGCTTTTGTTATTTTACTGCAAAACTTAAATAATTGCAAGCAAATACGGAATAAGCCTGTAAAACCGCTTTATATTTATATTATATTAAACTTTTGAAGGTTCATACCAAAAAACCCTTGCACAAAAACGTGATTAATGGTATAGTATTAACGCTGTTTAAAGATATAAACGTAAGTTTAACATACCCAAAGGAGGTGTGCAACATGGCTAAATATTGTGAAATTTGCAAAAAGGGCGTTATGTCGGGGAATAAGGTAAGCCATTCCAACAGGCATACGCGTACCTATTGGGCTCCCAACGTCCAGAAGGTCAGCGCTATAATCAACGGGCA